>CAYPOX010000079.1:0-12673 GCA_964412525.1 uncultured Caulobacterales bacterium
ATATCGCGGAGCGTTCATGCGATTGTCGGCGATCGGCAAATGCTGGAAACAGCGGTCGTCAATCTTTGCATCAATTCGCGAGACGCCATGCCCGAAGGCGGCCAATTGCGCATCGATATTTTTGACAGCGTCGACGGCAAGAGCGTCGCGCCGGATCCGAAAGCGGCGAGCTATGTGGTGATACGGATCGACGACACCGGGTTCGGCATGTCGAAAGCCGTGTTGGAGCGGGCGTTCGAGCCCTTTTACACCACCAAAGCCGTCGGTCAGGGCAGCGGTCTTGGCCTCAGTATGGCGCATGGACTCGTGAACCAAATGGGCGGGCGCGTCGACATCGAAAGCCAAGAGGGCGAAGGCTGCTCCATCCGCCTCATTCTTCCGGCGACCGAGGCGGAGACCACGCGCGATGCGCCGAGCGCCGTCCACGCCCCCGCGATGCGGGGCCGCGGGGAGTCGATCCTGTTGGTGGAGGACGACGACGCATTACGCGAAACGGTTGGCGCGCTCTTGTCCGATACGGGTTACCGCGTCTTCTATGCCGAAGACGGTTTGCAGGCGCTGACGCTTGTGCGGAGCCGCCAGGCGATCGACCTCGTGATCACCGACTATCGCTTGCCTCGCGGGCCGGACGGTCTGAAACTTTTATCCGAACCGTCCTTCGCCGACATTCCCATCGTCCTGACCTCCGCCTATCCCGAGGGCGTCGACCTCGACGCGCTCGAGCGACGCGGCGTCGCCTTTCTCCAAAAACCCTATGCGGCGCGAGACTTGGCGGTGTTGGTTCGGCAGATATTTGACGTTGCGCCCCAGGATCACGCGCTCTCCAAATGATGCCGCCACATATCTCGGAGAACACGTTTCGCGATTTTTCCGGTCGCCGTCAGCGGCAATTCATCCACGAACACCACGTCGTCCGGCATCCACCATTTCGCGATCTTGCCTTCAAGAAACCCCAAAATGTCGGACTTGTCCGGCGATCGGTCCTCTTTCGCCACGACGATCAGGAGCGGGCGCTCCTCCCATTTCGGATGATGCACGCCGATCACCGCGGCCATATGGACGTCCGGATGGCCGCAAGCGACGTTCTCCACGTCAACGGAGCTGATCCACTCGCCGCCTGATTTGATGACGTCCTTGGCCCGGTCCGCAATCCGCATATAGCCATAGGGGTCGAGCGCGCTGACATCGCCGGTGGGAAACCAACCCTCGTCGTCGAGGACGTCTTCATCGTCTCGGCCGTAATAGCCGGAGGCGATCCACGGGCCGCGAACCCACAACATGCCGGTCGCATCGCCGTCATGGGGCAATTCGCGCCCGTCCTCATCCGTGATCTTAAGATCGCAGCCCCAGGCGACGCGGCCCTGCTTTTGAAGGACCGAAGCACGCGCCTCATCCGGAAGCGCAGCCACCTTTGCGGTAAGTGTGGCGATCGTTCCCACCGGACTGGTCTCAGTCATCCCCCAGATATGCAGCGTTTGCACGCCGTGACGGTCGCGAAACCGGTTGATCATGGATTCGGGCGCTGCGGAGCCGCCGATCAAAACTCGCTCCAAACTTTCGATATCCGTGCCGGTCTTGTCCAAGTGCTGGAACAGCATGGTCCAAATCGTGGGAACACCGCCGGACAGCGTGACGCCCTCGCTTTCGATCAGCATCTGAAGACTCGCGCCGTCGGCCTGGCGGCCGGGCAGCACCTGCTTCGCGCCGACCATCGTGCAGATATAGGGCAGCCCCCAAGCGGCCGCGTGATACATGTTCGCAACAGGCATCACGACGTCCTGGGTCGTCACCCCGATCGAGGTCGGATGCGCCGCAGCCAACGCATGCAGCACGGTCGAGCGGTGCGAGTATAGGACGCCCTTCGGATGCCCCGTGGTGCCGGAGGTGTAGCAAAGCGCCGAGGCCGCCCGCTCATCGAAAGTCGGCCACTGAAAGGCGTCCGAGCGCCCGTCCACGAGCGCGTCATAGCTTTCCGCCTTAGGCAGGTGCGTCTCCGGCATGTCTTCCGGCGCGCACAGGATCACAACCCGCTCAAGATGTTCGAGACGCGGCGCGCACTCCTCGATCAAACCGACGAAATCCGGCTCCATGAAGAGGATTTTCGGGGCCGCGTGATTGAGGATGTACTCGATCTGATCATGAAACAGGCGTGGATTGACCGTGTGCAACACCGCGCCGGTCCCGGAAACGCCATAGAACAACTCGTAATGCCGGCGGCCGTTCCACGCCATGGTGGCCACACGGTCACCGGGTTGCACCCCCCATTCGGTGAGAAGCCCCGCGAGCCGACGCGCCTGGGCCGCGGCGGCGGCGTAGGTGGTGCGATCCTTCCGCCCCTCGCCCGAATGACTGACGATTTCCGTGTCGCCGTGATAGCGCTCCGCATAATCGATCAGGCTGCTGATCATCAGCGGCCGATCCTGCATCAGGCCTAACAGCATGGGCGTCCTGATCCTCCCTATTCCGGCGGGTGCAACGCCGCCGCAAGACGCGCGGCGATCAAACCTTGGACTTCGAAGGCCAGCGGCACGCGTGCGGAAAACGACATGATTCCATGGGCCGCCCCTTGCATTTCGCGATACTCGCTCTGGCTCCCCGCCTTCAGCAAGACATCGTGATAGAGCCGCCCCTCGTCTCGAAGCATGTCGCATTCCGCGGTGACGATCAGGGCGGGCGGCAAGTCCGCATGGCTCTCGGCGAAAAGCGGTGACGCCCGAAAATCGGACGCGTTGTCCGGATCGCGGAGATAAGCGTCGAAATACCAATACAGGCGATCACGATCGAGGAAGTAATAACCGCCGTCGAAGAGCCGCCGCGATTCGTAGTCCAAATGGCTGCGCAAATCGACGGCGGGATAGATCAGGCCCTGCCAAACCGCCGGACGGCCAGCGTCCCGCGCGATCAAACTCAACACGGCGGAGAAATTGGCGCCCGCGCTGTCGCCGAAAAACGCGATCCGTTCCGGATCCCCGCCCAGCTGCGCGCCATGGTCGAGCGCCCACCGCCAAACCGCCTCGCAATCCTGAAGTCCTTGGGGGAACGGGTGTTCCGGCGCGAGGCGGTAGTCGACATTCAAAATCAGGCAGCGCGCTTCGCGCGTGAAATAGCGGCATTGCCGTGCATAGGCCGCGGCGTCGCCGCGGCAAAACCCTCCGCCATGGATGTAAATCGCGATGGGAAGCGGCGTTTCGGGCGAGGCCTCAGGCCAGGTGGCGAACACAGGCACAGGCCCATGCGGCCCGTCGATGGACAGACGCTCCTCCCGCGGAACCGAAACATCCGGTCGATCCAGCATCGCCCATGCCTGTTTCAGCGCCGCACGGGACTGTGCGATGGGGATCGACGCGAAGGGAACCGCCGGCTGCCGCGCCATCACGTCAAGAAGCGCCCGCATATGCGGATCCAGCGGCGGCGCGTCGGGGTTCGGCGTTCGTGCGG
This sequence comes from uncultured Caulobacterales bacterium, assembly GCA_964412525.1. Taxonomy (GTDB): domain Bacteria; phylum Pseudomonadota; class Alphaproteobacteria; order Caulobacterales; family CAYPOX01; genus CAYPOX01. Next base: position 3,439 of record CAYPOX010000079.1, read on the forward strand.
TCTCGGTCATAGGAAATTGACGCGCCGACCGGGTCGGACTGTCAAGTGGGGCCGCTCGCCCTTCCGCTAGGCGGCGTCGTGAAAAATGATCCCCAAAGTCCGACGAAGGCCCGCGCGGATCGTCGACACGCCATGGCGCATTTGCACGCGGTTCCAACCCCTTGCGCCGCGCATGGGCCTCTCACGCACGGGAAGGAACGCCGCCATGCCCTGCTCCAGGATCAGGCTTTCCACGCGAGACTGCCGGCGCGGCTGGGTTTCCGTTAGGCAGAGCGCCCCGCCCTCATAATCTGCGCCTGGCCGGTCCAACCCGATCACAACCTGAAATGGGAAATGCAGCGGCCCGTAAAGATCCTGGTGAAGGCGGTTGTGATCACCGGGTCCATAGCGCAGCAGAAGCGGCGTGGGCTTGGTCTGGCCGGCCGCAAGGCAACGATCCGCAAGCGCCTCCCAATCCGACGGCCAATCGGCGCAAGCGCCGAGCCGCTCAGCCCAGAGGTTGGCGATCCGCGCAAGCGGCGGATAGAGCGCCCGGCGCAGTTCCGCCACGACCGGCGGCAAGGGATCTGAAAAGTACTGATACTCCCCTCGTCCAAAGCCGTGCCGCGCCATCAACACTTTGCTCCGAAAGCGGTGCGGCTCGTCATAAAGCGCGGCGATTTCGGCGCACGCCTCAGGCGCGAGAACCCCGGGCGCCGCGGCGAGACCCGTATGCTCCAACGCGTCTTCCAGCGCCGCCCAATCCAGCCTGTTGATCCGCGCCGTCAAAGACGCGTCGGTCATGCGGAGCGCCCTCGACGCTCCAGGTCGAGCAAAGCGCGTTTGCGTTCAACGCGCCAGCGATAGCCGCCGAGCGATCCGTCGCCGCGGAGCACGCGATGGCAAGGGACAAGCACAGCCACCCGATTGCGCGCGCATGCCGACGCCACCGCCCGGACCGCCTTCGGTGCGCCGATCCGTTGCGCCGCCTCGCCATAGCTGACGGCCTCGCCCGTTTCGAGCCCGATCAAGAATCGCCACACCCGCATCTGAAAGGCGGTGCCGCGAAGGTCGAGCGGCAGCTCCGGCCTGGGCGCGCCTTCCGAAAGGTGCTGCGCGAGCGCCGTCATCCATGCGTCAAGCTCCGGGCCGTCCGACGCGGTTGAGGGCGTGAGGGTCGCATTTGGAAACTCGTCGGCGAGCTGCGCCCGAAGCGCCTCCGCGTCCGAGCCGAACTGCACTGCACAGACCCCATTCTCCGTCGCCGCCATCAGCACCAGGCCCAGGACCGTGTCACGGATCGCATAGGCGATGGTCTCGCCCGCCCCGCCCGACCGATAGGCCTTGGGCGTCATGCCAAGATGGCGCGCGGCCGCTTGATGACCGCGACTGGCGGAGCCGTAGCCCGCCTCCGCCATGGCCCCCGCCACATCATCGCCCGCTTTGAGGCGCGCTTTGAAGCGCCGCGCGCGCACCGCATCTTGGAAAGCCTTCGGCGATAAGCCGAACACCTCTTTGAACGCACGCTGGGTATGGGTGGGCGAAAGTCCGGCTCGGGCGCCGAGCGCCTTTAAGGTCAGCGCGACATCGCTATGCGCTTCAATGAAGACCGCGAGATCCGCCATCGCCGCAGCGTTGGCGCCGAACGCCCCGATCTGTTCGGGCTTGCACCTCTTGCACGGGCGAAAGCCGGCCTTGGCCGCGGCGGCGGCGTCTGGGAAAAATCGTAGGTTTTCGGGCCGCGCGGGCCGCGCGGGGCATGACGGCCTGCAAAACACGCCGGTGGTGAGCACGCCATAGACAAAGCGTCCGTCCATCGTCGGATCTTTCGCCTTGACCGCGGCGCGCATCGCCGGGTCCGTGAGGGCGTCTTCGTTCATGTCCGGCCCCCAAAAGTCTTGAAGCCGCGTTCGGCGCGACGGCGTCGCCACAACCGGCGGTGAGCACGGGTTTCAAGCGAGGGCGCGCGATCATGGGCGCGATGTGGACGGTGGGTCATGGATCTCTCTCCTCTCATTTTGTCTGATGAGAGAAGCCTGATCCACCGCCTTCATGCGCGCACTCCGAACCTTGCGCGGCGTTCACGAATGGTCCGTGGCTAGGGTTGCGACGACGGGCGCGCGTCGCCGCCGTCGTCAACCAGAACGCAATCCGGTTCTCCCCGTTCGCAATCCTCGATCGTAACGCGGCCACGATTGTCCATGGAGTTGAAACGCTGGATGTTCGACAAAAGTTCGACGGTCAAAGGAGGTAAAGACAGCCGTGAAGTGTCGGAGCGCATTGCGAAATTGCCAAGCAGTGTGCCATTCGCACGGCCACTAGGGGTGGAGCTATCAAGGCCGAACACAAACGCCGCCGTGTGGTTCCATTGGCCTTCATGGTGGCTGCCGCCGGAGAGGTCCGCGGGGTGGGGATCGTAAAGGTCGATCTTGATGTCGGTTGCGCCGCCGAGCCCCTCGGAGAAAGGCGGGCGCGCGTAACGGACGATGTGATCGAAGAGGGCGTCGTCGTTCTGAAAGAGGTCCGAGCCCCAGCCATAGAGCCAGGAGACCTCCAGCTTCTCGCCCTTGGGGCGCATGCCGCGGTTCGAATTGACGAACTCGAACGCGTTGGCCTCCAACATGCGATGGACCGATCCGCCCTCATAGGCGCGAAGCGGCAGCCGCGGCCCGCCGACCGCGCCTTGCCATAGCCCGTAGAGCACGCGCGGATCCTGCCAAATCGGGAACAAGATCTGCGTCTCGATGTCGACAAGGGAAAGCGGGACGCCGGCGACGGTCAGCGTCTTCTCATGCCAGGCCCCTTTCCGCTTTTTGCCGGGCTTGGGCCGCAATTCGGTTGTCGTGGTGGCGGGATAATGCTCGGCCACGATCTCAAGGGCGTGGACATTGTAAAGATTGAGCCAGAAGGCGAGCTGCTCGTTTCGGTTCAGGGCGCTAAGCGGCAGGTCCGCCGCCAAGGCCTCCAGCCCCGCCCGGAACTGGGCGAGGAATAGGCGGTGATCCTTCGTGAATCCACCCAGGACCACGCGATTGTTCTCATAGCGTGGAGGAAGATCATTGCCGTGAGCGATCTTGGAATCGATCCAAACGCGCTTTTTTCCCTTGCCCAGCCGGCGGGTGGACTCGCCCGCATACACCACGGTCATGGAGAGAAAGTCGGTCAACTCTACGAAATCGAGACGCTTCGCCGATGCCGGATCATGGGCGGCGAAACGCTCCGTCACCGTCATCCGCGCCGCCTCGTTCGGGCCCTGGCCCGTGAAAACAGCCGCGGAAGCCGGCGCCGCGATCAGAGCCGCGGCGATGATGAAAGACGCGATTTCGCGGTTCTTGGACATTCCGACGGCCCCTTTCATTGCGCATCCGCCATACCGTTCTTTCGCCGGTTCGGCGGCGTGCAGCTCCGTTGATAATTGTCGGTCAATACGGCGGAAAGGGGGCGTTGGTTCGCTTATCCATCGTCCAACGCGGTGTTACGCGCTGCAGGAGCGCTTGGTGAGCCCGGAGGGATTCGAACCCCCGACCAAGAGATTAAGAGTCTCCTGCTCTACCAGCTGAGCTACGGGCCCTCACGCCGTCGCATATAGGAAGGCGGGCGGAGACGCCAACAATACGCGGCGCCCTGACGCTTTCGACAGAAAATTATCCGTCGCCGTTTACGGTTCCGTAGGAGCGCGCTAAGTTGATAAAGGGTTAACGGGCCGTGCGTGAGTTCCATGCCGCGATATTTGATTACATATAAATCGGGCGCGTTGCGCGACGTTTATGACGCCGCGCGCGGCACATGGCTGCAAGCGCCGGACAATCGCGAGGAGAAGGCGGAGATTCCCGCGCCGACGGAAGAACGCGCGCGATGGATCGCCAAGGAACAGTTCGACGCGGCGGAAATCGTCGACATCCAGGTTCTCGACTGACACGGCGCAACGGGGCGCAACGGGTGATTTCCCCGCCTTCGGACGCCGCGCCGCGCCCGCGCCGCGCCGCCCAAATCGGTTTCGTCCTGGGTCCTCTGGCCGCAGGCGCGATGCTGATCGCCCCCCGCCCAGCCGCGCTCTCGCCCGACGCGTGGCCCGTTCTCGCGCTCGCCGCCTGGATGGCGATTTGGTGGGCGAGCGAAGCCGCGCCGATCGCCGTGACGGCGCTCCTCCCCCTCGTGGTGCTGCCCCTCGTCGGGGTCAGCGGGGTTCGGGCGGTCGCGGCTCCCTATGCCGATCCGATCGTATTGCTGCTTCTCGGCGGCTTCATCATGGCGACCGCCATCGAGCGCTGGGGTCTGCACGCCCGAATCGCCCTGGCGCTCGTCACCCGCGCCGGCGCCGAGCCGGCCACGATAAACGGCAGTATAAAAGACGCCGCAGACCAGAAGTCCATGTGGATCTCCAACACGGCGACCGTCTTGATGCTCGCGCCGATCGCCGTGTCCGTGGCGCGCGCGGTCGAAGGCGAAACGCCCCGCGCCTTTTCGTGCGCGTTGCTTCTCGGTCTGGCCTACGCCGCCAGCGTCGGCGGGCTTGGCACGCCGGTCGGCACGCCCACCAATTTGATCATGATGGGTCAGTTGGCCCGCGCGGAAGGCGATGCGATCGGCTTTTTCGCCTGGATGACGATCGGCGTTCCCGCCGTCGCCCTGATCATTCCCGTCATCTGGCTTGTCCTCACCCGCTGGGCGTTTCCCGTGAAGGCGCTGAAGGGCGGCTCCGCCGGCTTGGAGGAGGCCCGCAAGGCGCAGGCGGCGCTTGGCCCGATCACGGCCCCGGAGATCCGGGTGGGCGTCGTGTTCGCAGCGATCGCGAGCCTTTGGGTGCTGCGGCGCCCGCTGTCGACGCTTCCCAGTTTGGAGGGGCTCACCGATATGGGGATCGCCGTCGCCGGCGCGGTGGTCATGTTTCTTGTCCCCTCGGGCGATAAGGATCCGCAGGCGCGCACGCTTCTGGATTGGACGACCGCCGAGCGCGTGCCCTGGGGGGTCGTGCTGCTTTTTGGCGGCGGCATGAGCCTCGCCGCCGCCATCCGGGCCACCGGCCTTGCCGATTGGGCCGGCGCGCAGCTGGGCGGCCTGGGCGCCTTGCACCCGCTCTTGCTCACATTGGTTCTCACCCTCGCCGTGATTTTCGCCACGGAGATGATGAGCAATGTGGCGACCATTTCCGCGCTCGCGCCCGTGGTGATCGCCATGGCGGACGGCGTGGGCGCGGAACCCGCCATGCTGGCGGCGCCTGCGGCCATGGCGGCGAGCTGCGCCTTCATGTTGCCCATCGCCACCGGACCGAACGCGATCGTCTACGCCACCGGCCGCGTGCCCATGGACGCCATGATCCGCGCCGGCCTTCGGTTGAATGTGATCGTGGCCGCGATCCTCGCGCTTGTGGTGGGCCTGCTCGCGCCGATCGTTTTGGGGTGAGCCGCACCTCGTTCCGAACGCCCTTGCGAATGAGAACAAAACGGGTACATTGGCGGCATGATCCCGCATGCGTCCCCGATCGCTTCTTTGGCTGACAGCGGCCCGCAAGGCGGATTGCGGCCTTGCGGCGTGGCGGCGGTGGACGCGGCGCTGGGCGGCGGGTTCGATCCGCACGGCCCCCATGAGATCACGCCGCACAGCGCGCTGGATCGCGGGGCGGCGGCGGGGTTTCTCTGGGGGCTCCTCGCCCGCCTGACCGCAACGGATGGGCGGGCGATTCTCTGGATCGCGGATCGCCGTCAGATCCAAGAAACCGGCGACATGCATGCACATGGTTTGGCGCCTTTCGGCGACCTCGCCGCGCGGCTCATCCTGGTGCGCGCGCCGAAACCCTTGGGCGCCCTGCAGGCCGCGGAGGACGCGTTGCGCAGCGGCGCGGCGGCGGCCGTGATCGTCGGCGCGGCGGCGGACTTCACCGCCACCCGCCGGCTCGCTTTGGCGGCGGCGCGGGGCGGAACTTTGAGCATCGTGGCCCCGTCTTCGCCCGTTTCGGAGGCGAACGCCGCACGCACCCGCTGGCGGATCGCCGCCAGGCCCTCGCCGCCCGATCCTTACGATCCCGCCGCGCCGGGCGCGCCGGCGTTTCACGCCGACCTGGCGCGGGCGCGCGGGGGGCGGCCCGGTTCATGGGAGATGGTTTGGCGCCATGAGACGCACGCTTTCGATTTGGCTGCCCCGCTTTCCGCTCGACCGGCTTGCGCGGCGGCTTGAGCGGACCGGGGCGGACGCGCCGGGCCTGCGGGCTTTGCGCGGCGCGAAGCCCTTCGCGCTCGCCGAGCAGACCGTGCGCGGCCTGCGAGTCGTCGCCGCCAATGACATGGCCGCCCAATTGGGCGTGGTGAAGGATTTGCCGGTCACCGACGCCCGGGCCCGCACGCCGCACCTCATCGTGCGACCGGTCGACCGTGAAGGGGACGCCCGCGCGCTGCACGCCCTCGCCCTCTGGGCGACTCGCCGCTTCACGCCTTCGGCCGCTCTGGACGGAACGGACGGGCTGATTTTGGACGTCGAGGGCTGCGCCCATCTTTTTGGCGGGGAGCGCGGCTTGACGGAGGCGGTCGACGCCGCGCTCTCCCGTTTGGGCCTCGCCGCGCGGATCGGCCTCGCCGACGGTCGTCAAGCGGCCTGGGCCGCCGCGCGCTTTCTGGAGGATGCGCCCGCCCTCATCCCCTCGGGCGCGGCGCGGCAGATGCTGGGACCGGCGCCGCTGGCCGCGCTCGGTCTGCCGACGGACACGGCGGCGGATTTGCGCCGGATTGGTCTCAAGACGATCGACGATCTGTCCGCCTTGCCGCGCGCCGGGCTGGCCTTGCGTTTCGGTCCCGGCCTGGACGACGCCCTGCGCCGGCTCGACGCCTTGATGGGGCGCGCGCCCGTTCGTCCGCAGCGTTACGTGCAAGAGCCGACGCGTTTCCGGGCCGCCCAAGCCTTCCCGGAGCCGTTGCTGGATCCCGCGCAACTGGGCATGGGTTTCGCCCGCCTCGCTCAGGCGTTGGCGGACAAGCTGATCCGTGCGGAGCGAGGAGCGCGCCGGCTCGTCTTCACCGCCGAGCGGGCGGACGGCTCCCAGGCGCAGATCGAAGCCGCCCTCGCCCGCCCCTCGGTCGACCCGGATCATATGATCCGCCTGTTCGCCGAGCGGTTGGGAACAATTGATCCAGGCTTCGGCGTGGACCGGCTGGTCTTGGCGGCGCCCGCGGCCGAGCCTTTGCGGGCGCGCCAAACCACGCTTGCGCCTCAAAGCGGAGAGACCGAAGTCTTCGCCCGACTCGTCGACCGATTGAGCGCGCGCTTCGGGCGGGACGCCGTCCGCCGCCCCGTCCCTTATCCGAGCCATATCCCAGAACGCGCCCAAACCATGGCGGCGGGCTGCGCGGCCGCTCCCGCTTGGCCCGCTTTCGATCCGGATGCGGCGCGCCGTCCGATCGCGTTGTTCGATCCGCCGGAGCCGGTGGAGGTCTCGCCCGAAACGCCCCCCCAACGCTTTGTCTGGCGGCGGGTGGTGCGTGAGACGGCCAAGGTCCGCGGACCCGAGCGCGTCGCGCCGGAATGGTGGCGCGACCCAGCCGCCGATCCCCAAGCCGATCTACGAGACTATTATGAGGTCGAGGATTTGGACGGTCGCCGCTATTGGCTGTTCCGCCGTGACGGGCCGACGGCCGGTTGGTTCGTCCATGGGCTGTTCCCATGACCGCGCTCGCCTATGCCGAGTTGGAGGCGCTTTCCAACTTTTCCTTCCTCCAAGGCGCGTCCCATCCGGAAGAATTGGTGGAGACCGCCGCGGCGTTGGGCTGTCGCGCCTTCGGGCTCGCCGACATCAACACGCTCGCCGGGGTGGTGCGCGCCCACATGGCGGCGAAGGCGGCGGGCCTCGCTTTTCTTCCAGGCGCGCGCCTCGACCTCCGTAATGACTTCAGCTTCCTCGCTTATCCCATTGATCGAAAAGGTTATGGACGACTTTGCCGTCTACTGGCTTTGGGCAAGAACCGCGCCGAAAAAGGTGCATGCGACCTCACCCTTTGCGATCTCGAAGATTGGGCCGAAGGCCTGGTTCTGATCGCCCGCACGCCTGCGCGGATCGACGACGCGTTTGCGGACCGTCTGGGCATGGCGCGCAACCGTCTGCCCGGCCCGCTCTATCTGGCCGCCAATCCGCGCTTGGACGGCGCCGACCGCCGCCGGATCGCCCGCCTGGCCGGACTCGCCGATGCGGTCGGCGTGTCGCTCGTGGCCGCCGGCGGCGCGCTCTATCACCATCCCGCCCGCCGTCCGCTTCAAGACGTGCTCACCTGCATCCGCGAAAAAGTCCGGATCGAGGAGGCGGGCCTTCGTTTGGAAAGCAACGCCGAACGCCATCTGAAGGCGCCGGCGGACATGGCGCGTCTGTTCCATGGCTTCGAACGCGCCCTCGCGCGGACGGCGGAGATCGCCGAAGCTTGCCGCTTCTCCTTGGACGAATTGCGCTATGAATATCCGGACGAGCCGGTTCCGCCCGGCAAAACGCCCCAGCAACACCTGACGGATCTCGCCTGGGCTGGCGCGGCGCGGCGCTATCCGGGCGGGGTCTCGGACGCGGTCAAAGCGACCATCGCGAAAGAGCTCGATCTGATCCAACAGCTTGATTACGCGCCCTATTTTCTCACCATTCACGACATTGTCCGCTTCGCCGAGAGCCGAGAAATCCTCTGCCAAGGACGCGGCTCCGCAGCAAACTCGGCCGTCTGCTTCTGCCTGGGGATCACGGCCGTGGACCCCTCCGAACACGACCTTCTGTTCGAGCGCTTCATCTCCGAAGAGCGTAAGGAGCCCCCGGACATCGACGTCGACTTCGAACATGAGCGGCGCGAAGAGGTGATCCAGTACATTTATGGCCGCTACGGCCGGCATCGCGCCGCCATCGCCGCGACGGTCATCCATTACCGTCCGCGCATGGCGGTCCGCGAAGTCGGCAAGGTGATGGGCCTGTCCGAGGATGCGACCGGGGCCCTGGCCGGCACGGTCTGGGGGTCTTGGGGCAAGGGGCTTGAAGAGAACCGCATTCGCGAATCCGGCCTTGATCCCACCGATCCGCGGCTGCGTCAGACCCTTGACCTGGCCCGCGAATTGCTCGGCTTTCCCCGCCATCTCTCGCAGCATGTGGGCGGCTTCATCCTCACCCGCGGCCGGTTGGACGAAACCGTTCCGATCGGCCCGGCCGCCATGGCCGACCGCCATTTCGTGGAATGGGACAAGGACGATCTCGACGCCCTTGGTTTGATGAAGGTCGACGTGCTCGCGCTCGGCATGCTGACCT
>CAYPOX010000080.1:0-12475 GCA_964412525.1 uncultured Caulobacterales bacterium
AAAGGATGGCCGCAAAACTGCACGCGACCTCCATGTCTAACCGCGCACGCGGCTGCAGCGTCACCTCCCTCGCAGAGGCCGGATCCAACGCCATCGCCATGAACCCGCCCGCCTTGCGGCGCACCTCTTGATACTCCGGCAGATAACGGCCTGCTTGGCGCATCAGCCAAATCGGAGGGGGATCGAGGCGAACGCCCTCCAAAACGATGCGAGCTCTCGGCTTTGATACGTTCATCATCCTTCTCTCTTAGATATATATGGTGATGAGTGGTGGATCCCTGTGAATCCTGAGGATGAAAGGATCCAGCGACCGTTCGTCGAGTTATGCCCAACTCGATGCATGAAGCTGCGTAGGAATGGCGAGGGAAGTGCGGACCGAATGACGTTAGACGCCGTCTTATCCCCAATTTTCCGTATCGCGTCGAGGTGGGTTGAAGCGTTCGGTTTCGTCAAGAAAGTTTCATTTTTTGTCCCGGTCGTTTCCGGCGGGTCAGGTCGTCTGTGAGCAAAACGCCGGACCATCCACAGAGCGCACAACAGGGAGAACCGCCTCATATACGGTTCGACATCCACATGGTCTCTGACGCCACCGGGGAAACGTTGAACGTTCTCATGCGTGCTGCGGTCGCGCAATTTGCGGACATTAACGTGCGTGAGCATGTCCACGCTTTGATCCGAACCCGTCGCCAACTGGACCGGGCCATTCACGCCATCGAAACTACGCCAGGCCTTGTCATGTATACGATCATGGATCTGGACCTGTCCGATGCGCTTGAACGCGCATGCCGCAATCTTGGCGTGCCGTGCATTGCGCCCTTGGATCCGGTGATCGCGGCGTTTCGCACCCATTTCGGTCGTGAGGCCATGGGGCGGCCTGGGGCGCAGCATGAGCTGGATCGGGCGTATTTCGATCGTATTGAAGCGCTCAACTACACCATGGCCCATGACGACGGGGCGTTGCCGGACGATTTGAACACGGCTGATGTCGTCTTGATCGGGGTCAGCCGAACGTCCAAGACCCCTACAGCCATTTATTTGGCGCATCGCGGGGTGAAGGTTGTGAACATTCCACTGGTGCCGTCGGTCGGACTTCCCAACGCCGTGGGCGCGGCGCGGACACCGTTGATCGTCGGGCTGACCGCTGATGCGGAGCATTTGGCCCAGATCCGACGCAACCGACTCAAAGCGATCAATGACGATCGCAACGCCGCCTATGCGGATATTGACGCGGTGGCCGAAGAAGTTCGCGCTGCGCGTCGGTTGTTTTCAAAGCATGGTTGGCCGGCGATTGACGTCACGCGTCGTTCGATCGAAGAGACGGCGGCGTCGATCCTTTCTCTACTCGAAAAGCGCCGCCAATCGGCGGCCAAATAGGGCACATCTGAGTGACCTGGCGACAAAAAGAACCTCTGGTCTTGGCGTCCGCCAGTGAAGCGCGCAGGCGATTGCTGGAAAAAGCGGGAATCACGTGCATCATTAAACCATCCACTCTCGATGAAGAAGAAATTCGAAAACGTTTCGCAGATCACGACCCTGACAATGACGAGATCGCTCTAGGTCTCGCCAGCATGAAAGCTCGTGAAGTCTCCCTCGGGACAAGAGACTATGTTCTGGGCGGGGATCAAGTTTTGGAGTTTAAGGGCGCATTGTTCGCCAAGCCCACCAATGGGGAGGAGCTTCGTCAACAGGTCGAACGCCTGAACGGCGAGGTGCATATATTAAAGAGCGCCGCCGCGATCGCGCAGCGGGGCCGTGTCCTTTGGCGAAGTCTGGGCCAAGCCCATGTCGAGATGCGGGCGCTCGACGAGGCGGCGATCGAAGAATATTGCGGCGTCGCCGAAAGCGCGATCGGATGCGTCGGCGGGTATGAGATCGAGGCGCTCGGCTCCCGGATTATCCGGCGCATCGACGGCGATGTTTTTACGATTCAAGGCATGCCGCTGTTCGACGTTTTGGACGCATTGCATCGCTTGGGCGTTATCGAATGAGTATGCCCGCCCTTGCTTGCGTGTTGGGTTCGCCAGTCTCCCACAGCCTCTCGCCTTTCATCCACAATCGATGGCTGCGCATGACGGGCGTATCCGGACATTATGTGGCGATCGACCCCGAGCCGTGCGGCTTCAAGGGCGCTCTTAAGGCGCTGGCGACGTTGAGCTTTGCGGGAGCCAATGTGACCGCGCCTTGGAAGGCGGCCGCGTTTCGCGAGGCGGAGTCCATGTCGGACGAAGCGCGCTCACTGGAAGCCGCAAATCTCTTGGTTCGGCGCGGAACCGCTTTTCACGCGCACAACACCGACGTCGAGGGCGTGCGCGAGGCGCTTCGCGCGCCGCTTGCGTCAAGCTCGTCATCTCGCCCCGAAGGCGCATTGATCTTGGGGGCCGGCGGCGCCGCCGGGGCGGTCATCCAAGCGTTGAGCGATTTGGCCGTCGGCGAGGTGCGTCTCGCCAACCGCACTTTGTCCAAAGCGGACGGCCTAGCGTCCCGGTTTCATCGCGGCGTGCGCGTGGTTCCATGGGAAGAGCGAGATCGAGCCGCGCGGGAGGTGGGCGTCGTCGTCAACGCCACCACGGGAGATCGTTCGCTATTGAATTTCAGCGAGACCCATCAGGATGTTTTGGCGTTCGATCTGTCTTACGGCGTTAAGCGCGGCCCATTTCTCGCTGACGCAGACCATGTCGGGCGTCCCGTCCTCGACGGGTTGACCATGTTGATCGCCCAGGCGCGCCCGAGTTTTGAGATTCTGTTTGAAAGACGCGCGCCTGAAGACCCGACCCTTGAAGACGATATCCGCGCCATGCTTGCGGAGCGGCTGTGATCGTTCTTGGCGTCACGGGGTCGATCGGTATGGGAAAATCCACCACGGCGCGGATGTTCGGCGAGCACGGCGCCGCTGTTTTGGATGCGGATGCGATCGTTGCACGACTTTACGCTTCAGATGGCGCCGCGATTCCAGCTGTGCGCGAGATTGCGCCCAGCGCGATCGACTCGGACGGGTCCGTCAACAAGGAGGCGTTGGCTGGCATGGTGGGGGCGGATCCGACGCTTTTGCCGCGTTTGGAAGCGCAGGTGCATCCGCTGGTTCGCGACGCCCAAGCTGAGTTCTTGGAATCCGCGCGCCGGGAAGGACGAGATCTGGCGGTGCTGGACGTGCCGTTGCTCTATGAAAGCGGCGGCGACGCCATCGTGGATGCTGTGGTCGTCGCTTCTGCGCCGGAGGAAGTGCAGCGGGCGCGCGTTCTGGCGCGTCCGGGCATGACGGAGGGGAAGTTCTTGGCGCTTCTCGGCCGGCAGCTTCCTGATGAGGAGAAACGCGCGCGCGCAGATTTTGTCGTCGAAACCGGCGATGGACTGGAGAGCGCCCGCAATCAGGTGGTCGAGATCGTGCGGACGCTGCGCGAATCAGGCAAGAACACGTGATGCGACACGTCATATTTGATTTGGAGACGACCGGTTTTCGCCATGAGGACGGGCATCGGATCGTTGAAATCGGCTGCGTCGAATTGACGGAGGGTTCGCCGAGCGGGCGGACGTTTCATGCATATGTGGACCCGGACCGGCCCGTCGACCCGGGGGCGGCGCGGGTCCACGGACTCACCAACGCGTTTTTGTCCCGTTACCCGCGATTTGATGATCCGAGCGTCGGTAAGGCCTTCCGCGCATTTCTCCAGGGGGCGACCGTGGTGGCGCACAACGCGCCATTCGACGTGGGTTTCGCCAACGCCGAATTTTCGCGGCTCGACCTTGAAGAAATCGCCCTGGACGATGTGGTCGACACGCTCGTGATGGCGCGCAAGAAGTTTCCGGGCGCCCGCAATGATCTCGACGCCTTATGTGATCGGTTCGGCGTGGTCCGCACCCATCGCACCTTGCACGGCGCGCTGTTGGACGCGCAATTGACGGCGCAGGTTTTCATTGAATTGACCGGCGGCGCGCAACGCCGGTTCGACTTGGCGTTGGACGCCGTTACGTCAGACGGTCCAACGTCAGGACCGTCGCGGCGTACGCGAATTCGCCGAAGTCTATTGAGCGCCGATGAACGGGCGGCTCATGACGCTTTCGTCGCGGAACTCGGCGCCCGCGCGTTGTGGGGCGGCTAGGATACGGACGCTTTGGATTGGCTTTCCTGAACGACGCCGTCCGCGCTGCGGCGCTGATAAAGGCCCGCCCAGTCGATCGGCTCGAGCATAAAAGGCGGAAATCCGCCGTCGCGCGTTGCGTCTGCGAGGATGCGACGGGCGAAGGGGAACAGAAAGCGCGGCCCTTCGATCATTAAGACCGGCTCCCACGCTTCTTCGGAAACGTTGATCAGCTGGAGCACGCCCGCATAAACGAGCTCCACAAGGAAAACGCGTTCATCCGCCCGGCTCGCTTCAATATTGAAGCGCAACTCACATTCGAAATGATTCGCTTCGTCCAGGCGTCGCCCGCGCACGTCGACTTGCAATTGGACCTGCGGCTGTGTCGCATCGGCGCGTAAAGAATTCGGCGCCATGGGATTTTCGAATGAAAAGTCCTTGACGTACTGCGCCAGAATTTCAACCGTCGGAATGGCGGGCGGGTTCTCTTGCGATGCGGCCCCCGCTTCGTCCTCATGAGCCATTGGTGTCTCGCGAGTGATGAAAACGAGCGTGGGCGCTACCATGCGCCTTGGGTCGAGGCAACCGAGGCACGGAAGCACGTTTCCACCGCGCCCTGCGTGGCCTATATGTGTGGGAACGAACGATCGAGGAAAGCTTGTGCTTGAACTTTTGATCTTGGCCGCGGTCGCGATCGCCGTCCTGTACCGACTTTACGTGACCCTTGGGCGTCACGGCGGCGCGCCGACTGAATCGCGAAGCGCGTCAGCGCCGGATGCGCCGCCGAGCGGCGTCGCCTCGGCCAATGTGCCTGCCGCGGACAATGTCGCGCGACTGCCCAGCCCGGTGGTTTCGGACGTGAAGGCGGAGGAAGGACTTCGCACGATCGCCGCCGAAGACGCCGCGTTTGATCCGGGCGCCTTTTTGGACGGCGCACGGGCCGCCTATCATATGATTGTCGACGCCTATGCGCGGGGCGAAATCTCGGAACTTTCAAAAATGATCGCGCCGGACGTCCTGGAGGCGTTTCGCAGCGCGGATCGCGCTCGCGCAGCGAATGGCGAGACGCTTGAACTTGAGATCGACAATCTTGACGAAGCGGTCATCGAAAAGGCTCGCGTGGTCGACGATCGCGCGCGGATCGGCGTGCGCTACAAGTCGCGTGTCTTCGAGGCGGTGAAGGATTCCGAAGGACGCGTCATTTCCGGCGATCCGACCCAGGCCCAAACCCGCTCGGAACTATGGATCTTTGAACGCAGATTGCGCACGCGGGATCCGAATTGGACGCTCGTCGGAACCAGCGCCTGAACGCAAAGGCGGCGCGTCCCACCCTCGTCGCGGTCAGCGCGCTCGCCGGCGCGGTTCTCGGGTTTCTTGGCGCGGCGCTGCTCTTCCATTGGCCGAACGTTCCGTCAGAACCGGCGAGGCCGATCGCGGCGCAACCGTCCATCCGCTTTTCGCCGGTGTCCTATGATGACCTACCGGGGTGGGGCGCGGAGGCGATCCATCGTGGCGCAGCGGCGTTTCGAGCCTCTTGCGCGCGTTTGCGATATGCGGAACCGGATCGGCTGATGGCCGATCGCGTCGCCGACGCCCATCCGTCGCGACGCTTCTACGGCCTATGGTCCGATTGGGAGCCGATTTGCCGGAAGGCGACAGAGCTTGGCGCCGACATAAGCCCGTCGGATTGGCGAGGCTTGTTCGCCCCGTTCCGCGTCCATGGGCCAGAGGCCGAAACGGGATTGTTGACGGGCTATTATGAGCCCGAGCTTCTGGGAAGCCTGGGTCGAAACCCTGCCTATCCCTGGCCGCTCCGCGCACGACCCCGAAAAATGGTGACCGTCAATCTTTCGGAGTTTGGGATTCAAGCTACGCGCTCGACGGTTCGCGGAGTTCTCGAAGCCAATGGCCGGTTGGCCCCCTATCCGGCGCGCGCGGCGCTGCGGGACCTGCAGGATGACAAGGCGGGCGAGCCGATCGTCTGGCTTGCGGATCCGGCGGACGCCTTTTTTGTCGAGATCCAAGGCTCCGCACGGATTCGCCTTGAGGGAGGCGGCGTGGTGCGCGTCACCTATGACGCCGACAACGGTCACGCCTATCGATCGATCGGACGGGTGTTGATCGATCGCGGTGCGCTCGCGCCCCATGACGCCGACCTGAGCGCCATCCGCGCCTGGATGCGGCGCGCGGGCGATGTGGAATCGCGCCGACTGATGGATGAAAATCCTCGCAAAGTGTTTTTCCAGGTGATCAGATTGCGTGAGCCGGAACAGGGTCCCGCCGGCGCGCTCGGCGCGCCTTTGACGCCAGGTGGCAGCGTCGCGGTTGATCGTGCGCATCATGCGCTTGGCGCGGCGGCCTGGATCGCCGCGACGTCAGAACAGGGCGAGCCGCGCCGCGGCCTTGTCGCGTTCCAAGATGTGGGCGACGCGATTCGCGGTCCGGTCCGTGCGGACTATTTCACGGGCTGGGGCGACGCGGCGGAGGCGCAAGCCGGTCGCATGCGCGATGCTCTCGAGCTATGGGTGTTTCGGCCGCGCGCCATGGGAGCGTGGGCGCCCGAGGAGTGACGTGATGGCGCGACGTCCCTATCGGCGCGAATTGTCCCTAGAGGAACGCGCCTTGTGGCGTCGGGTGGCGGCGGACGTGCGCCCGATGCATCCGGACAATGGCCGATCCGAGACGGGCGATGCGTCAACGACTCCGGAGACGACGCCGAAGGACACGCAAGCCAAGGCGACGGCCCGTTCCCCGCGTCGCCACCACCACCATCACCGCTCCGAAGTTCCCGTCCATCCGGATGCTCGAACCTTGCGTCGCCTTCGTCGTGGGGACGATCCGATTCAGTCCCGCTTGGATCTCCACGGCATGACTCAGGATGACGCATGGTTGGCCCTGTGCCGCTTCATTGGAACGGCGCATGGGCGCGGCGCACGCCGAGTTTTGGTCATTACGGGAAAAGGTCGCGCCGTCGACACCGCGTCGACATGGTGGGAGCGCCATGACGAACCGGGCGTGCTGCGCCGCCGCGTGCCGGAGTGGCTGTCGACGCCGCCTCTCTCCACGATGGTCGCCGCGTTCGCGTCGGCCGGTCCGCGTCACGGCGGCGATGGCGCGTTGTACGTTCTCCTTCGGCGACGGCGCTAAAGAACGTATTTCGACACGTCCGCGTCCTTGGCGAGGTCGCCGACCCGCACGCGCACATAATCTGCATCCACCGTGACGTCGCCGACCAAGCGGTCTCCTGCGTCGAAACACGCTTCGTCCAAGACCCGCTCCAGGACCGTGTGCAGCCGACGCGCGCCGATATTCTCCAACGAAGCGTTCACCTCTGCGGCCACATCCGCGATGGCGTCGACGCCGTCTTCCGTGATGGTCAGATCGACACCTTCCGTCGCCAGCAGCGCCTTGTATTGGGTCACCAAGCTTGCCTGGGGTTCGGTCAGAATGCGCCGAAAATCATCCCGATCCAAAGGCGTCAGCGTGACCCGGATCGGAAGCCGTCCTTGAAGTTCCGGCAGGAGGTCGGCTGGCTTGGCGACATGAAAGGCGCCCGACGCAATGAAAAGAATGTGATCCGTTTTCACGCTGCCATAGCGCGTCGTGACGGTCGCGCCTTCAATCAGCGGCAGCAGATCCCGTTGCACGCCTTCGCGGCTCACATCCCCGCCCGCGCGTTCCGCACGGGCCGCGATCTTATCGATCTCGTCAATGAAGACGATGCCGTCATTCTCGGCCATATCAAGCGCTTCGCGTTGCAGCGCTTCTTCGTCGATCAGCTTGTCCGATTCCTGTGCGATCAGGATTTCATAGGACTCTTCCACAGACAGGCGTTTCGTTCGGGTGCGGGCGCCAAGCGCTCCCTTGAGCATGTCGTTCAGATTGATCATGCCGACCGAGGCGCCGGGCTGTCCTGGCAGATCGAAGGTCGGAAGCGGGTTGCTTTGCTCCTCCACTTCGATCTCGACCTCACTTTGGTTGAGTTCCCCGGCGCGGAGCTTCCGACGAAAGGAGTCGCGGGTCGCTTCGCTCGCCCGTTCGCCGACCAGAGCGTCGATGACGCGATCTTCCGCCGCGCGATGGGCTTTGGCTTTGACCTCCTCGCGTCGCCGCTCCCGCGCCAGATCCAGGGCGACTTCCACAAGGTCCCGCACGATCTGGTCGACGTCCCGTCCCACATAGCCGACTTCTGTGAACTTGGTCGCTTCGACTTTCACGAAGGGCGCGCGGGCGAGCTTGGCCAGGCGCCTGGAAATCTCCGTCTTGCCGACGCCGGTCGGACCGATCATCAGGATGTTCTTCGGCATGATTTCGTCGCGTATGGACGGATCCGCGCGGCGGCGACGCCAGCGATTCCGTAAGGCGACGGCCACGGCGCGTTTGGCGTCGCCCTGACCGACGATGTGGCGGTCGAGTTCGGAGACGATTTCGCGCGGTGAGAAGTCAGTCATGGGCGCCTTCCACTGTCCAGGGCGAGAGCACGGATGTAACGTCGCGACCCTCGCCTCGCCAGGGGAATGGGTCATGCGTCCAGCCTTTCATCTCGCTTTTCCAGTTCACGATTTGGAGGCCGCGCGCGGTTTTTATGGCGGTCTTCTGGGATGCGGAGAAGGACGGTCAAGCGATAGCTGGGTCGATTTCGATCTGCATGGCCATCAAATCGTCGCGCATTTGTCGCCTGAGTCGTGCGCCAACGATGCGCGCTCCGCGGTCGACGGCCATGACGTGCCCGTGCGCCATTTCGGCTTGATCCTCGCTTGGTCGGATTGGGAGGCCTTGGCCGCACGCCTGACGGTAGCCGACGTGGATTTCATCATTGAGCCCTATGTGCGCTTTGAAGGCCGTGCCGGTGAGCAAGGCACCTTTTTTGTGCGCGACCCGTCCGGCAATGCGCTCGAATTCAAAACGTTTCGTAATGAATGGATGATCTTCGATCGCGGATCCGGTGCGGACGCCTAGACCGCATCAAGAGTCTCCACTGTGAGGGCGTCATTCGTGTAGACGCAGATCTCTGCTGCGATCTCCATGGCGCGCCGTGCGATGGTTTCCGCATCCAAATCCGTGTCGTAGAGCGCACGCGCCGCGGCCAAGGCGTAACCGCCGCCAGATCCAATGCCGGCCACGCCCCCATCCGGTTCCAGGACGTCCCCTGCGCCTGTCAGCAACAAGGTTTCCCGGGCGTCCGCCACCACGATCATCGCCTCAAGCCGGCGAAGATAGCGATCCGTCCGCCAATCCTTGGCCAACTCCGCCGCGGCGCGCACCAATTGCTTCGGAAAGCGGTCGATTTTCTGTTCCAAGCGTTCGAACAGCGTCATCGCGTCGGCGGTGGCCCCGGCGAACCCGGCGATGACCTGGGACTCAGGGCCCAAGCGGCGTACTTTTCGGGCGGAGCCTTTCATCACGGTGTCGCCGAAGGACACTTGGCCGTCTCCGGCGATGACCGCCTGGCCGTCCTTGCGGACGGCGATGATCGTGGTGCTGCGCCAATTCGGTTTGGTTTCGTGCCGTGTCATGCTGCGCGACATGGCGTTCGCACGCCGACGGGTCAAGCGCGGTCGCCATGCCGAAAGCGACGCGTTATGGTCGAGCGGCGTTGATGGACGGGGCGACGAAGATGAAGGCCTTGGGTTGGATCGCGGCGGCGACCGCTATTTTGGCGGCGGGATGCGACATTGAAGAAGACTACGAACTGAGCGAAGGCTTTCGCCAGGCCCGTGAGTTGGGGTTCGGCTACGCCTATGAGGTGGTGGGCGAGGTCAGCGGCCGGGCGGGGGATTGGACGTTTTCCTATCCCCTGATCGAGGCGGGATCCGGGGCCATCCGAAAGCCCGATCCGGAGGGCGAAACGCGTTTTGTTGGTGCGGACGCGATGCGCGGCGGATCCCTTGAGGGCAAGCCTGATCCGAACAACAACATCGCCGTGGTCTTGTTTTACCGCAGCGTTGAGGACGTTTGCGCCAGCACCTTGGGGCGCGCCGTCTACCGGCGGGGCGGGCGAACCTATGTGGCGGACCCCTTAGACGTTCGTGTGGAGAGCTGCCGATTCGAAGGAGTGCGCGCGCAGCTTTCCGGGACCGCGGAAGGCGAAATCCGCCTTCCGGACACGGCGAACTCCGAGCGCGCGCCGCTGAGCATTCGTTTCCAGGTCCGCACGATCGAAAAGACGATCGAATAGCGCGTCTGGACAGATCTCAAATGATCGACCCGTGATGCGCGTCGCGCTTCTGGACCCGGAATCGGGCAATCTGCCGTCCTTGGACCGCGCTCTTCGGCGTGCGGCGGACATGGTCCACATGCGCGCGGAGGTCTCGATCACCGGCGATCCGGACCAAGCGCGGCGCGCCGATCGTATCGTTTTGCCCGGGCAAGGCCATTTCCGCGATGTGCGCGAATCGTTGGACCGCAACGGTTTGTCCGAAGCCGTTCAAGAGGCGAAGTCTGCGGGCGCGCCCATTCTCGGCGTTTGCGTCGGCATGCAGCTGTTCGGGGACGGCTCCGAGGAGGATGGATGGACCGCAGGTTTCGGCTGGATCCCGAAGCGCTGCCGACGGCTGCATCCGCAAAATGGCGGCAAAGTTCCCCATATGGGGTGGAACCGGATCCAGGTGACGACGCCTCACCCCGCGCTTGATCCATTGGATGGACGCCATGTCTACTTCGCCCATTCCTATGCGCTTGACGGTTCTGGGGCCGCCGAAACCGATCATGGCGGGCCGGTCGTCGCGGCGGCGTTTGATGGCTCCGCCGTGGGCGTTCAGTTTCATCCGGAGAAGAGTCAAGCGGCCGGTCTGTCGCTCTTGGCCGCGTTTTTGTCGTGGCGCCCCTGATGTGGAGCCGTTGGCGCAAGGGTTTCTTTGGCGGAGGGTTGTCCGGCTTGGTCATCGTCGCCCTCGTCAATCTCTGGGCGCTCAGCGACGGGCGGCCGAACGCCGCTCCCTTGAGCGACGCCTGGTGGCGAAGTTGGTTTCCGATTTATCTCCCCTACGCCATCTTGGCTTTAGCCGCCGCCGCATGGCGTCGTGAGGATCCGAACTGAGCATGATCGTCTATCCCGCCATTGATCTGAAAGATGGCGCCTGCGTGCGTCTCACCCATGGGGCGTTCGATAGCGCGGTCGTTTATGAAACGGATCCGGCTCGACAAGCCGCGCGTTTTCGCGAGGCGGGCTTTCGCCGTTTGCATGTGGTCGATCTGGACGGGGCCCTCGCGGGTGAGTCCTGCAATGGCGAGGCCGTGGACGGCATTCTCGACGCGACGGATTCGAAAGTTCAGACCGGCGGTGGAGTTCGCACCCACGCCCAAATCGAAGCTTGGTTGCGCAAGGGCGTCGATCGCGTCGTCATCGGATCCAAAGCGGCGGAGGATCCGACCTTCGCGGAGGAAGCCGCGCGTTTGTTTCCGGGGCGGGTCGTCGTCGCCTTGGATGCGCGCGCTGGCGTCGTCACCAAAAAGGCTTGGACGGAAAGCGCCGGCCACCGCGCTGTCGACATGGCGAAGCGCTTCGAAGACGCCGGCGTCGCGGCGTTCCTCTACACGGATGTGGATCGGGACGGCGCCCTCGCCGGCCCGAATTTGGAGGCCACGGCGGCGTTGGCCGATGCCGTGCGTGTGCCGGTGCTCGCCTCGGGCGGCGTCGCCGCCATGTCGGACCTCGACGCATTGTCCGAACTCCCGATCGAGGGGGCCGTGGTCGGCAAGGCGTTTTATGAGAAGCGCATCGACTTGGCGGCGGTCGCCGCGCGGTATGGCGGATGACGCTCGCCCGACGCATCATTCCCTGTCTGGACGTCAAGGACGGCCGCGTCGTGAAAGGCGTCCAGTTTGTGGCGCTGCGCGACGCGGGGGACCCGGCGGAGATCGCCGAGGCCTATGACGCCCAAGAGGCGGACGAGATTTGCTTCCTAGACATCACGGCGAGTCATGAGGGGCGCGGCGCGTTTTTGGATGTGATCGCGCGCACGGCGGAGCGTACCTTCACGCCCCTGACTGTGGGCGGCGGCGTCCGAGAGGTGGAGGATGTGCGCGCATTGCTGATGGCGGGCGCAGACAAGGTGGCGATCAACACGGCGGCGGTTCAAGATCCGCCCTTGGTCGGGCGGTGCGCTGCGCGTTATGGCCGGCAAGCCATCGTGGCGGCGATCGACGCGAAACGGACGTCGAAAGGCGGCGACGTTAGTTGGGAGGTCTACACCCATGGCGGCCGTCGGCCGACCGGCAAGGATGCGGTGGCCTTCGCACGCGAGATCGCCGATTTGGGCGCCGGTGAGATCCTGTTGACCTCCATGGACCAGGATGGTTCGCGGGGCGGGTTTGATCTCGAACTCACCAAGGCCGTGGTGGAGGCGGTCTCCGTTCCCGTGGTCGCATCCGGAGGCGCAGGGTCCGCCGCCCATCTC
>CAYPOX010000081.1:0-12416 GCA_964412525.1 uncultured Caulobacterales bacterium
GATCAGCCCGGTCTGGGTCAGGACCACACCGATCACGGCTGTGCAGGCAATCACGGCTATCGCCGCGGCAATGGCGCTCTCACCCGGCCGGCGGCGCGGTGTGGTCCTGGCACCCTGTTGTTTGGCCGGCCTGATGACACGGCGTTCCTTCGGGCTGGGCGCCGGCTCTGCTGAAACATCATGCGGTCGCGTGTCGTTCGGCGTTTCGTCGGCGACAGCTGCTGCGCCGGTGCCCGCCTGTGCCGCGTCGTTCTCTGCATCGCCTGTCTCTGCGTGGTCTGTCTCGGTATCGACTGTCTTTGGGGCATCGGCCTCGGTCGTTTTGAAGGGTGCACCGGCCGACTGCCGTATAGTGGGCTGTTCTGACGGCTTCATGACTGTGGCCGCAACGTTGACGGGCGTACTGGCCTCTACCCGTTGTGGTGCCAGCGTCTTCTTCTTCTTCTTCTCAGGCCCGGCTGCGATTGTTTCGTCCTGGTCTTTGTCGCGTTTGCGCCCAAAAAGGCGGAAGCGCGGGATCAGCCGCTTTTTCGGGGCTGGTGACCCCACATAGTCCGGCGGCGCCATCTCGGCCGAGGCCTGCTCCGGGGCGCCCAGGCTGAGATCGGTCCCCTCACCATCCGATGGGGTAGGGTCGCCAAGGCCGAAGGTCTCCCGGAAGACCGAGGGGATCAGACGGTGCTCTAAGAAGGCCGTTGCAGGTGGCAGTCTGACCGGCGCACCGCGCGCAGACTTTGCAGGTTTCGGTACCCCGATCCGCTCCTCCGGCAGCACCGGCGGGAGGGTCAGCTCATCGAGAGGTGCATGTTCGGCCGCGATTGCCAGGGCCGCTTCCGCATTAACTTCCGAAGAAACTTCCGAAAAAACTTCCGCAGAGATGTCCTCCGGATCCGCGCTGCCGGTGGGCTCCATTGACCCGACAGCCCCGGCAGGCTGCCGCGGACCGTCACTGCTGGTAGCCTTTTCAGGAGGTGTCTCCTCCGTCCAAGAGGGATCTGGCGCCGTCGGCTGGCCCTTTGGCTTCCGGCGCAGCGCTTCAATGGCAGCATCAATCTCGCGGGCGATGGAGACCGGTACAACGAGATCGTCGTGCGCCGCCTGAACCGTCGCGCCGCTCTCTTCAAGCCAGGCTTTCAGCGCAGCCTTCTCGGTTTCTGCGTCTGCCTCGCTCTCAAGCAGGCCGGGCAGTAGATCGTCATCGTCCTCAAAGCCCGTAAAGAGGGCCAGATCTGGCTTCGAGTCGCTATCCGCCTCAAGCGTTGCGGCTTCATCCAGAAGCGCGCCCCAGCCATCCGCCGTGAGCGGGAATGTCTCGATCGCATGGGCCGTGGCCATCACAAGGGGGCGCGCAGGGCGCTGGGCCACGACGGTCTCTGCTCTGTCGTCTTCAGCGGCCATATTGGCCGGTTTTGTCTCTTTCGTCCCGCGGTTGCGCGCGAAGGGCAAAATCTTCATCGGCTGTTTCGAGGCCCTCTTGCCGAAAAGGATGAGGCCGCTGCCGCCCGTCTCAATCGAGACGCAGCCATCACCCCTTAAATACCGCCATTTCCCTAAAGCCGACTATACACGGGCAAAGGCTGCGGCCGAAGCCTCTCCTTCAGTGCTAAGCGCAACCGCGGGCAGAGCTGCGGCAAAAAACTTGGCGCCAGAGAGTTGAAGTACAGGAAGCAACTGGCTAATTATCCCGCTACCGCGCGTAACGGGTCCTGATCTTGCCCGCACGCAATAAAGCTTGGGGCGTAGCCAAGCGGTAAGGCAGCGGTTTTTGGTACCGCCATGCGTAGGTTCGAATCCTACCGCCCCAGCCATTTTTTTTGTTTTGCGTGTGATCGACCGATGCGGTCAGGGCGGCTTCGCTGCAAAAAGCGTTGCCGCGCACGCACATGCTCTGCTATGCACTTTTTGCCGCGGTGACGAAAAGGGGGCTTGGTGGTCGCCGCGCGCTGCAAGCGTCGTGCGAAGCGGGGTCTTTCGCGTCGACGCTTGACGCGTCCCAGGAAAATATTGCTGACTTCGCGACTGCGGTCTGTGCGCCGCGGCAGTCCATGACCGCGGCGCGAATTGGCGTGGGCCACGGATCGGGGAGTTACGACAAGGTGACGATAATGAAGCTCTTCACGACAGCCGGTTTCGCCGCCATCGGATTGGGGATCGCCGCTTCGGCCGCGAACGCCCAAGAACTGGATCGGGCGGTCCAAGTTTCCCAACAATTGGTGCAAGACGGCGCCCAGAGCCAGGAGCGGGTCGACCAGCTCGACAACGATCGGGAGCGTTTGCTGCGCGAGTATCGTTCGGCGCTGCAGCAGATTGAGCGGTTGGAGCGTTACAACAACCAACAGCGCAAACTGATCGCCAGCCAAGAGCGCGAGATCACCTCGCTCCAGGAGCAAATCGACAGCGTCACCCAGATCAAGCGCGAAGTGAGCCCGATGATGGGCGACATGCTCGGCGCGCTGACGGAGTTGGTGGCCAACGACATTCCGCTCTTGAAGGAAGAGCGCGATTTGCGCGTGCTGCGCCTGAATGGGCTGATGGACGACGCGGATATCTCCGAGTCGGAGAAGTACCGGCTTTTGCTGGAAGCGTTCCAAATCGAAAGCGACTACGGCCGGGCGCTCGAAGCCTATCAAGGCCCGCTCTTGAACGATCCGGAAGAACGCGAAGTCAATTATCTCATGTATGGCCGTGTGGCTCTCGTCTATCTGACGTTGGATGATGCGGAAGCGGGCATCTGGGACAAAGAGGCGGGCGATTGGCGGCCGCTTCCGGGCGAGTATCGCGACGCGATCCGCACGGGCATCCGCATCGCGGAAGAGCAGATCCCGCCGGATTTGGTCGCCGCGCCGGTCCCCGGCCCGATCGACGCGACGCAATAAGTTAGGGATGAGGAGTCCAACGATGATCAAGATCACCGCCACGTCCCGCCGTTTGCGTTCGGCCATCGCCGCCGCGGGTTTCGTCGCCGCCGGGTTCGTTGCGCCGGCTGTCGCGCAAGAAGCCACGACGATTCAAGAGTTGTTGCGCCAACAGCAGCAGCAACGCGAGCAGATCCGGCAGGAAAATCGTCGCCGCGAGCAGGAATTCCGCAACGCGCGCGACCAGCAGCAAACGCTCCTGCGCCAGGCTCTGGAGCGGATCCAAGAACTCGAGGCGGAAAGCGATCGTCTCGAAGGCGTGTTCAATGAGAACGAAACCCGATTGGCCGAGCTGCAACAGCTCTTCCAGGAGCGCCAGGGCGAGTTTGGCGAACTGTTCGGCGTCGCCCGTCAGGTCGCCGGCGAGACCGCCTCGCAATTGGAGAACTCGCTGATCAGTTCGCAATATCCGAACCGGGAGACCCGGCTCCGGGAAATCGCTCAGACGGATTCTTTGCCGAGCTTCCAAGAATTGGAGCGCATCTGGAAAACGATCCGCGAGGAAATCGAATATCAGGGTCAAGTCGTGCGCTACCAAGCCAACGTCTTGAACGCCGAAGGCGCCGCCGAGTCGACTGAGGTTGTTCGCGCAGGTCCGTTCGTCGTCGTGAATTCGAACGGCTACATGCAATACAACGGCGCGACCCAGAAACTGCGTCAGCTTCCGCGCCAGCCTTCCTCCGCGGCGACAGGGGCGGCGAACCGCCTGTTCAATGCGGACAGCGGCGACGATCTCGTCAAGACCATGGTGGATCCCTCGCGCGGCGCGATTCTTTCGGTGTCGATCGAAGCGCCCACTCTGTTTGAGCGCTTCAAGCAGGGCAAAGAGGTCGGCTATGTGGTGTCTGGCCTCGCCGTGGTGGGCATCATCATCGGCATTTGGCGCCTGGTCGTCTTGTTCTTCACCCAAGGCGCGGTGCGCCGGCAGGCGCGCAATCCGGAGAACCCGAGCGAGAGCAACGCTTTGGGCCGGATCATTCGGGCCTATCAGCAAAACGCCAAAGAGGACGTGGAGACGATGGAGCTTCGTTTGGACGAAGCGATCCTGAAAGAAACGCCGAAACTGGAGTTTGGCTTGAACACCCTCAAGGTGCTCGCGGCGGTGGCCCCGCTGATGGGCCTGCTCGGCACGGTCGTGGGCATGATCCAGACCTTCCAACAGATCACCTTGTTCGGAACGGGCGATCCCAAAATCATGGCCGGCGGCATCTCCCAAGCCCTGGTCACGACGGTGCTGGGCCTGGTGGCGGCGATTCCGCTGCTGCTCCTGCATAGCTTCGCGTCCTCCTCGGCGCGCAGCGTCGGGCAGATCCTGGAAGAACAAGCGGCCGGCCTCGTCGCGGAGCACGCGGAGAAGCACGGCAAGCGCGCGGCGTAAGAGTAAGGAAACGGCGAGGAGCCGACGGCGATGGGCGAATTTTTCTCCATGCTGGCGCCCGGTACGGCCTATGAGTCGATCCGGGCGTTCCTCGACCAGGGCGGTCCCGTCCTGTTGTTCATCATGGTCGCGACCTTCTTAATGTGGGCGCTGATCGCTGAGCGCTACATGTATTTCTCCTTCGCCCATAAGGCGATCGCAGACATTGCGGGCGAGGCGTGGGAGGCCCGTTCGGAGCATCGTTCCTGGACCGCGCACGCCATTCGGGAGAAGCTGATTTCCGAAGTTCGGCAGCACGCCCAGGCCAACATCCAAATGATCAAGACGCTGGTGGCGATCGCGCCCTTGCTCGGTCTGTTGGGAACGGTCACGGGCATGGTGCAGGTGTTCGACGTCATGGCGATCTCAGGATCCTCCAACGCCCGGGGCATGGCGGAGGGCGTGTCGCGCGCCACCATCCCGACCATGGCGGGCATGGTCGCCTCCCTGTCCGGCATTTTCTTCTCCGCCGAGTTGGAGCGTAAGGCCAACCGCGCGGTTCAAGAAACCGCCGACCATTTGACGATTTACTAGGATCGGAGAGGACGCATGCGCCGACGTCGCACCGCCAATGTCGAGGAATCGGAAGTCAACATGACGCCGATGCTCGACATCGTCTTCATCATGCTGATCTTCTTCATCGTCACCGCCACCTTCGTGCGGGAGTTCGGTTTGGACGTGACGAGTCCGGACTCCAATCAGGAAGAGCAGGACAATCCGGCCAAGGCGATTTTGGTCGAGATCGATGATCGGGATCGGGTTTATCTCAATCGGCAATTGGTCGACGTGCGGGCGGTCCGCGCCAGGGTTCAAAGAGAACTCGCCGAGAGCCCGGAAAGCGGCGTGATCTTGCAGACGGCCGCCAAGTCCAAGGCGGGCGTCGCCGTCGCGGTGATGGACCAAGTGCGCCAAGCGGGCGCGCCGGTCTCGCTCGCGCGCCGTCCGGACCAGCCATAGGGCGCCTCGCTTGCCTACGCCGTCGATTTAAGGACTAATGCCGTTATGAAACGTCGTTCCAACGCCCAGACCGAAGAGACCGAGATCAACATGACGCCGATGCTCGACATCGTGTTCATTATGTTGATCTTTTTCATCGTGACATCGACCTTCGTGAAGGAGCCGGGCATCGACGTGACGCGTCCGGAGGCGGTCACGGCGGAGCAGACTCGTCCGGCGATTCTCGTGGCCATCCAGCCCGACGGCGAGGTTTGGATCGATGGGGCGCCGGTCGAACTCGATTCGGTTCGCGTCATCGTCGAGCAGCTTCACGCGGAGAACCCGAAGGGCGGCGTGGTCGTTCAGGCCGACGTTCTGGCGGAGAACGGCGTGCTGATCGACGTCATCAATCAGATCAATCTCGTCGACGTGCCGGACGTGTTCGTGTCGGCGCTTCAAGAGGGTTAGGCGAATTATGGCGGTTCAAGTCGCGCATCCCGTCCGCGTCGCCATCGGCGTCCCGACGGCCTTCGTCATCACGACGCTGCTGTTCCTGGTGATGCGTTTCTTGGTGGCCCCGCCGGACAGCTTGATCGAAGAAGAGCTTGAATCCCAACGGATCGACATTGGCCGGGAGATCCGTGACGAAAATGTGCGTCGGGACGACCGCACCAAGCCAGAACGGCCGGAAGCGGCCCCGCCGCCTCCGCCGCCGCCCTCCACCGCGCAGCTGTCTGAGCGCGCGGACGTTCAAGGCGTGGGCGGAGCCTTGCCGGACTTTCAACCATCCGCGGCGGGCAGCGGCGTCGATCTGAGCGACATCAACATTCAGCCGGACATCCGGATCCCGCCGGAATATCCGCAAAGAGCCGCCCAGCGCGGGGTCGAAGGTTATGTGGTGCTGTGCTTCGACGTCACAGCCAACGGAGAGCCGGTCAGTATTGAGGCGTCGGAAGCGGAGCCGTCGGGATATTTCGAACGGGCGGCGATCCGCGCCGTGGAGCGCTGGAAATACCCGCCCAAAATGGTCAACGGGCAGCCGGTGCCGCGGCAGGGCATCTGCACGCGTTTGACGTTTGAATTGGAAGGTTGAGGCGGGACGTCTCACGGCGGCGCGCTTGTCAAGCCGCTGCGCCTGTCGCACCCTGATCACTTGCGAGGCTGCGGGCCCCCGTGGATCCGCGAGCAAGACGGAGGATTGATCCATGCGCGGACTTCGTTGCGTCACCATATTGGCCGCCGCCGGCGCGTTGTTCGGCGCCGCCATGGCGCAAGACGTGAGCCAATTGCCTTGTCCAAACCCGGATCGTGACCGCCAAATCGGCACCTGGAGCGCGTCTGTCCAACCTTATCTTTTGAGGCTCCAGCGCGCCTTTGAAGAAACCGACTATGCGCGGGCGGAAGAGGCGTTGAACGATCTTCTTAGCCGCCGCGGGCTGAAGGATTACGACTACGCGACCGCCCATTTCTATCGCGGCCAAATCCGCGCCCAGGACCAGCGCGTCGCGGAGGCTTTACAGGATCTGGAACAGGCGATCTCACGCTCCCAGGGTCTGAAATGCTCGGATCTTCAGCAGGCGCGATACAATACCGGGCTTCTGCATTTGAGCGAAGAACGCTACGATCAAGCGTTGCGGTATCTTGAGACTTGGCTTGCGGAAGAGCCGAGCCCAGGCGCCAACGATTATTATACGATCTCCACCGCCTATGCCCGCGTCCGCCGTTTCGATGACGCCATCCGATTGATCGAGCAGGCGATTTCCATCGCGACCGAGCCGACCAAAGGGCATTACCAACTCGCCAATTATCTCTATTCCGAAACCAATCAGATCCAGAAGCGTCGTGAGGTTCTCGAGACTCTGGTGTCGGTGTGGCCGGATGACCGGTTGAGCTGGATTGGTCTGCAGGGGATTTACTCGCAGCTCAATCTGGAGCGCGAAGCGTTCTCGGTCCTTCAACTCGCTTACCGTGCAGGGCTTTTGGAGAAAGAAACCGAGATTAAGGCGCTCGCCCAAAATTACGGTTTCTATGGCGACCCCTATCGCGGCGCGCAGATCCTGGAACGGGAGATCTCGGCGGGCACGGTGCCGGATTCGGTCGAGAACCTTGAAACTCTAGGCAATCTTTGGCTGCAGGCGCGGGAAGCCAAGCGTGCGCAAAACGCGCTTGAACGCGCCCAGCGCAAATCCGACGATGGCGACATCGCCTTCCGATTGGCGCAAACTTTCGCCGCCCAGGAGGAATGGGACGGCGTGGTCAATTTCGCCACGCGCGCCATCAATAAGGGCGGCCTGGGCAGCGATATCGGCCAGGCTTGGGTCTTAAAGGGCTCGGGGGAGTATTATCAGGGCGATCGCGACACGGCGGTTGAGACCTTTGAGCGCGCGAAGAATTACGATTCGGTCAAGAGCGAGGCGACCCGCTGGACGGACTATATCGAGAAAGAAAAAGAAGCGGAGGAGCAGCAGCGCCGCTACGACATTCAAATTCAGACCGAAGAGTGCCAACACCTCATCGAGGGTTATAACGACATTGTTGAAACCCGCGAATTGTTTGGTGAGCAAGCGGGCGAAGAGCCGGCGGATGTGACGGCGTGCAAGGTCTTCTTGTCGGAAAACGGCTCCGGCTGATTTCAGCCGGTTTCGACGCCGACAGCGTCCGCGACCGTCTGAAATCCGTCGGCCTTGAGGCGTTCCGTGAGGCCGGTGAGCACGTCGCGGGGCCAGCCGGGGCCGCTATAAATGAACGCCGTATAGGCTTGCACGATGGATGCGCCCGCACGCAGCCTTTCATAGGCGTCGTCAGGGGTTTCAAGGCCGCCGACGGACATGAGCGCGGCGTCCGATCCAAGGCGCTTGCGAAAGAAGCGCAGCATTTCAAGCGCACGCGCCTTGAGCGGCCGGCCGGAAAGTCCGCCCTGCTCATGCGCCGCCGCGCTTTGGAGGGTGGACGGTCGCGCCGTCGTCGTGTTCGCCAAGACGAGGCCCGCCAAATCCCAACCGCCAAAGGCGTCCGCCAAATCTGCGAGGTCTTCATCCGTTAGGTCCGGCGCGAGCTTGAGAAAAACCGGCGGATCTGCGGCCCTGCGGACTTTGCGAAGGCGCATCATGATTTCCCCGATTGCGTCGACGCCTTGGAGCTCGCGAAGGCCGGGCGTGTTGGGCGAGGATACGTTCACCACCGCATAGTCGACGAAGGGGGCGAGCGCGTCATACACGCCGGCGAAGTCCGCCGGGCGATCCTCGCTGTCCTTGTTGGCGCCAAGATTGACGCCGATGGCGCCGCCGTCGCCGAGGCGCGCCAAACGTGCGGCGATGGCCGCCGCGCCGTCATTGTTGAAGCCGAACCGATTGATGAGGGCTTTGTCCCTCGGCAGACGAAACAGCCGCGGCTTCGGGTTTCCCGATTGCGGACGCGGGGTGACGGCGCCGATCTCAACCGCGCCAAAGCCAAGGGCGTGGAGGGCGGCGACCGCTCGCGCCGATTTGTCGAAGCCTGCCGCCAGAGCCAAAGGGTTTGGGAACCGGACCCCCGCGACATGTATGGCGAGCGAAGGATCATGGTCCGCGGATCTCCCGCTTGCGCCCAGATGGGACAGCGCGGTCAACGCCACGTCGTGCGCCGTTTCCGGCGGCAAAAGCGCGAGCGCGCGCGTCGTCATTCGCGCCAAAGCCGCCTTCATCGTTGCGCTCGATACTGCAAAAGACCGCACAGCTTTCCATAGGCGACGGTGGGCTCGCCGCGGGCCCCTTCGCGCGCCCAAGCCACCATCACGGCTTCCAGAGCGTCGCGCGGCTGCAATTTCGCGGCCTGCACGATCATGGCGTCGCCCTCCGCGCGCGTGTCCTCAAATGCACGAAGGCCGCGCCCGCCTTGGACCAGAAGAGACGGATCATTTGGCGCCAGCAACGCGGCCTCACGTACTAACATGCGGCCGGTTTCTTGATCGGCGCCGTAGAATCGGCGCGCCAAGCCGCTTCCGCCGCGGCGCACGGCCTCCAAGTGCCAAAGCCCGGAAAACAACACCGCCCAAGGTTCGTCTGGAGCACGAGCCAGCACGTCGTCCAAAAGATCGCGCGCTTCCCCAGCGTGACCGGCCAGGTGGGCCGCCAGCGGGTCCATACGCCGCCCCTTTGCGCCTAGAACCGCCACCAATTGAAGCGCGGCTTCGAGATGGGTGGAGTCCGCCTGAAAGGCGGCGCGGGCGAACTTCTCGCCCAAATCCAATGCGGCCGGAATCTCCACCGCATCGGGCGCCGCGATCACCGCAGCCAATATGGCGCGGGCTGCAAGGGCCAGAGTCGGCGCGTCGTCGCCGACTCCCGCGCGTTGGGCCGCAGCGATGAAATGGCCGTGCGCGTAAAGCTCCGACGGCATGGTCGCCGGGTCTTTGGCGACAGCGATGGGCAGGCAATCCGGGTACGGCGCCCCATCGGCCATGGCTGCGTTCGCCGCCGCCAGCGCCGCTGCGCCCAAGATGGCGCGCCCGATCACGCGGACTCGCGGGCGAGCGCGTCGCGCAAAAGCGCCTTGGTTTCCTCCAAGCCGTAAACCGCCGCAAAGGAACCGAAACGCGGCCCCGAACTCTGCCCAAGCAGAGTTTCGTAGAGACCTTGGAACCACGCGCGCAACGGGTCGAAATCATGCGCTTTGCCGGCTGCGAACACTTCGGTCTGGATCGTTTCCGGATCGCGCTCATTGGCGGAGAGGGCGTCGAGGCGCGCCAACAGATCTGTCATGGCGGCGCGTTCTTGGGCCGTGGGTGCGCGTCGGCGCTTCGACGCCTTCACATGATCCCGGTAGTAAGCGACCGCTTTGGCGACCAGCCGGTCGAGAAAGGGGTGCGTCTGCGGCGATGCGTCCGGTGCGTAGCGCCCGATGAACCCCCACAGAGCGGCCGGATCGTCCGCGTCGGCCGCGCTTACAAGATTGAGCAAGACGGCGAAGCTGATCGGAGAGCGGTCTTCGGTCGGCGGCGCGCCGCTGTGAATGTGCCAAGCGGGATTGTCGAGCCGCGCGGCGCCGTCCGCGTCTCGAACGCTTCGCACATGATTGAGATAATCGTCGGTGCTCTTCGGGATCACGTCGAAGTGGAGTTTCTTGGCGGCTTTCGGACGCTGGAACATGAACAAAGACAGGGCCTCCTCCGGGCCGTATCGAAGCCATTCCTCAATCGTCAGGCCGTTGCCCTTCGACTTGGAGATTTTCTCGCCATTCTCGTCGAGAAACAGCTGATATAGAAATCCGGCCGGCGGTTTCCCGCCCAAAACGCGCACGATCCGGCTTGAAAGCTTCACCGACTCCGTCAGGTCTTCGCCGGCCATTTCATAATGGACGCCCAACGCCGCCCAGCGGGTCGCCCAGTCGACCTTCCATTGCATCTTCACTGCGCCGCCGGTGACCGGCGCGGTCTTCACGACGCCGTCCTCGTCCTCAAAGGCGATCGCGCCGGTCGCAAGATCTCGTTCGAGGGTCGGGGTTTGCAGCACCCGGCCGGTCGTCGGCGAGATCGGCAAAAAAGGCGAATAGGTCCGCCGGCGCTCGGGTCCAAGCGTCGGCAACACGATCTCCATGATGTCGTCGAAGCGCTCTAAGCTGCGCCTCAGCACCGCGTCGAGGCGGCCCGTGCGATAGGCCTCCGTGGCGCTGACGAACTCGTAGTCGAAGCCGAATGAGTCCAAAAACCCGCGGAGGCGGGCGTTGTTGTGATGGGCGAAGCTGTCATGGGTGCCGAAGGGGTCGGGCACCTGAGTGAGCGGCTTCTGCAGATGCGCCGCCATCATGTCCTGTTGGGGCACGTTGTCCGGCACCTTTCGCATGCCGTCCATGTCGTCCGAAAAGGCGATCAAGCGCGTCGGTCGTCCAGTGAGCGCTTCGAAGGCGCGCCGCACCATGGTCGTCCGGGCGACCTCTCCAAAGGTTCCGATATGCGGCAGACCCGAGGGACCGTAGCCGGTTTCGAAGATGATCGGCGTGTCCGCGGGCACCTCACGCACATGCGCCGCGAGCGCGCGCGCCTCCTGAAAAGGCCAGGATTTGGCCGCTTCTTCATCCGATTTCGCTTCGGTCACCGCCGTCGTCCTTTCTGGCCAAACGCCCGAAAATCGTTCATGCACGAAAGCGCGCCCGCCGCGCAAACGGAAGGCGCGCGCCTGATTTTCGCGGAGGAGAGCGCCATGACCTTGCCGAAGGTTCCGCCGGAAGACGCAATCATCTTCGCCATGATGCTGGTCTCAGCGTCGGATGCGGAAATGAGCGCGCCAGAGATTTCGGTGATCAATTGGGTGCTGGATCGGTTCCCCGCCATGAAGGGTTTCGATCGCGGGCGGCTGCAGGCGGTCGTCGGCCGATGCGCCATGATGATGGCCCAACGCGACGGTCTGCATGACGTTTTGAACGTGATCAAAGAATCGGCGCCGGCCGGAATGGGCGAAACTGTCTATGCGGCGGCGGTGGAGGTGGCGGCGGCGGACGAGTCCCTCAATCTGCCCGAAATCCGCACCCTCGATCTGCTGCGCGAGGCGCTGGGCGTCACGGATGAGGGCGCGGGTGCGATCGAACGCGCAGCGCGGGCGCGTTTCCTGCCTTTGAACGAGGCTGCCGGCGATTAAGCGCGGGTCATTTGTTCGGTTGCGGCGTGACGCGGAGATAGGGTTTGATTTCGCGGTATCCCTTAGGGAATAGCCGATCCATCTCCGCTTTGTCGGTCAGCGCCGGCACGATAATGACGTCTTGGCCGTCGGTCCAATTCACCGGTGTCGCGACTTTGTAGCCGTCCGTCAGCTGCAAGCTGTCGATGAGGCGGAGCACCTCGTTGAAGTTCCGGCCCGTGGATGGCGGATAGGTGAAGCTCGCCCGCAACGTCTTGTTCGGGTCGATCACGAACACGGCGCGCACGGTGATGTTGGCGGCCGCGTCCGGGTGGATCATGCCATAGAGGGTCGACACGGCGTGGTCCGGATCGGCGATGATCGGATAGTTTGGACCGGCTCCTTGGGTGTCCGCGATATCTCCGGACCACGCATGGTGATCGTCGACGGAATCGACGGACAGCGCGATCACCTTCACGTTCCGGCGAGCGAATTCCGGCTTCAGCTTTGCGGCTTCGCCAAGTTCGGTGGTGCAGACCGGGGTGAAGTCCTTCGGAT
>CAYPOX010000082.1:0-12120 GCA_964412525.1 uncultured Caulobacterales bacterium
CGACGATGCGCCAGCGACGTGCAGCGACAGCAAGAGAAGATACATCGCCGCACCGTCAAGGCCCGTCGAGCAAAAGGGCGGATAGAGGACCCAGCCGCCGCCGAAGCCCGTCGCCGCCCCTATGCCGGGCGCGAAGAAGGAAAGGGTCAGCAACACGCCCGCCGCCACAAGCAGCCAGAAGGAAATGTTGTTCAAGCGCGGAAACCCCATGTCAGGCGCGCCGATCATCAGCGGGACGAACCAATTGCCGAAGCCGCCGATCAGCGCGGGCATGACCATGAAGAAGATCATGATCAAGCCGTGATAGGTGATCACCACATTGTAGAAATGCTTCGCGGCGGCCATCGCCGCCTCGCCCTCGCCGGCCACAAACATGGTGAGCGGCCCGATTCCCGGCTCCGCCAGCTCCCACCGGATGAGGCCCGACAAGGCCCCGCCGACGATCCCCGCGCCCAACGCGAAGAGGAGATAGAGCGTTCCGATGTCTTTGTGGTTCGTGGAGAAAAACCACCGCTGGAAGAAACCAGGGACATGCTCGTCCACATGGGCCGCGGCGTGCGCGCCGCGATCGACCGCTTCAATATGAGTCATCGCGTCGTCTCCTCCGACAGGGTTGCCTTCGCATGGGCCACGCGAACATTCGACGCGTCCGCTTGCGCATATTCCTCAGCCATTGTCGCCGCCCAGCGCGCGAACTCAGCCTCGGACACGACCTTCACATGGATCGGCATGTAAGCGTGCCCGGCGCCGCAGAGTTCGGAACATTGGCCGTAGAAATCGCCCTCGCGCTCCGCGCGAAACCAGGTTTCGTTGATCCGTCCCGGCACGGCGTCCTGCTTCACGCCAAACGCCGGCATGGCCCAGCTGTGCAGCCAGCCGCCCGGATTGGCGGTGACGAGCACGCGCACCGTTTTGCCGACAGGCACGACCATCGGATTGTCCACTGCGAGGAGCCGCAAATGCTTCTGATCGGCCGGAAGCTCCTCTTCCGGCGTCAGGAACGAATCAAACGTGAAGCCGCCATGATCGGGATATTCGTAGGACCAATACCACGCCGACTGGCCAATCGTTTTCACCGTCAAATCCGCCGGCGGCGCCGCCTCAGCCTTGTAGAGCAGCGGGAATGAGAACAAGCCGATCACGACCAAAATGGCCACGGGAACGGCCGTCCAAATCACCTCAATGGTCACATTGTGCGTGAACTTCGCCGGCGTCGGGTTCGCGCGGCGGTTGTACCGCACGACCACATAGATCAGCAGTCCCAACACCAGCACGCACACCGCCGTCATGATCGGCATGAGCAAGGCATCGTGGAAAAACCGGATGTCCCGCATCACCGGGCTCGCCGCCTCTTGCAGGCCCAAACCGCCCGGGGTCGGCAGGGCGGCGGCGGCCCCGGCGAACAGGGCCGGGCTCATGCTGAGAAACGTCAGAACAGGTCGAAGTTTTGACATGGATTTTTCACACACAACAGTCAGCTTCAGTGATGCGGGTTATAGGCCGAGCCCGGTTCACTGTCAGGGCGTTGCGACAATTTTTTCGGCCCGGATCCCGGGCGATCAGATGCCGAACGCGGCCCGAACGCCGTCAAAAAGATACTGAACCGAAAGCGCGCAAACGATCACGCCCATGAGGCGCGACAGCGCCATGGTGACCGTGGGGCCGGCCATGGAGAGCACCCATCCCCCCAACGCCAAAGTGATCACGGACAGAATGAGAATCGCGACCGCCGCGCCCAAGGTGAGGAATTTGGCGGTGAAGCCGCCATCGCTGGCCAAGAGCACCACGGAGGTGATGGAGCCCGGACCAGCCAAGAGAGGCATGGCCAAGGGGAAAACCGCGACATCGTCGTGATTCTCGTCCGTTTCGTCGTGATGCTGCCCCTCTTCGGCGGTCCGACTGCGACGGGCTTGGCGCTTCTCGAACACCATCTCCAAGCCGATCAAAAACAGCAGCGCGCCTCCCGCCGCGCGAAAGGCGGGCATGGTGATGCCGACCGCGCCAAGAGCGGCCGCGCCTGCAAAAACGAAAACGGCGAGGATCAGCGCCGAAATGACGCATGCTTTCACCGCGACGACGCTGCGCTTGCGTCCCTCGGTCAACGCCGTGAAAACGGGGACGACACCCAAAGGGTCGATCACCACGAACAGCGTCGTGGCCGCAACGGCGAAAAACTCGATGTGGTCGGCCATGCAGGGGCTGTAGCGTCTGCGCGCGCGGGAGGAAAGCGGTCTCCCCCTTTCGCGTGGCTGATGGCCGCGCCATCTTCAGTTGCGACGGAATGGAAAGGCGAGGGCATGACGGAACTTTTGGAGCGGACGGGTTTGGCGGCGGAGACGGTGCGTCGCAAGACCGAAGCCGCCCTGCACGGCGCGGATGACGGCGAACTCTTCGTGGAGAACGCAGTCTCTGAAGCCTTCGTTTTGGATGACGGTCGTTTGAAGTCCGCGGCGACTGGGCGCAGCTGCGGTTTTGGACTGCGCGTCGTGGCGGGCGAGCGAACCGGATTCGCCCATTCAAGCGAGCTCACCGAGGCGGCCATTGATCGCGCCGCCGATGCGGCCCGGGCTGCGTTGCGCGGTCATGAAGGCGTGATGGCGGCGCCGCCCTCGCGCACCAATCGCTCGCCCTATGCGGATGTCGACCCCACGGAAGAGGGCGCCGTCGCGGAGAAGATCAGTTTGCTTCGCATGATCGACGACTATGCGCGCGCCTTAGATCCAAGGGTGCGGCAAGTGACGGCGTCTCTGTCGAGCGAACGCCGCGAAGTTGAGATTTGGCGCCCAGACGCTGCGCCGATCCGCGACGTGCGCCCGCTTGTGCGCGTCAACGTCTCGATCACCACCGGTGACGGCGACCGCCAGGAGCAAGGTTCGGAAGGCCGCGGCGGCCGCACGCTCTACGCCGACTTCATCCGGGACGAGGTGTGGCGGGACATGGTCGCGGAAGCTCTGCGCCAGTCTCTCGTCAATCTGGAGGCCGTGGGCGCGCCCGCGGGTGAGATGCCTGTGGTGTTGGGGCCCGGTTGGCCCGGCGTGTTGCTTCACGAAGCGGTCGGCCACGGTTTGGAGGGCGACTTCAACCGAAAGAGCCAATCGGTCTACGCCGGACGCATCGGAGAACGTGTCGCCGCGCCCGGAGTGACCATCGTCGACGACGGCACGATCGACTCGCGGCGCGGCTCGATCGCGGTGGATGACGAAGGCACGCCGGCCGCGCGCAACGTCTTGATCGAAGACGGCTATTTAAAGGGCTATATGCAGGATCGCTTAAACGCGCGGCTCATGGGCGTCGCGCCGACGGGCAATGGGCGCCGCGAATCCTACGCGTCCACGATCATGCCGCGCATGACGAACACCTTTATGCTCGGCGGCTCCCACGATCCCGAAGACATTCTCTCGAGCGTCGAGGACGGCCTTTACGCGGTCAATTTCGGCGGCGGGCAGGTCGACATCGTGTCCGGCAAGTTCGTGTTCCAATGCACGGAGGCCTATCGCATTCGCAACGGCAAGGTGGCCGAACCGGTTCGCGGCGCAACCTTGATCGGCGACGGACCGGAGGTGCTGACGCGCATCTCCATGATCGGCGACGACATGGCGCTCGATCGGGGGGTGGGCACGTGCGGCAAGAATGGACAAGGGGTCCCGGTGGGCGTCGGACAGCCGACATTGAAGGTCGACCGGCTGACGGTCGGCGGCACCGAGGCGGCTTGAATGGCGAGCCGGCCGCAACGCCCGCCGCCTTGGATGCGCCGCGCGCTGGAAAGGATGCAGGCGCAAGCGGCGGCCGCGGCGAACGCAGCAGCCGAGCCGCGCGGCGTCATGCCGTCCTCTTCCGCCTCCGAGGCCCGCGCTGACGAGTCGCCGACGCCCCCCATCCGCGAGCCGCAAGTCAAAGCATCGCCGCGCCGCGCGATGTCTTATCGTGTCGACACGAAAACCGGCGAGTGGCGCGTCGACATGGGTCCCAACTGGATCGCGCCTTTGCTTGGCGCGGCCGTCGGCCTCTTGGTCTCGACGCTGCCCGCGAGCCTGGACGGCGAATCGGTCGACCCGATCGCGGCGATCACGTCCGCGGTGTTCGGGTCAGCCGCGACCGGCGCGATCGGACGCGCTCTGGGGGCCTCCGGCGGTCGCGCAGACGCGCCGGAGTGACCGCCGCATTCGTCTAGTGGTGATGATGGCCCTCATGTGAGTCATGTGAGTCCGGGCCGTCCTTGTGGACGTGGACGGTCACATCGACCGAGCCCGCATTTTCAAAGGTCAAGGTGAGCGGAAACTCGTCGCCCTCTTCGAGCGAGCGCGTCAGGCCGATCATCATCACGTGCAATCCGCCAGGCTCGAAATCGACGTGCCGCCCCCCCGGGACGGTCACGCCGCCGGACACCGGCCGCATGCGCATCACGCCGTCGACGGTTTCATGCGTGTGCAGTTCGATCGCTTCGGCGACGTCGCCAGAGGCGGCGATCAACCGATCATCGGCCGCGGAATCGCTGCGGATGACGAAATAGGCCCCGCCATTGGCGCCCGTGCTTGGGCGGGCCCAGGGGTGATCGATGGTGATGTCGCCGACCTTAAATTCGTGCGCCCAGGCCGCCCCCGCCAGCGTCACCCCAGCAGCCACAATCGCCAAAATTCTTCTCATCGTCTTCCTCCGGTTTGATCTGCGGATCGCCGCGCGGTCTCATATCACGTCTCCATGCTTTGCGCGTTTGAGATTGGAATGGGAACGGAGCGCCAAGCGCCTTTGATCTCCGTTTCGCCGCAATTGCGCTTAGAGTCGGCCCCATGCACGCCGCCATGGCCGCATCACCGACGACGTCGCCGCGACGGATGTTCTGGGCGTTTGGAGCCGCTTTAGCGCTCCATGCCGCGGCGGTCAGCCTGACCGCGCAGCGAGCCTTCGAAACGCCGCTTCCAGCGGCGCCGGAACCGATTGCGATCGACCTGATCGATCCGCCTGCTGAGCCCGCTGCCGCGCCAGTCACGCCTCCTGCACCTGAGCCCGCGCGCGCTGAGAGCCCTGCGGCGGTGGCGGAGACGACCGCGCCCGCCAGTACGGTCGAGGAGCCGGATGCGCGCCCCGACGAACCCTTGCCTCCGCCGCCCGCCCTTTCCGAACGCGAGGCGAACGCCGCGGTGCTTTTACCGCCTTCAGGCGAGGCCGAGCCGGACCCGGCGCGCGGCCTGTCCAAGCTGGCGCAAGAGCTTTTCTGTGAGGAGTTGGCGGAGTTCGAAGGGCACCCCGCCGATTGCGCGCAAGCCGTCCGCAATCTTGCGCGCGTCACCACGGCGGACGGCAAGACCGTCTTTGTTCCCAGAGATTACGCCGTCGCCTTCGGCCAGCGCTTCGAGGCCATGACCCTGGATGAGATCCGCACCGCGACCGGTTGGCGAGATCCCCAGGCCGGCAATCCCCTGGGCTTCGTCATCCTTGGTCTTGTCGAATTGTTCGGCTCGGAGATCCCGCGCGGGGGCAATCCGTTCGAAGAATCGACGACCCTCGGGGCCAAATTCAGCCCGCCCGGCGGCGTGTCGAACACCTTCGGCTTACCCGACATGCCGTCTTCAGGTCCCCAGCCGCCGACCTATGGCCTCGCGCCCGGTCAAGGGAAGCCCGGCGACCGGCCCCTCCCCTCGCTCGACGAGTTGGAGCGAATGCGCACGCCGCCGGAGGATGACGACGGCCGCTAAACGCGGCCCGCCATGCCCTTTTTGAGCCAGGGCGAGAGCAGCAGCACGATCGCGCCGGCCCCGACTCCCAGAGCTCCCACGGTGAAAAACACGTCGATATAGGTTGCAAGCTGCGCCGCGGGGTCGATCACCACGCCGCCGACGGTCTCGGACGCCGTCAGGCCGGCCAAAATGCCGGCGACGACCTGCCCCAGCGAAATCGAGAGATACCAAATGCCCATCATGAGCCCCACCAGGCGGGCCACCGAAAGTTTGGTGATCATTGAGAGACCGACGGGCGATAGGCAGATCTCTCCCGTCGTGTGCAGGAGATAGGCGCCCGCGAGCCAAATCAACGGCACTTTAAAGTCCTCGTTGGCGAAGTTCGACGCGCCATAGACGATCAGCCAGAATCCGAAACCGACTTGGGCCAAGCCCAGGGCGAACTTCACCGGAACGGAGAGGTCTCGGCCCTTTTCCGCCAACCAGGACCAGAGACCCGCGAAGACCGGAGCCAAAAGAACGATGAAACCCGGATTGAAGAGCTGCGCCTGGGCGGAGGCCATGCGCGCATTCGTGATGGCGTCGCCGTCCACCAGGACGGCCAGCGCCACGGCGCCCAGCGCGAAGACTCCGGCGAATGAAAAGATGATCGTCCGGCCGGCGCCTGTCAGAGAGGCCTGCGCCAATTGCGCCAGTAGGCCGCTCGCCATCAAAAGCAGCGACAAAACGACCGCTTTGTGCATCTGCGCATAGGCGAAGCCGTAGCCTGATGCGGCGGATATTCCGACAATGGCGAGACCCACCAATCGCGCGGAGCCCCGCATCATCAAAAAGCAATAGCCCGCGCCCGTCAGCGCCGCGATCGTCACGAAACCGAAGGCGGAGGCTTCATTGGTGAAGAAGCCAAGATCCGTGTTGCGCGAGGCGTAAAGCGTCAAAGACGACGCCGCCTGCTCGAACAAAGCCCAGAAGGTCACGCCGAACATGGTCAGGACGAGCGCGACGATCATGCGCGTGCGCTCCACCCCTTTAAGCCTGAGCACGCTGAAGCCGACCATGAAGGCGATGAGGACCGGGGCGAGAACGCGCAAGGCGCCGGAGACCAGAACCTCGC
Source organism: uncultured Caulobacterales bacterium (assembly GCA_964412525.1). GTDB lineage: Bacteria > Pseudomonadota > Alphaproteobacteria > Caulobacterales > CAYPOX01 > CAYPOX01. The sequence goes on from CAYPOX010000082.1 coordinate 6,790, forward strand.
GTTGGACCAGCCAGTAGGTCGGGAAAATCGCCAAAAGGCCGCCGATCCAGAACACGGCCTCCCAATTGATCGGGCCGAAAACGGGCTTCTTCAGACGTTCTGGATGGGGCGGATCGGCGCGTCCGTAGAGCCATTTCTGGCCGGCGAGAAAGGTCAAAAGGCCCGCCAACATGCCGATGCCGGCGAGGCCGAAGCCGTATTTCCAGCCATAGGTCAGGCCCAGCCAGCCGCAGAGGAAGATCGCGGAGACCGAACCGATGTTGATGCCCATGTAGAAAATGGTGAAACCGCCGTCACGCCGCCGGTCGCCCTGCTCGTAAAGCGCGCCGACGATGGTCGCGATGTTCGCCTTCAAGAATCCAACGCCGACGATGATCAGCGAAAGCGACAAGAAAAGAACGCCGACAAACACATCTTCGCGTTCGATCTCCGTACGATAGGAGCCGGCCGCCATTTTGACCGCGTTTGCGCCCTCTCCGATCTGCGCGCCTTCCGACGAGAAGTTCAGAGGCGATCGGCCATCATCCGTCTTCACGGAAAGCGTACGATTCTCCCCTCGGCCTTCCGCCAAAATTTCGTAGCGGGTCCCGTCCTGAGCAATCAGGGTCTCCGTGGAGCCGCTGCCCTCAAACGCCATGCCAAAATGGCCGAGCACCAAAAACAGAGCGCCGATCGTCACCGCCTTGCGCGAGCCCAAAAACTTGTCCGCGATGTAGCCGCCCGCGACCGGCATCAAGTAAACGAGCGCCGCATAGGCCGCGTAGAGGCCCTGGGCCCGTTCGTCCGAAAACAGAAAATGCTGGGTCAGATAGAGAACCAGCAGGGCCCGCATGCCGTAATATGAGAAGCGTTCCCACATCTCGGCGGCGAACAGCACCGCCAAACCTTTAGGGTGGCCGAAGAATGAACGGTCTTCCACCGCAACGTCCGCGCCCGCGGCGGCGTCGATGCTGGTCACAGATGATGCTCCTTGGGTTGTCCGCCGCAGGCGTCGGCGGCGTTTTTCATGACGTTGGCGTGACGTTACACGCCGTCGCGCGTCTGTCGAGAAGCGTCGGCGCAACAGTCGATCGTGCATCCGGTCTGCGTTATAGGCTCGCGCCATGACGTCCTGGACCGAAAACGCGGCGCGTCCGCTCGACGCGCCGGCGAAATCCTGGGTCGACCGCCTGCCGGCCGTCGCGGCGGATTACGCACGTCTTGCACGTCTTGATCGTCCGACAGGCGCTTGGCTTCTGTTCTGGCCGGGCGCATGGGGACTCGCGCTGGCCGCGACGGTCGATCCGTCGACGCCCTGGTGGCCGGATCCACGACTACTCGGCTTGTTTCTGCTCGGCAGCTTCGTGATGCGATCGGCGGGTTGCGCTTGGAACGACATCGTCGACAAGGATTTGGACGCGCAGGTCGCGCGCACGGCCGGTCGTCCCTTGGCCGCGGGCCGCATCACGCGGAAAGCCGCGCTGCTCTTCGTGGCGGGGCTGCACGCCGTCGGCCTTCTCATTCTTCTGCAACTGAGCCCGCTCGCGATCGGGCTCGGCTTCGCCTCGATCGGTCTGGTCGCCCTCTATCCGCTCATGAAGCGCATCACGTGGTGGCCCCAGGCCTGGCTGGGACTGACCTTCAATTGGGGCGCCCTCATGGGCTACGCCGCAGCGGCCGGAGCGCTGAATTGGGGCGCCGGCGCGCTCTATTTGGCGGGCTTCTTCTGGACCCTTGGCTACGACACCATCTACGCCTGCCAAGACATTGAGGACGACGCGTTGGCTGGCGTGAAATCCAGCGCCCGCCGGCTTGGATCCGCGGGGGCGATCAAATTGTTCGTGGCGGCCTGTTTCCTTTTCACGACGATCCTTCTTGGCGGCGCGGCGTTTCTTTCTGAGCCCGCTGGCCGCGACACGGTCGTGACGGTCGCGCTTGTCGGCGCGGCGATCATGGGCGCGTTCATGACCGCCCTTATGGCCCGCGCCGATCTTCGTGAGCCGAAAACGGCTCTCCGCCTGTTCAAGCAGCACCAGCTTTTCGGCGGCGCGCCGTTCGTCTTTTTCGTGCTGTCCGCCTTGGTCGCCCATGGATGATGACGAACGCGCGGCCTTCATACGCGTGAACACGACGGTCCAAGCCTGCCGCATCGCGCCCGAGATCCGCCTGCGTCTGGCGGATAAAGTCGTCGCCATTTGGCTCAAGACCGAAGAGGAATTGGCGGAAGAGGGCTTGCCGCCGCCCTTTTGGGCGTTCGCTTGGGCCGGAGGCCAGGCGCTCGCGCGCCATGTGCTGGATCATCCGGAACTCGTGCGCGGCAAACGCGTGTTGGATTTCGCAGCCGGTTGCGGGGTCGGCGCCATCGCCGCCGCATTGGCCGGCGCGGCCCATGTGGAGGCCGCTGACATCGACGCTTTCGCCTGCGCGGCCTGTCGGATCAATGCGGAGCTGAATCGCGTTGCGTTTGAGGTGACGGACCATGACCAGATTGGGCGAGACGGCCCATGGGACGTCATTCTGGCCGGCGACATTCTCTATGAGCAACCAACCGCACGCCGCGTCGAAGCTTGGTTGTCGGCCCAAGCGGCGCGCGGCGTCGACGTGTTGATCGGCGATCCGGGCCGGACCTACTTGCCGAAATCAGGACTGCAAGAACTGGCGCTCTATGAAATCGAAACCGTCCTGGATCTTGAGGACCAGGAGTTGAAGCGCTCCCGCGTCTATCGTTTGCCCGCGACGATCGGTTAGGCTCCGTCACGTCTGATCCGAGGGAGGCCAGCCATGACCGAGCATATCGCCGTGACGACGGACGGTGCGGTGCGTCGCATCCGTTTCAACCGCCCCGACAAGAAGAACGCTCTCATCGGCGAGATGTACTCGGCTCTGGCGGACGCCATGTCCGCCGCGAACGCCGATCCCGCCATCCGCGTCCTGCTTTTGGAGGGAACCGACGGCGTCTTCACCGCCGGCAACGACATGCACGACTTTCTGGCGATCAATCAGTCGGACGCGCCGCCGGCGAATCTGGTGGAGTTTCCAGTTGGGCGCTTCCTCATGGCGTTGGCGCAATGCGACAAGCCCCTGATCGCCGCTGTGGAGGGGCCGGCGATCGGCATCGGCCTGACCATGCTTCTCCACTGCGACCTCGTCTTCGCGGGGCGCTCCGCAAAGATTCAAGCGCCCTTCGTCAATCTCGGCGTGCTGCCGGAAGCTGGAGCCAGCGTGTTGCTGCCCGGTCTTTGCGGACATCAACGCGCCTTCGAGATCTTGGCGATGGGCCGCGCCTTGAATGGCGAGGAGGCGGCCGCTTGGGGTCTCGCCAATCACGCGGTTGACGACGGAACCGCCGCCGACGCCGCCATGGAGGCGGCGCGTGCGCTGTGCGCCAAAGCTCCGGATGCGCTCCTGCTGACCAAGCGGCTCATGAAGGGCGACCGCGCCAAATTGGAGGCGATCATCCGTGAGGAGGGTGCGCATTTCCACGACCGCCTGCGCTCGGACGAAGTGAAGGAGATCGTGACGGCGTTCTTGGAGAAGCGCGCGCCGCGCTTTGACGCGGCTTAGACCGCGCCCGGCAGCTAGGCTGACGGTTCGTCGTCTCGGAACGTCCAGGCGATGCGGCCGATGACAAAGCCGAAATGCGCGGCGTAGAGCCGCGTCGCATCGGTCGTCTCCGTCAAGGCGACCGCGATGTCGTCGACCCGTTCCTGGTCTCCGAGGAAATCGAAAAACGCCAGTCGCCCCACCGGTTCCCACGCCAAAATGCGGCCGTTCGGCTCAAAACGCGCGCGGTCGATTTGCTCGGGTTCGCCGAACACGAAAGAGCGCTTTCGCTCCCGAGGCGTCGGCGCCGCGTCCGATATGCTGACGACGCGGCGAAGATCCGCCATGTGTTCACCGCCCATCGTCGAAATCACTGATTGGCGAAACCGAATGATGTCGATCGACGTGTCCTTCGGCGTTTGCATCTCCATATCCTCCCTTTCAGGAAGGCGGGGTTTTCCCTAACTCACGCTTCAAAGCAAGCCCTCGAAACGTAACAACATCCGGCGCGCGGGAGAACTCAGCATGGCCTATCGCTCTTTGCGTGACTTCCTAGAGATATTGGAGCGCGAAAAGCTCCTGGTTCGGATCAGTCGACCCGTCTCCACCGTTTTGGAGATGACGGAGATCCAACGCCGACTGCTCGCCACGGGCGGCCCGGCCGTGCTGTTTGAAAAGCCGGTGCGCGCGGACGGGGAACCCTCCGACATTCCCGTGCTCGTCAATCTGTTCGGCACGGTGGAGCGGGTGGCGCTTGGCGTCACCCTGGGCGGCAAGACCCGGCGCGAGGCCCATGAGCTGCGCGAGGTGGGGGAGACGCTCGCCTTTCTGCGCCAACCGGATCCGCCCCGCGGCCTGAAAGACGCGGTGGGCATGCTGCCTTTGGTGCGCGACGTCCTCGCCATGAAGCCCAAGGCCAAGGGCAAGGCCGCCTGCCAGGAGATCGTTTTGACCGGCGCGGAGGTCGACCTCACGCAAATCCCTGTCCAAACCTGCTGGCCGGGGGAGCCTGCGCCGCTGATCACCTGGCCCTTGATCGTCACCAAGGGGCCGGGGGGCGCGCGAGAGGACGCCTTCAATCTGGGCATTTACCGCATGCAGGTGCTGGGCAAGGACCGCACCATCATGCGCTGGCTGAAGCATCGCGGCGGGGCCCAGCACTATCAGCGTTGGAAGGGCGCGCGGCCTGATCCCCTGCCCGCCGCCGCCGTCTTGGGCGCCGATCCCGGAACGATCCTCGCCGCGGTGACGCCGGTGCCGGACACGCTGTCCGAATACCAATTCGCCGGGCTGATGCGCGGCGCGGCGGCCGAGCTGGTCGATTGCAAGACCGTGCCTCTCAAAGTGCCGGCGGAGGCCGAAATCGTCCTCGAAGGCCACGTCCTCCTCGACGATTACGCCGACGAGGGCCCCTATGGCGATCACACGGGCTATTACAATCAGGTGGAGCGTTTTCCGGTGTTCGAGGTCTCCGCGATCACCATGCGGAAAAAGCCGATCTACCTCTCCACCTTCACCGGCCGGCCGCCGGACGAGCCGAGCGTCTTAGGCGAGGCCTTGAACGAAGTGTTCATCCCGCTGGTCCGCCAGCAATTCCCGGAGATCATCGACTTTTGGTTGCCGCCGGAGGGCTGCTCCTACCGGATCGCCGTGATCTCCATGAAGAAGGCCTATCCCGGCCACGCCAAGCGCGTGATGATGGGCGCGTGGAGCTATCTGCGCCAGTTCATGTACACGAAATGGGTGATCGTGGTGGACGACGACGTCGACGCGCGCGATTGGAAGGACGTCTGGTGGGCGATCACCACC
>CAYPOX010000083.1:0-12119 GCA_964412525.1 uncultured Caulobacterales bacterium
AAGCAGTCGGTATGCGTATGTCACGACAAAGACCAGACCGCCCCCGCCGGCCCATGCGACCCACGGCGCCAGGGAACCGGCCCGCAGCGCCACGACCGAAGACATGAAGACGCCGGCGGCGGCGGCGAACAAGGCGATCACGCCGACGACCGGCTTGGCGCCGGAAAAGAACATGGCCAAGGCGGCGCCCAGCAACGCGCCGATCGCCGCGCGAATGGGCGGATCCATGACGTCGATCCGTGAACCGGACAAAATCTGGGCGATGGAGCGCAAATGGAGATACACGCCGGGGGTGGTCACCCGATAGGGTTCGGGTTTCGAGGCGAGCCCCCCATTGGGCGAGCATCCAAGCGGCGTGGCGTCCCCGATCTTGTCGGCGACGAACCGATCCGCAGCGATATGCCGATCCTCCACGTCCAGCACGGTGCCGAACACGATCACCTTGTCGGCGAAGGCGGAGAAGGTCTGCGCGTCGCCTGCTTGGGCGCAATGATAGAGGTCGGAAAACCGATAGATGGGGAAGGTCGGCGGCCATCGGAAGTCGATCAGAAAATCCTTCTCCGGCACGGCGACGCCCGCCCTATGGCCGAGTTCGGCCCCAAAGGTCGTGACGGGCGTGCCGTCGGTCAAAGCAGTCGCGACGTCGTAACTGCGCGAAACCGCGTCCATGTCCGGCACCACCACATTGGAGCGTGTGTTGGTGTCGCCGGCGGCGATCAACTGTCCTTGGTGCGGACGCACCTCCTGATCGGACAACCGCACCTCGCCCAGAATGACCTGGTCGCCCTCGCGGAGCCGACGGAGCGCCCGGAGAAACGGGATGTCGTAGCGCGGCATGAGCTCGCGCACCCCGACGGTTTTCTGAAAGATGATGTCGAAGCCGATCACGGCCGGATCGTGGTCGGCGATCGCGTTCAAGACGGAGGCGAAATGCGGCCCCCATGCTTCGGCGGGAATGACGTCGAAAGGCGGGGTGTTGTGGGTGACTTCGTCCTCCATGATGAGGACGACGTCCCGAGCGGCCTCGGGCGCGCGGACCGTGGTCGAGCGAACCACGGGAAGCAGAAAATCGTAACCGACCCTTGTCAGAAAGCCGGAATAGGGTCCAGCGGCGACCGTCGCCGACAAAGCCGCCATGGCGGCGACGAGAAAAACGCGGCTTCGGATCCGCCGCCAACGCGCCCGCGACGTCTTCGGCGACGTGTCCGCAGGCGCGACCGGTTTCACTGCAGCGTGATCAGGCGGTTCGCCCCGATATCCGGATAGTCGAGTTCGGGATCAATCGAGAAAACCGCGCGCCGAATGGATCCGTCGCCCAACCCCGCCACGACCTCATAGGGCTCGCCGCCGACGAAGCTGGGCGCGTCGCCCGGATAAGGCAGATAGCTGCGGCTCGCCGATCCGCGCCAGATCAGCTCGCGATCCACCGCGTCCAAGAAATAGATCGAGATTTCCGCAGGCGAGTCGTCGGCCCATTTGAAGACCGGACGGCGCGACACGATCGCTTGCTCGTCCCACTCCCCAGCATCGAACGGAGACAGGCGCTTCACCGCGGCGGCGGCCTCGCCGGCTTCCGCAACGACCAATTGCGCGCCGCGGCACGGACGTTCGTCCGTTTCGCTGGCGCCGCCCTGAACCTGCGCCCTTTGTTCGCCGATCACCGCGCGTCCGCCGCGAACCGTCTGGACCGCGCAGGTCTCGAAAAATGCGAGCGTGATCGACCCGTCCGAACCCAATTCGATGACGTCGCCCGGATAGACGTAGTCGAAGACCTGCACGCTCGCCGGCGCGTTGACGGCGTCTTCGATCAAGGCCACGGGCGAATCCGCCGCATGGGCCGCAAAGGCGGCCGCGATCGCCGCCCATCCCAACGTCCACCGTCGCAACGTCTTCATGGCCTTCACCCCCAAATCGTTCCAGGCTTGAGGATATCGCATGGACCGACGGAGGCAAAGTCGACGGCGTTCACGCCTTGCGAAAATGTAGGATGCCCCAAACGAGACGTCCCGCGTCCGCGCCGGACACCCAATGGTCCAGGCCGGCGATCATGCGCGCGGCGTAATCGGCCGAGATGCGATCTTGAAGTTCGCGCCTGCGTCGCGCCAGCTCCTCGCCGACGCGGGCGTAATGGGTGCGCATATGCCGTGTCAGGATCTCTGAGCCCACATCCTCAAATCCCAACCGCGCCAACACGTCACGATAAAAGCCCGCCGACGCCAGATTGGCGAGGTTGAGGCGGTCATAAATCGGTTGAAGCGCGCGCGTGTCCGACAGGCCGTCCGCCTGCATCGGATCGGTGAAAATCAGCTCGCCGCCGTGTTTAAGCGCCCGCGCCGCCTCCCGCAGCGTTTGCTCGCGATCCCCAGAATGGAGGAACGCGTCTTGGGACCAGACCACGTCGAAATGGGATGAGGGGACCGGCGCATCCTCGAAACGTCCATGCACCACGTCAATGCGATCTGACAGGCCTTCGGCTGCGTTCCGCGCGCGGTTGCGGGCGTTCTCGACCTCAGACACGTTCAAGCAGGTGACATGCGCCGCGCCCTTCGCAACCAAATGGCGGGCGGCGCCGCCATAGCCGGCCCCCATGTCGAGCACGCGCGCGCCGTCCAGCGGCGTCTTGAGACGGGCGGCCATGGCGTCGACCGTGCGTCGGCTGGCCTGAGGGATGGTGTCGCCGGACTCATAGAGACCCACATGAATGTCCTCGCCGCCCCAAATCTCCGCGTAAAAATGGTCGGCGTCCGTGCTGTCATAATAGGCTTCGACCGCGTCGGCCGGATCAGGCGTCGGGCTCATGATAGGCCTTCTCCGCGACGTGGATGAAAAAGTCCGGATCGTCGTCGCGATAGGTTTCTTGAAAATCGCCATAGGTCTCGACGCGCTGGAAGCCGACCTCGAACATCAAGCGCCGCACATAATCTTTGCGAAGCGGAAACATGTTGAGATGGTATTTGCTGTTGTCGGGAAAGGTGTATTGAAACCGCGCCAGCGAATCATCGACATAGTCTGGCACCGCCTGAACCTTATCTCCGCAGTAGTAATATTGATGCTTTGTTTTGAAATCACGGTCGAGAATGACGTCGTAATTTCTCTGATCTAGGATCAAAATGCCGTCATGCTTCAGCGCCGCATAAAACTCGGCCAGGGCGCGGCGACGATCCTGCTCTCGAAACAAATGCGTGAAGGAGTTTCCAAGGCAGATCACGGCGTCATAGCGGCCGTGAATGTCCCTATTCAGCCAGCGCCAATCCGCCAAGGCGGTGTGGAGGATCAGCCCGCGCTGGCGGCCGTTCTCAAACGCCTTGGCGAGCATTTCCGCGGAGCCGTCCGCGCTGGTGACGTGAAAACCCGCCCGCCATAGCTGGACCGAATGAAAACCGGTGCCTGTCGCCACGTCCAGCACGGTGTCCTTGCCGTGTCGCCGCAACAAATCGACGAAAAAACGTCCTTCGCCATCGGCGCGCGCATCCCAGTCAATGAGCTCGTCCCATTTCTCGACGAACCCTTTGACATATTCGGCTTGATAATGGTCGGTCTCGCGAACGCTGTGAGGGTCAGGACCGAAATCCTGCTCATCGCTGTTCAAAACGGCCTGATCGTCTTGGTTCGAATGTCTCATCGCAACCTATCCCGTCTGCGGATCCAAGAACGACGCGCGCATTGGGGGCCGAACGGCCGCGCACAATCGCGCGGCGGCGCAGAACTGAGCGCGCCGCCGAAGTGTCGTCATTCATTTTCGTGTGATTGAAGCTTAGGGCATGCGGCGGAGAAATGGAACCGTCAGCCCGGAAATGATCGCGCAGCGCCGCTCAAGCGGTTCTATTGGCGGCGCTTAGAAAACTCAGCGCATCCTCCACGGACATCGGGCGCGCATAGAGATATCCTTGGCCGAGCGCACAGCCCGTATCGATGAGAAAAGCCTGGTGCTCGTTCAGTTCTACGCCTTCGGCGACCACTTCCAAATCAAGTTGCCGGACCATTTGAACGATGGCGGTGACCAATGCGCCGTCGGTCGGGTCCATATGGCAAGCGTGCACGAAGGCCCGGTCGATTTTCACCGAATCCACCGGCAAGGACCGCAAGCGGATGAAGGACGAATATCCCGTGCCGAAATCGTCGATGGCGATGCGAATGCCGAGACGCCGAAGCTCCTCGATCTGCGGCAGCGCAATGTCCTCCTCCGCCAAGGTGTCCTCGGTGATCTCGATCGTAAGATCGGTCGCGCGAGCCTTTTCCTCGGCGAGAATGCGCCGCACCGCATCAATAAAGTCGATCGCCATGAGGATGGACAAGGGCATGTTGATCGCCACCCGGACGGACGGCGCGCCCGCCGCCGCCCACCGGGTCTGCGTCCGGACCGCACGGCGCAGGATCCACTCGGTCATGGGGCGGATCAGCCCGAACTCCTCCGCGCAACTCACGACTTTCTCCGGGGACACGGCGTCACCGTCCGGGCGGGTCCACCGCAACAGCGCTTCGAAGGCTTGGACCCGGCCCGTCGCCATGTCGACGATCGGTTGGAAGGCGAGTTGGATCTCGTCGCGTTCGATCGCGTCTTGGAGTTCGCGCGCCAACTGCACGGCCGCGCGCCGATCGCGGTCCAAGGCGTGGTCGTAAAGGCGAATGGCGGCGCCGCCTTGTTTCGCCGCCTCCAAAGCCGCCGCTGCGCAGGCCAGGGCGTCGCTCACATCCACGTCCTGCATGTCGGAAATCACCAGACCAATGCTGGAGCCGCCGGAAATGGCCGCGCCGCCCGCTTCGAAGGGCTGGGAGACGGCTTCGGTCATGGCCTCCGCCAAATGGAGCGCCGCCAAAAGACCGCCGCCTCCGGTCAACACTCCGAAACGGTCCGAGGATAAGCGGGCGACGGTGGCGTCCCGCGGGGCCGCTTCGATCAAGCGTTGGGAAGTGCTGATCAACCAGCGATCGGCGGCCGCCGTTCCGAAGGCGCGCACGATCCGGTCGAAATTGTCCAACTCGATCACATACAAGGCGAAGCCATGGGCGTCCGGATCCGCCTCGATCGTCGCCAATCGCCGCGCCAAGAGGCGGCGATTGGCCAAATTGGTCAGCGGATCCGTGCTCGACAGCTGTTCAAGCCGCGCCTCGATCTCCTTCTGGCCTTGGAGGTCCATCGCCGAACCGATAAGGCGCGTCGCCGATTCGTCGAATTGGTCGCGGACCGGCGTGAGCGAAATGCGCCACCAGCGATCGCCCGTCGGCAACGCGATCCGCTCTTCAATCTCAACGGGCTCCAGCCGCGAGAGACACTGGCGGCTGGCGGCCGAAAGACGCCCGCTCGCATGCTCCCCGAACACCGCCTCAAGGCCTGAGCCCGCGGCGTCGAACAATGACACGCCCGTCTCGCGCTCAAACACGGCGTTCCCGGTCAACAGCCGGAAGACGCCTTCCGCATCCGCGGTCAAGGCGAAAACAGGGCCTGCAAAAGCGTTCAAGACACGGCGAAGGGACAACGGGTCCGCAACGCTGAGCAGCCAGTCGACTTTGTCGTCATTGTCGGCCGTCACGCCGCCTGCCTCGCTCACTTTCGAATCTTGTCCCTTTTTGCGAAGCCTTATGCAGCGTCGACGAAGAGCCGGCCAGCAGATCCACGCTGAAGAACGACCGAGGTCCGACGCGCCGCAAGGTTGCAACATGGCGAACCCACAAGCGCGACGCAATCGCGAAGCACGCAAAACGCCGTCAGTCGCCGCGACGCGACGCAGCGGGCTTTAAAGTCGGTCGACGGAAACCGCCACGCGATTGCGTCCTCCAACTTTGGCGTTGCCGAGAGCCCGTTTCGCCGCCGCCACGATCGCCTCTGCGCCGACCCGGCCAATGGGCCCTGCGGCGACGCCGACGCTGACGCTGACCGCGACTTCCTCCAAACGGTGGCGCACGCCGCGCTGCAAGAACGCCTCACGCACGCGATTGCACACGCGCTCCGCCGCCGCGATGTCCACATCGTCCAGGAAGACGCCGAAGAGATCGCCGTCCAGACGTCCCACGAAGTCGTTTTCGCGCAAGGCCGAACGGGCCACTTCGGCGAAAATCGCGAGGGCCCGGTCTCCCACCGATTCGCCGAAGGACGCATTGATCCGCTCCATGCGGTCAATATTGGCCATGGCCACGGCCACGGAACGGCCCGGAGCCGCGTCCGGATCCAACTTCTTCTCGAGCAGGGCCATGAAGCTGTCGCGCGTCAACGCTCCCGTCAGTTGGTCGAAACTCATCGGCGCGGCGCTTTCCCCCACCGCGCTGACGCCATGGGCGACCCCGCCGACAATCACCGCCCCAAACCGGCCGTTGCGCTGAGGCCATGGTATCGCGGTCCAATGCCGCAGCCGGCTGGCGCGACCCTTTCGGGTTTCACCCAACAGCGCTTTGAAGTCTTGCACGTTCACCAGATGGAGGGCGTCCAAATGCAATCCCTCTGCGATCCGATCGTTCAGGCCTGTGGCGCGCTTCCAGGCGGCGCTGGCCGCCGTCAGCCGTCCTTCCGGATCAAAAGCGCAAACCTCGAGCGGCGCCTGGTCCAAAATGATCTTAAGAAGTTCCGACCCCGCCGCATTTGGCTCCCCAGTTCCGCTCATGCGCTCGTCACCTATGCAAACTTGACCTTGGCCTTTAACCAAATTCGCAACATGCCCGAAAGCTCGGTGCAAAGCGACTCCAAGCATCGCCGGCCCATCCAGAGATCCGCGCCTCCGCGACCGGCGTCCAGCGCCGGGCGCGGACGGATGTTCCGCCGCACTACAGGTGCGAAAAAATCTGAAAGAACGGTTTCCACCCCGCGGTTGCGCGATTAGCTTTCCCGAAATGATGGGGCGTTCGCGCTCCCTCCATGGCCACTCAGGGGGCGTTATGGCCCACGCCGCATTGCGCATGCGCGCGGAACTCCATGACCGCGATGCGCTTCTCACGCGGTTTCGTTCCGTGCGGGAACAAACCCTTCGACTGACCGCCCATCTCTCGCCAGAAGACATGACGGTGCAGTCCATGACGGACGCGAGCCCCGTCAAATGGCATCTGGCCCACACCTCTTGGTTCTTCGAGGAATTCGCGTTGCGTCGATTTTCGTCGGAATTCGTCGAATATGACGCGCGCTTTCGTCGCCTCTTTAACTCGTATTACGACCAAATCGGGACCTACTGGCCGCGCCCCAATCGCGGCCTTCTTTCGCGCCCATCCGTTCATGAGGCGTTCGACTATCGCGCCCGGGTGGAAGCTCTCGTGGAGTCGTTGGCGCTTCGAGCGTCAGACGACACCTGGCTCGAACTCGCGCCGATCCTGGAATTGGGCCTGAATCACGAGCAGCAGCATCAAGAGTTGATTTGCACGGACATCAAGCACGCCTTCGGCCTTAATCCTCTGGCCCCGGCCGCGTTTCCGCGTGAGCCCAATTCCGCGGCGACCACGCCCTCTATGGGTTGGGTCGCCTTTGACGGGGGACAAAACCGCATCGGCGCGCCGCCAGGCTCCGGCTTTTGCTATGACAATGAGACGCCCCAACACCAATGCTATGTCGCGGCGTTTCAACTCGCCGATCGTCCGGTCACCAATGGCGAGTATTTGGATTTCATGGAGGACGGCGGCTACGCGGCTGTGGCGCTGTGGCTGTCCGACGGTTGGCGGATCAAAACGGCCGAGTCCTGGACGTCGCCGGCCTATTGGCGACACGCGGACGGCGAATGGCTTTGCTACACCTTGCACGGGCTGGAGGCGCTCGATCTGGCGGCGCCCGTCACGCACATTTCGTTTTACGAGGCGGCGGCTTTCGCCGAGTGGGCGGGCGCGCGGCTTCCCACTGAATTCGAATGGGAGGTCGCCGCCCGGGACTGTCCGCCGGACGGTCGATTTGCGGGGCCAGGTCGCCGCATCCAGCCTGTCGCCGCGCGTCCGGCCGAAGGTTTGCGCCAAATGTTCGGCGATGTTTGGGAGTGGACGCGCAGTCCATACGGCCCCTATCCCGGCTACCGACCCATCGACGGCGTGATTGGCGAGTATAACGGAAAATTCATGTGCAATCAGATGGTGTTACGTGGAGGATCTTGCGCGACGCCTGAAGGACACATGCGCGTCAGTTATCGCAATTACTTTCCGCCTGAGGCGCGTTGGCAGTTCTCAGGCGTCCGGCTTGCAAAGGACGTTTGAGCCGGCCGTTTCGCGGCTGGACATTGCGCCGGCGCGCATCACATCGAAACGGAAGTGCGTTGGAAGCGGCGCATGGCGGGATCAAGGAGCAGGATCATGATGATGAAAGCTTTCGGAGCGGTCGTCGGGGCGGCGATGTTGCTGGCGTCGAGCGCGCACGCGCAAACCGCGCACGATTTCGACTTCACCTCCATTGACGGGGAGGCGATGCCGTTGTCGCAATTCGCCGGCAAGGCCGTGTTGGTGGTCAACACCGCGTCGCGCTGCGGTTACACCGACCAGTATTCGGATCTCCAAGCTTTGTGGGCGGATTACCGCGACCAGGGGCTCGTGGTGCTCGGCGTGCCGTCCAACGATTTCGGCGGCCAGGAGCCGGGTGCGGAGACGGAGATCAAAAAGTTCTGCGAGGTGAATTTCGACGTCGACTTCCCGCTTACCTCAAAAACCGTCGTGCAGGGGCGCGACGCCCATCCGTTCTATCGCTGGGCGCGGGAAACCTTAGGCGACGACGCCCGCCCCAAATGGAACTTCCACAAATATCTTGTGGGCGCGGACGGCGCCTTGCTGGCGTGGTTCCCGTCCCGTGACCGGCCCTTGTCGGACACGGTGAAGAACGCGGTCGTCGACGCGTTGCCAAAGGCGGAAGGCTAACGCGATTTTCGACGGTTCCGCGGACGCCGCGCCGATCGTCCATCATCCGGCCTACTGCGCGCCAATCACGCCTGGCCATCGCTTTCCGATGGGAAAGTTCGCCGCGCTGCCGGGCGCGCTGCGCGCCTTGGGTCTCGGATCCGGCGGCTTCGCCAGCGCCGAGCCGGCGTCGCGGGCCGATTTGGTGCGCGCTCATGACGACGCTTATGTCGACGCCGTGCTCGCCGCGGACGTGCCCGCGGCCGTGGCCCGTCGGATCGGTTTGCCTGTGACCGCCGACGTCGCCCGGCGATCCGTGCACGCCTGTGGAGGAACCTTGGCGGCGGCGCGGCTCGCCCTTGCGGCCGGCTTGGCGTGCAACACCGCCGGCGGGAGCCACCACGCCGCCCGACGCCACGGCGCCGGGTTCTGCGTCTTCAACGACGTGGCCGTCGCCGCGCTGGCGCTCTTGGCCCAAGGCGCGGTCGGTCGGGTGCTGGTCGTCGACCTGGACGTGCATCAGGGGGACGGGACGGCTGACATCTTCCAGGATGATCCGCGCGTCCTCACGCTGTCCATGCATGCGGAAAAGAACTTCCCCGCGCGCAAAATTCCCAGCGACATGGATGTGGCCTTGCCGGACGGAATGGAGGACGACGCCTATCTCGCCATGTTGGCCCCCGCTTTGGAGGAGGCTTTGGCGCGCGCCCGTCCGGATCTGGTCTTCTACAATGGCGGCGTGGACCCCCACCGCGACGACAAGCTGGGGCGCTTGGCGTTGTCGGACCAGGGCCTTGCGCGGCGGGATCGACATGTCTTCGAAACATGCGTCAAGAACCGGATCCCGGTGGCGGGCGTGATCGGCGGCGGATATGACGACGACGTGGATAAGTTGGCCCGTCGCCACGCTCACCTTCATCTTGCGGCCGACGCGGTCGCGCGAACCTTTCTTTAGGCGGGCAGGC
Organism: uncultured Caulobacterales bacterium; assembly: GCA_964412525.1. Lineage (GTDB taxonomy): Bacteria > Pseudomonadota > Alphaproteobacteria > Caulobacterales > CAYPOX01 > CAYPOX01. The sequence continues at coordinate 9,753 of CAYPOX010000083.1, forward strand.
TCTCCAGGGCCGCCGAAAGCGCGTCAAGCTGCGGCTCCAAGGGCGTCATACGGGTTGTTCGCGCTTCAATGTCGTCAAACGCCGCTGGACGCGGCACGTCCTGACCGATCGTCGGTTCGACGACTTCGCGGAACTTATAGGCGTGCGCCGTCGCGGCGACGATCCAGGGCGCGTCGCGCATCGCCGCCGGGAGCGCCCAATAGGCTTGCACGCCGACCGCGGTATGGGGACACAGGATCTCCCCGGTTTCGGCGAAGCTGCGGGCGATTTGGCCTCGAATCTCCAAATCACTGACCGACAACGCCTCAATGCGCCCCCTATTCGCCCCGGACGCCGCCAGGAGAGCCTCAAGGCGCGCGAAATTGTTCGGCGCGCCCACATCCATGGCGTTGGCGAGCGTGCGCACGGAGGTGCGGGGCTCATAGGCGCCCGTCCTGCTCCATTCCGCGAGGGTGCGATTGGCGTTCACCGCCATGATCACGTCGCCGATCGGCGCGCCCATGGCGCGCGCCCAGAGGCAGCCAAGCGCATTCCCCAAATTGCCCGTCGGCACGATCACGGAAGCGGGGCGGCCGGTTTGGGCGAAGATCTGGGCCGCCGCCCACGCGAAATAGCCCGCCTGGGGCGCGAGCCGCCCCAAATTGATGCTGTTGGCGGACGCCAAACCGTGTCGTCCCTTCAACGCCTTGTCGGCGAAGGCCGCCTTGACCAGCGCCTGACACGCGTCGAAATCGCCGGCGACGCGAAAGGCGTGGACGTTCTCGCCCCAGCAAGTGAGCTGGCGCTCTTGAAAGGGCGACACGCCGCCATCCGGATAGAGAATCACGACCCGCGTGCGCGGTCGCCCCTCAAAGGCGCATCCGACGGCCCCGCCCGTATCGCCGGACGTCGCCACCAGAATCACCCTCTGGCCGTCCGGATCGAGCGTCGGCAAGGCCGCCGCCAGGAAACGCGCTCCAAAATCCTTAAAGGCGCCGGTCGGTCCGTGGAACAGCTCCAACATCCAGGGCCGCCCTGGCGCTTGCGGGGCGCTTAGGCGGAGCGGCGGCGAAAAGGCGTCCGCGCACAGCGCCGGAGTGGCGGGCGCCAGTATCGGATCGTCCGCGAACAGCGCGCCCAAGAGCTGAGCCGCCGCATCCGCAGGGGTCGCTGGGGGCTCGGACGTCATGTCCAAGCGCGGAAACTCAGCGGGCGCGAAAAGGCCTCCGCCCGGCGCCAGGCTCAAGCGCATGGCGTCAGAGGGAGAGACTTGAAGTTCTGGATCATTGGTCGCGACGAAGGTCATGGGTGCAACAACGCTCCCGAGCCGCCCAAGGGCCCTTTATAAAGGTCGTGACCCAAGCCAGCTTCGTCCACCGCAACAGCCAGCGCGGCGGCAACGGCGTCCGCCCGATCGTCCGGCGCCCACGCGAACACGCTCGGGCCGCTGCCGGAGAGGGTGCAACCCAGCGCACCGGCCTCCTTCGCGCGCGCCTTTGCGTCGGCGAGAAAGGGAAAGCCTGACGCACGCGCCGGTTCCGCGATTCGATCGATCAGACTTCGGGCGATGGCTTCATGGTCATTACGGAAACAGGCGGCCACAAACTCCGCCACATCCCCCGCATGTCGAATGGCGATCTTGAGATCCACGCCAGGCGGAAGAATGGCGCGCCCCTCCCGCGTGCCCGACCTGCAGTGCGGCCGCACGAGGACGCAGCGGATCCCGGCCGGAATCGGCAAGGCGATCGCCCGAAGAGGTTCGCTCAGGGCGAGCGTCAAGCCGCCGAAGAGCGCCGCGGCCACATTGTCCAGGGGAGGATCTTCGCTGGAGGCGCGCTCGCCCTCCAAAGCGTGGATGAAGAGCGCCTCGCGGGACATCGGAACTTCGAGAAGCGCGTTGGCGGCCATCGCGGCGGCGACCGCGGAGGCGGCCGAGCCGCCCATGCCCGCGGACATGGGCACGCCCTTCTCCACATCCAAGCGAACGCCGAAGGCCGCCCCCGTCGCCGCAAGCACGGAATGCGCAGCCCGCAACGCCGTGTTCGCCATGGGATCGCTCGGCAGATCGTCGATGAGGCCGGAAACCGCGCCCAACACGACCCCCGGATTCTCATTGCGCGTGACCGTGACGCGATCGCGCGCCACGTCGAAGCACATGCCGAGAATGTCGAATCCGACTCCGACATTGCCGACGCTCGCCGGCGCAGACGCGGCGGCTCGTGCTTTGGGCGTCACGCCATGCGATGCGCCGCGGCGCGCGATGCGTAGAGCTGTTCGATATCGGCCAACACGGACGACGCGGTCGGCCAACGACCCGCGCCCTTGCCCTGCGCCATCTTCATGGCGCCGCTGGCGTCCATCACGGTCAAGGCGTTGTCCTCGCCCTCC
>CAYPOX010000084.1:0-11902 GCA_964412525.1 uncultured Caulobacterales bacterium
ATGGGCGTGCTCGTCGCCGTGGTCATGGGCGTGCTCGTCGCCGTGGTCATGGGCGTGCTCGTCGCCGTGGTCATGGGCGATCCAGACGCTTTCCAAGGGCGTGAGGATCAGCCGGTCGATCACGGTCCCCGTACGATCAAGTCGCCCGACAACCGTGTAAGGATCATCTTCATGGGCGACGCCGGTCACGGACAGACCGTGGACACTGATGAAACGCGCGCCCAGTCTCAGCCCCGTCTCATCGGCGACCATCGCTCCGAGCACCGCCTCCATGGGCTTGGCCGGCATGCGGCCCTCGGCGGGGGTCGCCGCATAAAGCCGCGCATAGGCGTTCGTCGCACCGACGATTCGAAAGCCGCGATAGCTGTCGCCAATGGCGAGAGGGACCGCCGTGTCCACGAGCCGATCGTCCGCGATCCGAAGCGCATCCGCATAGGGCACGTTCCCGATGGGAATGTCCGCATGATAGACCGTGGATAAAATCAGTTGAAGCGGCGATCCCTTCGCCCCGACGACCAGATCGATGTCTTTGGCGTCTTTTAAAAGTCGAGATTGGAGCTGCGCGCCCGCCAACAAAAGCAACGCGATCGTCGCCACGCCAAGCGCCAATAAACATGCGTTGACAGCGGTCTGAAGCGCACGATCCTTCATATAGGCGATGGCCAGGATAAAGACGTTCACGCGCCCGCCTTTCCAAGCTCTAAAAGAACCGGGAACTTGTTCTTTAGCCGTGCGTCGTGCGTCACGATCACAAGGGTTGCGTCGGCCGCCTTCGCTTCATTCGATAAGAGTTCCGCCACCCGTTCCGCGGAGGCGTCGTCCAGAGCGGAGGTCGGTTCGTCCGCCAACACCAGACGCGGTTGTCCGATCACCGCCCGCGCCACCGCCGCGCGTTGCGCTTCGCCCAGGGACAGCGTGCGCGGTTTCGCATCCACTTTATCCGCAACGCCCAGCCGATCCAGCAGTTCCGTCGTCCGCGCCCGATCCGATGGCCGTCCTGCGAGACGGGCGGCGAGCCGCACATTGCCCGCGACGGACAACGCATTGATCAATCGCACATTCTGGAAGACGAGCCCGATCGCCCGCGCGCGCGCCTTGTCTCGCCGCGCCGACGACATCTGGGCCCAATCCACGCCGGCGACCGTGACCCGCCCGGCGTCCGGCGTCGTCAATCCCGCCAAGACGTTCACCAAGGTGGTTTTGCCAGACCCGGACGGTCCGGCCACCAATCCTTGGGCGCCGCTCGGCACGGACCAATCCGAAAGGTGCAGAATCGCGCACCCGTCGCGCCGAACGACGAGGCCCTCGACCGTGATCGCGGGGTCGTCTACAGCCAACCAAGCCCCAATCGTTCCGCTTCGGCGCGGATCGTCGCCAAATCTTCGGCGAAAAACGCCCCATGCCGATCCTGATGCTCCGCAAGCTTGTCCGCCGCACGACGCATATAAACCCGCTGGGTCGAGGTCGGCGCGCCGTAATGGGAGGACACCATCCACATGGCCAAACCCACGGCGCTCGCCGTCAGTTCTTCATCATCCCTTAGCTCGGCCTCCCATGGGCGCACCCGCAGATCCGCATCCATCGCGTCAAGCGCCTTTAGGGTTTCGCCAAGCTTCGCCGCAAAAGCCGGCAACGGCGCGTCATCCGCCGGCGGCTCGGCCCCGGCCAGCTTCGCAAGGCGTTCGGCCTCATCAATGCGCGCCTGAGCTTTGGCTTTGAGCCGCTCCAGATCCGACTTGGCCTCTAAGGCCTCTTTGGCCATCGCATGAACGTCCGTCATCATCGCGAACACCTCGCGGCGGGCGGTGTAATTCTCTGCGATCACGTTCGGCGGAAGATCGAATCGGGGGTCTGGCTTCACCATAACCGGGAGGCGCGCCTCATAGTCTTCGAAACGGAACAACGCCTCATAGGCGCCCGGCGGTGATTCGGGAGCCTCCCACTCGCTCTGCGCCGGGTTCGTGGCGTCCGCCAATCCTGGAAGCGGATCGCCCTTCAAATCCCAAACCGCGCGATTGACGCCTTGATGGGGCTCGATCTCCATGGTGCGGATGCGCGCTCCCTCGGCATCCAAGATGGTGATCAGAACCTTTTGGTCCGCGCCTTCGGGCTCGGCGTCCTCCAGTCGGCGGCGTTCCCTGCGCGTTTTCTCCGCTGCAGGATCAGGATGGCGAAGGTCGTCTCCATTCATGACGAAGGTGAAGACCGCTCCATAAGGTTCGTTGGGTCCACGGAATTCGCCGTCGCCTGGTGCAAACTCGCCATAGCCCGCGAAGCTCGTCCGATATTGCTGTGCATTCGTGACGTCTAAGAGCTGCGCGCGGGCGCGCATTGCGCCGGAGTCCATGTTCCGCAAAGCGTCAATGTCATCGAGGACATAGATGCCGCGCCCATGGGTCGCGATCACGAGATCGCTTTCCCGTTCTTGGATGGCGAGATCCTTCACGGATGCAGGCGGGACGCCTTCGGTCCATTTCATCCACGATCCGCCGCCGTCGAAACTGACCCACAGGCCGAATTCCGATCCGGCGAATAGGAGGTTCGGATCAACCGGATCCTGCACGACCGATCGGACGAAACCGTCGATCCCGTCGCCGATGTTCACAATCCGTCGGCCTCCGCGGTCGACCTTGAACAGGTAAGGCGTCCAGTTGGAGCGTCGGTGATCGGTCATGGCGACGAAGGCCGTGTCCGCATCGTGCGGCGAGGGTTCGATATGCTCGATCCACGCGCCCCGCGCGTCGCGCGGAAACCGGCTCTCGAGGCTGGTCCAGGCGTCGCCGCCGTCGCTCGACAGGTGGAGGCGCCCGTCATCCGTGCCCACCCAAAGCACGTCTTGGGCGATCGCGCTCGGCGCGATGACGGTGATCGTGGCGTTGTTTTCCGCGCCCGACACGTCGATCGTCAGGCCTCCGCTCTCGGCCTGTCGGGTGCGGATCTCCTCATCGGTGGTGAGATCCTCGGAGATCACCTCCCAATCCTCGCCGCGATTGAGCGAACGATGCACGAACTGGCTGCCGTAATAGATCGTGGCCGGCGCAAACGGATCTTGGGCGAAGCCCGCATTCCAATTGAACCGCAGTCTTTCGCCGCTGTCCGGCGCTGGGGGCCGGATGAGTTTCGACTCGCCGGTTACGGCGTCCCATCGCACCAGATAGCCGGCTTGCGACATGGCGTAGCCTTTGGTCGGGTCCTCCGGATCCGGGATCGTGTCGAAGCCGTCGCCGAAGGCCACCATTTTCCAATGGTGGTTTCGGATTCCGCCGCGGTCCCACACCTCCGACGGACCGCGCCAAGATCCGTTGTCCTGCAGGCCGCCATAAATGTTGTAGGGCTCCGCATTGTCGACACGCATGTGATAAAACTGCGCCAGGGGCAGGTTGCGCACAAAACGCCACGTCGCCCCCCGGTCGCGGCTGATGGCGACGCCGCCGTCATTCCCGATGATGACATGGTTCGGATCACGTGGATGGATCCAGATGGCGTGATGGTCTGGGTGCACGCCGGGCCACGCCGCCGCCGGGGCGAAGCTTTTGCCGCCGTCGATGGAGACGTCCGTCATGAATTGCTGGCGGTAGACGCGCTCCGGTCGAACCGGATCCACCTCGAGATCGTTGAAGTAAAACGGCCGATAGGCGACGCGCGGTTCCGTGTTCACGGTCGACCAGGACGCGCCGCCGTCCGTGGACTTGATCAGCGCTTTCTCGTTCGCCTCAACGATCGCATAAACCGTGTCCGGTTCGCTCGGCGCGAAAGCGAGGCCGATCCGTCCAAGTTCGCCCTTGGGCAGACCGTCATCCTCGGTCAGCCGCGTCCATGTCTCGCCGCCGTCATAGGTCGCGTGCAAACCCGACCCTGGCCCCCCGGAACGGAACGCCCATGGCCAACGGCGATAATCCCACATGGCCGCGATCAGATGGTCTGGATTGGACGGATCCATGACGAGATCACCCACGCCGGTGCGTTCGTCCACAAAGAGGATTCGTGACCAGGATGCGCCGCCATCGGTGGTCTTATACACGCCGCGTTCGGGGTTCTCGCCCCATGCGCGTCCGAGCGCGCCCACATAAACGATGTCGGGATTCGTAGGATGGGGGATGATGCGGTGGATGCGCTCGGTCTTTTCCAAGCCCACCTTCGTGAAGGTCTCGCCGCCGTCCAGCGATTTGTAGAGGCCACGCCCGACGGATGTGGAGTTTCGCGGATTGCCTTCGCCCGTGCCGACCCACACCACATCGGGATTGGGCTGGAAAACCGCGACCGCCCCAATGGACGCGGTGTCCTGGTCGTCAAAGATCGGCGTCCAGCTCAGCCCGGCGTCGACGGATTTCCACACGCCGCCCGTGGCGGCGCCGACATAGATGATCCGCGGATCGGAGACGACGGCGTCAATGCTGGCGACGCGACCGCTCATCGCCGCGGGACCGATCGCCCGCGCCTTCATGCCCGCAAACATCGCCGAATCGGCGGTCTGCGCCGCCGCGCCATGAGAATCGCTCGCCATGACCAGAGCCGTCATGGCCGCCCCAACCCCGATCATTCGCCAAGTCTTCATCACTGCGGCCCCCGCTATGCGCGCGAGAAGGTAAACGCCGTTCCTTCGCTTAAGCAACCGGGGTCGCCATACGGCGATATTGCAGGAAACAAGGCGCTCGGCCTTCGCGTTCCGCCTTGGCGGCGTAACGGGTCTCCGGCCAATCCATGGGGCGCACGCGCCAGTCCTCAGGCCGACGGGCGGTCCAAGCGAAGTCTAAGCGGTCGCGCAGATGCATCAATGTCCAGAAGACAAAGTCGGGGACATCTGACGCAATGCGCAAAATCCCCCCTTCCGCCATGATCCGCGCCAGCTGATCCAGCAGCGCCGGCTGGATGATCCGGCGTTTCCAATGGCGGCGTTTCGGCCATGGGTCCGGGTGCAGCACGTAAACCTTCTCGATCGAAGCGTCGGGCAACGCTTCAATCAGGGTTCGGGCGTCTCCGTGAAAGATGCGAATATTGTTCAGTTCTCGATCGTCGATCGCCGTCAAGAGCTTCGCGACGCCATTGATGAACGGCTCCGCGCCCAGAAAGCCGACATTCGGTTCGTGCTCCGCCTGCCACGCCAAATGCTCGCCGCCGCCGAACCCGATCTCCAGCGCGATCGCCCGCGCGTTGGGAAACAAAGAGGGCAGGTCGATCGGCGCGCGCTCCGGGTCCGGGACCGCGACCTGGGGAAGAAGCTCGGCCCAGAGCTTTCTCTGGCGCGCCTTGAGAGGTCGGTCTTGCCGACGGCCATAGACCCTGCGGTCTCCACGCCGAGACTCGGGCGAAGCGTCTTCCAACGGCTTAAAAGGCCCGGCGCAACGCCTCCACAAGGTCCGTGCGCTCCCAGGAAAAACCGCCATCCGCGTCCGGGTCTCGGCCGAAATGCCCATAGGCCGACGTGCGCGCATAAATCGGCTTGTTCAGCTGGAGATGCTCGCGAATGCCGCGCGGGCTGAGATTCATGAGCTCCTGAAGGACATCCTCCAGCTTGCGCTCATCCACTTCGCCCGTCCCAAAAGTGTTCACGTAAAGCGATAGCGGTTTTGAGACGCCGATCGCATAGGAAAGCTGCAGCATGCAGCGCCGCGCCAAGCCGGAAGCGACCACGTTTTTCGCCAGGTAGCGCGCCGCATAGGCTGCAGAACGATCCACCTTGGTCGGGTCTTTGCCGGAAAACGCGCCGCCGCCATGGGGCGCCGCGCCGCCATAGGTGTCCACAATGATTTTCCGGCCGGTCAGGCCGGCGTCGCCGTCCGGGCCGCCAATGACGAACTTGCCGGTCGGGTTCACGTAGAACTCCTCTTCCGGCGGGAACCAATCGTTCGGAAGCACCTTGCGCAAATGGGCGCGAACGATTTCGCGCAGGGCGTCCTGGGTGGCGTTTTCCTTATGCTGGGTGGAGACCACGACCGACGTGACCCCGACCGCGCGATCCGTCGCCATGTCATAGGCCAACGTCACCTGGGATTTCGCGTCCGGTTCCAACAGCGGCTCCGACCCGTCATGGCGCGCATCCGCCAAGCTCTTAAGAATTTGGTGCGCATAGTGGATCGGCGCCGGCATCAAGCTTGGCGTTTCGTCCACGGCGTAGCCGAACATGATGCCCTGATCGCCCGCGCCTTCGTCCTTGTCTTCAGCGCTGTCGACCCCTTGGGCGATGTCGCTGGATTGTTCGTGCAGGTGGCATTCAAAGGCGAGGTTGCGCCAATCGAACCCGTCTTGTTCGTAACCGATATCTTTGACGGCGCCGCGAACGACCTCTTCCAGGACGGCGTCCGTAACGGAAGCGGGTCCGCGAGTTTCTCCCGCGAGCACGACGCGGTTTGTGGTCGTCAACGTTTCACAGGCCACCCGCGCATGCGGATCCGCGGCGAGAAAGGCGTCGAGAACGCTATCGGAGATGCGATCGGAAACCTTGTCGGGATGACCTTCAGATACGCTTTCGCTTGTGAACAGATAGGTCGAGCGAGACACAACCACCTCATATAAACATGTCTTTATGTGTGAGGTGGGTTCTATCGGCCCGTGCGTTCGGATGCAACGGCTCTGGAAGGCGGCGTCCGTTGCGGTCGCTAGTTCCGGTTGTTGGCGACGGCCTCCGGTTCGGCGTCGCTCAAGGCCTGAGCGAGATCAACCAAGCGCCGGCGCACCGAACGATCTTTGATCTGCGCAAAGGCGCGCGCGAGCTGAAGGCCCTCGGTCGTGGTCAGAAACTCAATCGCAAAACGTCCGGACTCTTCAGCGACTGCGCCTGATTTCTGGTTCAAGCCGTCAAAAAAGTACTGAACGCTCACGTCCAAGATGCGGGAGATGTCCCAAAGGCGGCCCGCTCCAATCCGGTTCACGCCCTTCTCATATTTCTGAACCTGCTGGAATGTGAGGCCCAGCAGTTCCGCCAATTGTTCTTGCGACATGCCGCGCGCCATACGTCCAGCCCGCACGCGCATGCCGACAAACGCATCAATCGAACTCGAGCGCTTTGGGTTGTGAGTTTCGTTCCGAATGGGTGCGATATGCTCAGTCACGATGGACTCTCACGTCACGGACGGCGTTGGTCGCCGCACAGGCGCACATTCGACCTTGACGCGCCCAAAGGCAACCCTGTCGCGCTTTATAGACGCTCAAGGCGCTTTAAAGCCGTCAACGCAGCCGCCAACGCCGCAGCCAACACCCATACGCCAAAGTCGCCGATCCGGTGAAACGCCGTCGGCGGGATCGCCGCCGGCACGCGCGAATCAATGGCGCGCGGCTCACGCCCCCGCGCGGCGATGAGTTCGCGGCCGAAAGGGTCGATCACCGCAGAAACGCCGTTGTTGGCGGCGCGCGCCACGGGCAAGCCCAATTCTATGGCCCGGAATCGCGCCTGTTCTGCGTGCTGGGCCGGACCCGTGGTGCGTCCGAACCAGCCGTCATTTGTGATGTTGACGATCCAATCAGGACGTTGTGATCCGCTCGGAACGGCGCGTGAAAACAGAATCTCGTAACAGATCAGGGGCGCGAAGGCGCCGCCGGATCCCACCTCCACGCGCGTCGGCCCTTCGCCGGGCGCAAAGCCGTCGCCCACCGGGCTCAAGCGGTTGAGGCCGACCGCTCTCATCAAACCGTAGAAGGGAAAGTATTCCACGAAGGGCACCAGCCGCGCCTTGTCATAGATGGCCGCGATCCGCGGCGCGCCCTCACGGGTGTCGAAGATGAAGGCGGAGTTGTGCGGTCGTTCGCCCACGCCCCACCGAACGGAACCCGCAATCACGACGGCGCCGCGCGCTGCGTCCGCCAAGGCCCGTTGACCGTCTGCGGAACGCCCAAGGGGAAACGCTGTGGCGGATTCCGGCCACACCACATAATCGACGGGTTGCCCGTCCGGCGGCGCGCTTAGGGAAAGATGCCGCCGAAAGAAACCCGCGGTTTCGCTCGGCTCCCATTTCAATCGCTGCGGAACCGACGGATGAACGATGCGCACCCGCGCATCCGTCCATTCGGTCGGATGATCCGCCAAACGGCCATAACCCCAGAGCGTCAACGCGGCGAAACATGCGGCCGCGCCCAGCGGTCCGGCCGCGCGCCGAATCGGCGATCCGTCGACCAACACCCGCGCGATACCGGCCGCCGCCAACAGGGTGAGAAGCGTCAGACCCTGGACGCCGAAGACGGAGACCGTCTGCGCGATTGGCGAGTCGGCCCCCCAACTGAGGCCGTGAAGGTTCCATGGAAAGCCGCCGAAGAAGGAGGAGCGCGCAGCCTCGGCGGCGAATATCGCCAAAGCCAAGATGAAGACGCCGCCCGTTCGGCCCGCCGCCCAAGCCCAAATCCACAGCGCCGCCGCGGGAAAAAGGGCGAGCCCTCCCACGAGCAGGCTCATGGCGAACGGGATCAAGGGCACGACGGATGCGTCCACGAGAAACGCGAAGGCGATCCAATAGAGACCGACTGAAAACTGTCCGACGCCAAAGAACCAGCCTGCGGCGAACGCCGCGCGTCCCGGCCGTGTTCGCCGCCGCGCCGCGTCCGCGACCAGCCAAAGGCCGGCGAAGCCAAGAATCATCAACCACGCTTGATTCAGCGGCGCTTGGGCGAGCGCGGTCGCTGCACCCGCGCCAAGCGCGAGAGTGAAGCGCCCCCAAGGGCGCCAACCGGCGACGTCCATGCGAATGTTCACGCGGGCTGCGGCGCGTCCGCCTCCGGCGTAGGTCGGATTTTCAATCTCTTGATGCGGCGCGCATCGGCGTCATCGACTTCGAACTCCCAACCATTGGGATGACGTATGATCTCGCCACGCGCAGGCACGCGGCCGACCAGCGAGAACACCAAACCTCCTAGAGTGTCCACATCCGCCCAATCCGGTTCCGCAAGTTGCGCGCCGGAGGCGGACTCAAAGGTTTCAATCTCCAGACGCGCATCCGCGATGAACACGCCCGACGGGCGCCTCACGAGTTGCGGCGCCTCCTCGTCATGTTCATCTTCAATGTCGCCGACGATCTCTTCGATCAGATCCTCAATCGTCACAAGACCATCGGTCCCGCCATATTCATCGATCACCAACGCCATATGAATGCGTGTCGTCTGCATCCGAAGCAGAAGATCGGACACGGGCGCAGATGGGGGCACATAGAGCAATTCGCGCCTCAAGCGCTCGAGCACCGGCGTCGGTTCGTCGGTTTCAGGCGCGTCGTCCGACAGTTTCGCCACCAATGGCGTCACCAAGTCCTTCAAGTGGACCATGCCCATCGGATCGTCGAGCGTCTCTCTGTAAAGCGGCAGTCGAGAATGCGCCGCCTCGGCGAAGATGGCTGCGGCTTCCACAAGCGGCGTGTTCACCTCGATCGCGACGATGTCCGCGCGCGGAACCATCACGTCTTCGACGCGCAAACCGTCAAAAGACTCGATCCGCTGCAAAAGATTCGTACGTGCGATTTCGACCGGATCGCCGCTGACCGCCGCGTCGCCGTTTCGTTGACCGAACACGCGCCTCAGTCGATGGATCAAACCGGGCGCGTCGCCATTTACGTCAATGTCCGTCGTCATAAGGATCCGGCACGCCCAACCGCGCCAGAACTTTCGCCTCCAAACGCTCCATCACCACAGCGTCCGCATCTTCGACATGATCGAAACCCATCAAGTGCGCAAGCCCGTGAACCATTAGATGCGCCGCATGATCGGCGAACGACCGCCCGGCGGCCCTGGCTTCCTCCGCACACCGATCGTAACTCAATACGACATCGCCCGCATAGCGCCGACCCGAAGCGGCGTCGCCGTCGGGAAAGGCCAAGACGTTGGTGGGCGAATTCTTGCGCCGAAACCGATGGTTGAGGTCCCGCAGCAAGCCGTCATCCGCCAGCACGACTGTGGCGTCGCCAAGCGGTCGATCGGCGATCTTTCCCAACTGGTCGGCGCAGGCCTGCGCCAAATTCGGTGCGTTCTCCAACGCCGCCGCCCAACGCGCATCCCGCAGATCCGTTTCGATCACGCCCGTCGACGGGTCAGCCATCGCCGCTGCGCGCCTTTTGCGCCGCCGCGCCATAGGCGGCGACGATCCGTTGCACGAGCGCATGCCGGATCACATCTTTATCCTGGAAATGCGTGAAGGCGACGCCTTCCACGCCCTGAAGAATGCGCAAGGCGTCGCCAAGGCCGGAGGGATGCCCGGCGGGGAGGTCAGCTTGGCTTGGGTCGCCCGTGATCGCCATGCGCGAGTCTTCCCCAAGACGCGTCAGGAACATTTTCATCTGTTGCGGCGAGGCGTTCTGCGCTTCGTCCAGAATGATATAGGCGCGGGACAGGGTCCGGCCGCGCATGAACGCCAAAGGAGCGATCTCGATTTCGCCGGAGCCGAGCTTGCGCTCGACTTGGTGGCCGGGAAGCATGTCGTACAAGGCGGCATAGAGCGGACGCAAAAACGGTTCGACCTTATCGCGCATATCTCCAGGTAAGAAGCCGATGCGCTCGCCCGCTTCGACCGCCGGTCTTGAGAGGACCATGCGTTCGACCTGTCCGGAAACCAGCATGGAAACGCCCATCGCGACCGCCAGATAGGTCTTGCCCGTCCCCGCCGGCCCCACCCCGAAGGTCATATCATGGCTCTGAAGGGCGTCGACGTAACGAGTTTGCGCGGGCGTCCGCGCGGTCACCAGACGTTTCGGCGTGCGGATCTGCGCAATGGGATCGGCGCGACCGGGTGCGACGACCTCCGTTCCGTGACCCGCGGCCGCCATCCGCACCGCAGCGGAGACTTCGGCGTCCGTAACGTCCAGGCCACGTTTCAATCGGGTGTAGAGATCTTCGAGGGCGCGGCGGGCGGCTTCGCGGGCGCGTTCCGGGCCGACTATGGAGATCGCGTCGCCGCGGGGCAGGAGGGTCACCTCCAAGCCGGACTCCACCAGCGCCAAATGCCGGTCGTGGGCCCCGCAAAGTTCGACGAGAAGACGCGGGTCTTCGAATGCCAAGGTGACAGCGTCGGCGGCCGTCAAGCGCCCGCCGCCTGCAGCGCTTCGATGGGCGCGCCGTCAAGACTGTTCGCGCGCGAAGCCCCGATGCGCGTCTCCATGAACGAGCCGATCCAATGCTCGGGCCCCGACACGGTCACGCTTTGAAGGTAAGGGCTGCGCCCGATCAGTTGTCCCGGATGGCGGCCCTTCTTTTCGATCAGGATCGGCATCTTGCGCCCGACGCAGCTCCGGTTGAAGGCATGCTTCTGTTCTTCCAGCAAGGCCTGAAGCGCCGCCAAGCGTTCCGTTTTCACATCCTCGGGAACCTGGCCATACATTTGCGCGCCGGGCGTGCCTGGGCGGCGCGAATATTTGAACGAGAAGGCGGACGCATAACCCACCTCGCGGACCAAACGCAGGGTGTCGTCAAAATCCGCATCCTTTTCGCCCGGGAAACCCACGATGAAATCGCCCGACAAGGCGATGTCGGGCCTCGCGTCGCGCACTTTCTCGATCAAGGAAACGTAGTCGGCCGCGCTGTGCCCGCGATTCATCGCCTTCAAGATGCGATCCGAACCGCTTTGCACCGGCAAATGCAGATAGGGCATCAATTTGGGCTCGTCGCCCAAAGCGGCGATCAACTCAGCGTCCATATCCCGGGGATGGGAGGTGGTGAATCGGATGCGCTCCAAGCGGTCGATCATGGCGAGGTGTTGGACGAGCCGTCCCAACCCCCACGTTCCGTGCGCTTCGCATCCCGCGGGCGCCGCTCCGTGATAGGCGTTGACGTTCTGACCCAGCAAGGTGATCTCTCGGGCGCCGGCGCGCACCAACGCACGCGCCTCCGCAACGATTCGGTCGACCGGGCGCGACCACTCGGCCCCGCGCGTGTACGGCACCACGCAAAAGGTGCAAAACTTATCGCACCCCTCTTGGATGGTCAGGAAACGTGCGAC
>CAYPOX010000085.1:0-11612 GCA_964412525.1 uncultured Caulobacterales bacterium
CTCGATCGCGGGCGAGCCGTCGGTCGGGCTCGTGTTCGGCTTGGTGTTTTTGATCGCAGGCCTCGCCTTCAAGATTTCCGCGGCTCCTTTTCACATGTGGACGCCGGACGTTTATGAGGGCGCGCCGACGCCGATCACGGCCATGTTCGCCGCCGCCCCGAAGGTGGCCGCCATGGCGCTTTTGGTGCGCCTAACCGTCGAGGCGTTCGGCGGCGCGGCCGACAGTTGGCGTCAAGTGATTGCGGTGGCCGCCTTGTTGTCCATGGCGTTGGGCGCCTTCGCCGCGATCGGCCAGACCAATATCAAGCGCCTTCTCGCCTATTCCTCGATCGGCCATATGGGCTATGCGCTTGTCGCCTTGGCGGCGGGCGGCGAAAGCGGGGTCGCCGGCGTGCTCGTCTATCTGGCGCTCTACGCAATCATGACCTTGGGCGCGTTCGCCTGCGTCATCGCCATGCGTCGACCGGAAGGCCAGGTCGAAGCGATTGAGGATCTCGCCGGCCTATCGCGGACCCGCCCGGGCATGGCTCTCGCTTTTGCGGTCATATTGTTTTCGCTGGCGGGCGTGCCGCCCACTGCGGGTTTTTGGGGAAAATGGCTGGTCTTCGCGCCGGCCGTTGAGGCGGGCCTGCTGTGGCTGGCCATCGCGGGCTTTCTGGCCGCGGTCGTGGCCGGTTATTATTATCTGCGCATCATCAAAGTCATGTATTTCGACGAGCCGGGCCCGGCGTTCACGCCCATTCGCGACGGTCCGGTGCACGCCGCCATCGCCGGATCGGCCATCGCCATGTTTCCGGTTCTCTTCGTGTTCATTGGTCCGATCCGCCGATGGGCGGAGCATGGCGCGTCTGCGCTGTTTTGAACGCCCTATCGCCGGCTCCGGCGCCCGTCTTTCACCTGGAAACCATCGACAGCACCAATGCGGAGGCGCTCCGTCACTTTGAGGCGGGCGGGGGCGCCTGCTGGATCGTCGCCGAGCGACAGACCGAGGGGCGGGGACGACGCGGCCGGCGTTGGGTCAGCGGGCGCGAAGACCTGACGGTCACGCGCCTGGCGCTTGTGTCCTCGGAACAGGCGAAACGCGCGGGTCAGCTATCATTTGCAGCGGCGTTGGCGATGGCGGATGCAGCCGCCGCTCTGGCCCCGCGCGCGGAGATCGGGTTGAAATGGCCCAACGACCTGTTGCTTGCCTCGCGGAAGGCGGGGGGCGCGCTTCTGGAGTCCGCCAGCCGGGGCGACGGGCTCCTCGGGGTCGCGATCGGGGTCGGCTTGAATTTGGGCGCGCCGCCCGACTTGGATCGTCCGACCGCATCTTTGCGCGAGGCGGTGGACGCGCCGATTGACGTCACGCAGGTGTTCGCGTCACTTCAATCATCGATGGAAAAGTATCTATCAGCTTACAAATCCAGAGGATTTCAAGCGTTGCGCGGGCTTTGGCTCGCACGCGCGGTGGGTCTGGGGGAACACATTACGGCGCGAGGTCCCAACCATGCGGTGGACGGCGTGTTTGAAGATCTGGACCCCGAGGGCGCTCTGCTGCTACGCGAGCCTTCCGGCCGGATGCATCGCATCGCCGCCGGCGAAGTGTTTTTCTCCGAGGTACGATGATGCTGCTCGCGATTGATGCGGGAAACACCAACACCGTGTTCGGCCTCCACGACGGCGGCGATTGGCGGGCCCAATGGCGCCTGTCGACGGAGCCCACCCGCACCGCGGACGAATATGCGGCCCTTCTGATCGCGCTGCTCAGTCAACAGAACTTGCGCCTTGATCAGGTGACGGGCTGCGTCATCTCCACGGTGGTTCCGCAGGCGACGTTTCATTTCCGTAACCTTTGCCGACGGTATTTGCAGGCGGAGCCGCTGATCGTTCAAGACGTGGAGGATGTCGGCGTCGACATACGAATCGAAAAACCGCGCGAGGTGGGGGCGGACCGTTTGGTGAACGCCGTCGCCGGATTTGAGCGTTATGGCGGACCTTTGATTCTGATCGACTCAGGCACGGCGACGACCTTCGACGTGATCGGGCCGGATGGGGCCTTTGAGGGTGGGGTGATCGCGCCCGGCGTCAATTTGTCCTTGCGCGCTCTGAATGACGCCGCCGCGAAACTGCCGAGAATCGCGATCGCGCCGCCGTCATCCCCGATCGGCGTCGACACGGTCACAGCCATGCAATCCGGCGTGTTTTGGGGCTATGTGGAATTGATCGAGGGCATGGTGCGCCGGATTCGCGGCGCTTATGGCCGTCCCCTGAAAGTGATCGCAACAGGCGGCGTCGTATCGCTGTTCGAAGGCCAAACCGACGTGGTCGACGTATTCGATCCAGAACTGACTTTACGCGGCTTGCTTCTGATCCATCAGCGGCTCCGTCCAAATTCCTGAATGAAAGCGAGATTGGTGAACGACGGTGGAAAAGACCTCGTCTTTTTGCCCCTAGGGGGCGCAGGCGAGATCGGCATGAATTTGAGCCTTTACGGTTTCGGTCGCGGCTTGGACCGCGCCTGGATCATGGTGGATCTGGGCGTGTCGTTCGGAGACGCAGCGCCAGGCGCGGATGCGGCGATGCCGGATGCGACCTTCGCGGAGGAGTTGGACGATCGGCTTTTAGGCCTCGTCCTGACCCATGCGCATGAGGACCATATCGGCGCAGTCCCGCATATCTGGCCGCGCCTGCGTTGCCCGATCTACGCAACCCGGTTCACCGCGGCGTTGGTGGAACGAAAGCTCAAAGAAGCCGGGCTCGCCGGCGAGGCCGACATGCGTTTGGTGGAGCCGGGCGCGCGTATCGCCCTGCCGCCCTTCGAGTTTGAGTATGTCCAAGTGACCCACTCCATCCCCGAGGCCAATGCGCTGGCGATCCGCACGCCGGCTGGGCTTGTGGTCCATTCGGGCGATTGGAAACTGGATCCGCATCCGGTTTTGGGCCCGGTGACCGACGATCCGTCCTTGCGAGGTCTTGGAGAAGAGGGGGTTCATACGTTGATTTGCGACTCGACGAATGTGTTCGAACCTGGGGTGTCCGGGTCCGAATCGGAGGTTCGCGAACAACTTCTTCAAACGATCGCCAAGAGGCGCGGCCGCGTCGCCGTCACGGCTTTCGCCTCCAACGTCTCGCGCTTGGACAGCATTTTCCAGGCGGCTGCGGAAACCGGGCGATTCGTATGCCTTGCAGGCCGTTCCATGCGTCGCATCACTGAGGTGGCGCGTGAGACGGGCGTGTTGAACACGCTGCCCGAACTGTTGAGCGAGGACGAAGCGGCGGCCTTGCCGCCGGAGCGCGTGTTGTTGGCCTGCACGGGCAGCCAGGGGGAGCCGCGTGCGGCGCTGTGGCGGATCGCCACCGGCCAGCATCCGCGCCTTTCAATGGAGCCCGGCGACACGGTCTTTTTCTCCTCCAAGGCGATCCCCGGGAACGAGTTGGAGATCGGCGCGCTTCAAAACGCCCTTGTGGGGCGGGGCGTGGAGGTCGTGACGGAAGCGGACGAACCGATCCACGTGTCCGGACACCCGAATCGCGACGAATTGGTCCAAATGTATCGTTGGCTGAAGCCGCGCGCCGTCGTTCCGGTGCATGGCGAGTTGCGGCATATTCGTGAGCACGCAGCTTTCGCCAAAGCCCAAGGCGTGCCCGAATCGGTCGAGGCCTATAACGGCGCGATCATACGAATCGCTCCGGGGCCCTTGGAGATCGTCGACGAGGCCGCCACGGGAAGGCTTCAGCTCGACGGCGGCAAAGTGGTGAAGGGTGATGACGGCGCATTCAACGAGCGGTCGCAACTCAGCTCCGGTGGGCTCGTGGACGTCGTGATCGTCATTGATTCCGATGGTGAGATCATCGCGGGACCGGACGTGCGCTTGCGCGGCGTCCCGGCCTTAGACGGCGGCGATCGCGACGCCTTATCGGATGCGCTGGCGGACAAGGTTGAACGCGCGGTGTTGGCCATGCCGAGCGCCCAGCGGTTCAATGAGGAGTTGGTCGAGCAGGAGACGAAGCGCGCCCTGCGTCGCGCCTTGAGCCCCAGATGGGATAAGCGCCCTATGATCGACGCGCGCGCGATTTGCTTGGAGGACTAAAGATGATCGGTCGGTTGAACCACGTCGCCATCGCGGTTCCGGATGCAGAGGCGGCGGCGGCGAAATACCGCGATATGTTGGGCGCGACCGTAACGGCGGCCGAGGAGCAACCGGATCACGGCGTGATCACCGTGTTTGTGGAACTGCCCAACACCAAGATCGAATTCATCGAGCCCTTGGGCGCGGATTCGCCGATAAAGAACTTCCTCGAAAAGAACCCCCATGGCGGCATTCATCATATCTGCTACGAGGTGGAGGACATCCTGGCGGCCCGGGACGCGTTGACGGCGCAGGGAGCGCGCTTCGCAGGCTCCTCCGAGCCGAAAACCGGCGCGCATGGCAAACCGGTGCTGTTCATGCATCCCAAAACGTTCGACGGCGCTTTGATCGAGTTGGAGCAAGCGTGAACCCGGCGTCGGCGGTCGTCGGCTTCGTCATCATTTGGACGATCGTCTTCTTCGCCGTGCTTCCTTGGGGCGTGCGCAGCCGGCACGAAAGCACGCCGGACGGCGTCGAGGGCGCCGAGGAGGGCGCACCGGCGAATCCGCGATTGTTTGAGAAAGCCTTGGTGACGACGGCCATTGCGGCGCTGCTGTTCGCCTTGTTCCTCTTGGGCGTTCTTGGCGGTGTTTTCGATCCGGAGCGTTGGCCCACCAATGCGCTTTACCGGACAGAGACCTGATCGGCCTCGGAATCGTCGCAAACCGAGCCTAGATTCCCCCTGAAGAGGAGTCGCAATCATGAACCGCGTCGCCATTGTTTTTGTCGCCGGCCTTGTTGGGACCAGTGCGGCCGCTGCGCAAAAGGACCCGAACGGCGCCTTGGTGCTGCGTTCGTCGGTTCCGTCGCGCGCCATTTGCCAACGCGTCGCGAACGCCGCTCCGGCGGATTATGTCGCGGGCGTCGACGTGCGCGGCCAAGCGGTCGCCCCCGCCGACTTGAATGGCGGGTTTCAGCCGGCGAGCCCCGCACGCATCAGCTTCGACGTGGCGGTCGATCCACGCCTCTTCGGCGCGGAGGCCTTCCCGCCACGCGGGGACGTCGATGATGCCGGGTCGGCGCTCATCGTGGCGAATCCTTCGGCGGGCCGCGTCGATTACGATCTGGCCACCGGGGCGCTTTACTTCGACGGGCGTTACCTTGGCCGATATGTGCAAGATCCGCTGCGCGAGCGCTGCGCCGAATTGTACCCGACGGATCCGGATCTCGGCGGCGCAGGCGGCGATGGCCGTTGATCGGCGCCCGGCGCTTTCGTAAGACCGCGCGACATTCCGCCGACAAAGGACCTCGCCATGCGTTGGTCGCGCTATTTCTTGCCCACGATGAAAGACACGCCTTCCGAGGCGCACATTCCGAGCCATCGTCTGATGCTGCGCGCGGGCCTAATCCGGCAGGCCAGCGCCGGCATTTATTCCTGGCTCCCTTTCGGCTTGCGAGCTCTCGACAACAACGCCGACATCGTGCGTGACGAGCAGAACAGGGCGGGCGCCCATGAAATGCTGATGCCCACGATCCAATCCGCTGATCTGTGGCGCGAGAGCGGTCGGTATGACGCCTATGGTCCGGAAATGCTTCGGATACGGGACCGTCACGACCGCGAAATGCTCTATGGTCCGACCAATGAGGAACAGATCACGGAGATTTTCCGCGGCGCGGCGCGCTCATATCGGGACGTGCCGAAATTGCTCTACCACATCCAATGGAAGTTCCGTGACGAGATCCGGCCGCGTTTCGGCGTCATGCGGGGACGCGAGTTTCTTATGAAAGACGCGTATTCTTTCGATATCGATACGAATGGCGCGCGTCGTTCTTACAACAAAATGTTCGTCGCCTACCTTCGCACCTTCGCGCGCATGGGCTTGAAAGCGGCGCCGCTCGCCGCGGACACGGGGCCGATCGGGGGCGATCTCTCCCACGAATTCGCAATCCTGGCCGAAACCGGCGAAAGCGCGGTGTTCGTCCATCGCGACGTGATCGACGCGCCGATCCCGGAGGATGTGGACTATGAGGGCGACCTCCAGCCGATCGTCGACGCCCGTACGCAGCTCTATGCGGCGGCGGATGAGAAGCATGATCCGTCTCGCTTCGCAGCCGAGGTGCCCGAGGACAAACGCCTCGAAGCGCGCGGGATCGAGGTCGGCCACATCTTTTACTTCGGCACAAAGTATTCGAAGGCCTTGGGCGCCGTCGTGACCGGGCCGGATGGTCGGGACGCGCCCGTGGAGATGGGGTCTTACGGCGTCGGCGTTTCGCGTCTGGTCGGGGCCATCATCGAGGCGAGCCATGACGACCACGGGATCATCTGGCCGCGGGCGGTGACGCCTTTTCGCGTCGGTTTGTCCAATCTGAAACTGGACGACGCCGCGACGACAAATATGGCGGACAGCCTGTATCAACAATTTCAGGCGGCTGGCCTGTCCGTGCTCTATGACGATCGGGACGAGCGGGCGGGGGCGAAGCTGGCGGACATGGATCTGATCGGCTTGCCGGATCAGGTGATCGTCGGACCGCGCGGCGCCAAAGCGGGCGTGGTGGAGGTGAAGGACCGCAAGACCGGCGTCAAAACGGAAATGCCCGCCGATGCGGCGGCGGACTATCTGCGCGGCCTCTGAACAGATGCCGAACAGTTGGGAATGGATGTTGTCGCGGCGGTATCTCGGCGCGACCCGTAAAGGGGGCGGCGTCGCGTTGATCACGACGATCGCCTTCGCGGGCATCGCCTTGTCGGTGGCCACGCTGATCATCGTCATGGCGGTGATGAACGGTTTTCGCGACGAATTGCTTGGCCGGATTCTTGGGCTTGGCGGCCATGTGTACGTCTATGGCGAGCGCATGGAGGATGCGTGGCCCGACGCCCTGTCCCGAATCCGCGCCATCCCTGGCGTTACGGAGGCCAATGCGGTGGTCGAGGGACAGGCTCTGGCGGTCGGCGTCGGCGACCGCGCGGCGGGCGGTTTCGTCAAGGGCATGACGTTGGAAGGCGTCGGAACCGTGCTCGCGCCGTTCGGCGGACCGGCCTCGGGATCGCTGGACGGCTATGAGACGGGCGGCGGGATCGTGTTGGGTTATCGCCTGGCGGCGCGTTTGGGTCTCGAACCCGACGATCCGGTCACGCTGATCGCGCCAAAGGGCGTGGCGACGCCTTTCGGAACCGCCCCGCGGCGGAAAAGCTATCGTGTCGTCGCGCTCTTCAACTCCGGCATGTTCGAGTATGACGACAACTTCGTCTTCATGCCGTTGGAACAAGCGCAGGCGTTCTTCGGCTTGGGCGCAGGAATCACGGCGATCGAGGCGCGGGTCGACGATCCGGATCGGGTTTACGACTGGCGGCCCGCGCTGATCGAAGCCGCGCAGGTCTTTGCGCCGATCGTGGATTGGCGACAGCGCAATGACAGTTACATCAACGCGCTGAAGACCGAGCGCGACGTGATGCGCTTGATCCTGTTTTTCATCGTGGCGGTGGCCACGCTCAACATCATCACCGGGCTGGTCATGCTGGTGAAGGACAAGCGTCGCGACATCGGAATCTTGCGCACCATGGGTGCGAGCCAGGGCGCGGTCATGCGGATCTTCTTCACGGCGGGATGTCTGATCGGCGGCGCCGGCGTGGGCGCCGGCGTGATCCTGGGATGGGCGTTCACCGCCAATATCGGCGTGATTCACGACGCCTTGTCGGCGCTCGCCGGACGCCGTCTTTTCGATCCGGAGGTGTACTTTCTCAGCCAGATTCCCGCGCGCATGGAGGTTTCGGAGACCATCTTCGTCGCCGTCTGGGCCTTGCTGATGGCGGCGCTTGTGACGCTTTATCCAAGTTGGCGGGCGGCGCGCCTCGATCCGGTCGAGGCGCTTCGTTATGAGTGAGCCTGAAGCGACGCTGGCCCTCGCTGCAGTCCGAAAATCCTATGGCGGACCGACCGGGCCGCTCGCCGTCTTGGACGGATGCGACGTGTATGTGCGTCCGGGCGAGACGGTCGCTTTGCTTGGACCGTCAGGCTCGGGAAAATCGACGTTGCTTCATGTGGCCGGTCTGCTGGATGCGCCGGATGACGGCGAGGTGCGGCTTGAAGGACGTGACGTCACCCGGCTGAACGACCGCGCGCGCACGCGTTTGCGTCGGACGCGTTTTGGCTTCGTGTATCAGTTTCACCATCTGCTTCCTGAATTGTCCGCCCTGGAAAACGTGGCGATGCCGCTTCGCGTGGCTGGGGAGGGGAAAAAAGCCGCGCGGGCTCGGGCGCGCGAACTGTTGGTGTCCCTCGGCCTTGAAACGCGCCTCGATCATCGACCGGCGGCCTTGTCCGGCGGAGAGCGGCAGAGGGCGGCGATCGCACGCGCGCTTGTGGGACGCCCTGCGGTCCTGCTCGCCGATGAGCCGACAGGCAATCTTGATCCGACAACGTCGCGCCAAGTCGCCGACGCCCTGATCTCCGCCGCGAAAGAGCAAGGCGCTGCCGCATTGGTGGCGACCCACGATATGGATTTGGCGCGCCGCTTGGACCGCGTGGTCCGATTGGCGGAGGGTCGCGTCGTCGACGCCGCCTCATAAAACGCCCGCCGTTCCGTTTTCTGTTGACACGCGCCGTGAACCACGGAACAAATGCGGAACGAAGAACAGGGGGCGAACATGCGAAACCTGGACACGATCGAAGTTCGACGGGATGACGTGACGGGGATGGCCGTCTTGGCGGCGACCGTCGCCTCCATGGTCTGGTTGGCGAGCGCGTTCGGCGTTTAATTTGGTTCGTTGGCGCCTGGGCCGGCCTCTGCTACAGCGGCGGACCTGCAAGCGAGACGAGCGAGATGAACGGGCTGACGATCGTCGGCAACTGGAAAATGCATGGGCGCGCCGAGGACGTCCGCGCGTTCGCGCGCGGTCTCGCTCTTGCGCAGACGACCCACGCAGCCGTGACGGCGATTTGGTGTCCCCCCGCTTGCTATCTGGCGATGGCGCATAGTCTTTTGGACGATGCGGGGTGCGCTTTGGGCGGTCAGGATTGCGCGGCTGCCGAAGACGGCGCCCATACGGGCGCATTGTCCGCAGGCATGGTCGCCGATGTGGGCGCCCGCTGGACTCTGGTTGGCCATTCCGAAACGCGGGTCGAGAGAAAGCTCGACGACGCCCAGGTGGCCCGAAAAGCGTCGGCGGCCTTGCGCGCAGGCCTCACGCCCATCATGTGCGTGGGCGAATCGGCGCGCGAAAGCGACGCGACCGCGGTGGTGCGTCGTCAGGTCGAGGCGCTGCACGCGGCGATCGCGGATGCGGAGCCGCCATTTGTCGCCTATGAGCCCGTGTGGGCGATCGGCGCCGGCGAAACGCCGACGCCGGACGCCATCGCCGAGATGCATGCGGCGATCCGGGACGCCGCCGCGCGACCAGACTTGCGCGTGCTCTATGGCGGATCGGTCACGCCGCATAACGCTGCGGCGATTCTGGCGGTCGACGGGGTCGACGGTCTTTTAGTGGGAAGCGCGTCGCGGGATGTGGACGCCTTCTCGACGATTGTGCATTTGGCGGCGGCGCGTCTCGCGGAAACCGCCCACTGATTGAAGAACGGATCCATGGTCACCACGCTTCTGCTTATCCTTCACCTGTTCATCGCTTTGGTTTTGGTCGGTCTGGTGCTGCTCCAACGCTCGGAAGGCGGCGCGCTCGGCATTGGCGGCGGCCCGGGCTCGTTCATGAGCGGGCGCGGCGCGGCCAATGTCTTGACGCGAGCGACCGCGGGTTTGGCGGCGGCGTTCTTCGCGACCTCCATCGCGTTGACGGTCATGGCGCGCTTGGACGACGGACCTGACTCCGTGATTGGTTTGGACGACGAAACGGCGACCGAGGCCGGGGGGCTTCAGCTTCCCGCGCTTGGGATTGAGAGCCCCGCGCCTTCGGCTCCGGACGATGAGGCTTCGCCCGCGCCGCGAGGCGTCGTGCAAGATCCCGCAGCGACGACGCCGACGCAGAACACGCAGGATGATCTCAGCGCGCCGGCTCCCGCGCCGGCGCAAGCCGAAACGAACCCGGAAGAGACGTCACCGGCGGAGGCTGAAGCGTCCGATGAGGTTGATACGGACGATCCGCCGCAAGACGAAGATCCCGATGGCGGCGGTCGCTGACCCGACGGCCCTTCCGAATCTCTCGGCGTCCGCCTAAACTCGCAGCCCATGTCGCGTTATGTGTTCATCACGGGCGGCGTGGCTTCGTCCCTTGGCAAAGGGTTGGCGTCCGCCGCGCTCGGCGCTTTGCTCCAAGCGCGCGGTTTCCGCGTGCGCCTGCGCAAGCTCGACCCCTATCTCAATGTCGATCCGGGCACGATGAGCCCCTATCAACATGGCGAGGTGTTCGTCACTGATGACGGGGCGGAGACCGATCTAGACCTCGGGCACTATGAGCGCTTCACGGGTGTGCCTGCGGAGAGTTCGGACAACATCACGACAGGGCGGATCTATCAGGAGATCATCAAGCGCGAGCGTCGCGGCGACTATCTCGGCGCGACGGTGCAGGTGATCCCTCACGTCACGGACGCCATCAAAGAATTTGTGCTGAATGATGCGGACGGCGCGGATTTCATTCTCTGCGAGATCGGCGGCACGGTCGGCGACATCGAAGGATTGCCGTTTTTCGAAGCGATTCGGCAAATCGGCAATGAGTTGGGTCGCGATCGGGTGATGTTCGTTCATCTGACCTTGTTGCCTTTTATCGGCAGCGCCGGCGAACTGAAAACGAAGCCCACTCAGCACTCGGTCAAGGAGCTGCGCTCGATCGGCATTCAGCCGGATTTGCTGCTCTGTCGTTGCGACCGCCCCATTCCTGACACCGAACGCAAAAAGATCGCGCTTTTCTGCAACGTGCCGCAGAGCGCCGTGATCGCCGCCCTGGATGCGCCCACAATTTATCAGGTGCCGCTCGATTATCACGCGGGCGGATTGGACGGGGAGGTGATGCGGCATTTCCGGCTGCCGGCCGCCCAGCCCGATCTCAGCCGGTGGCGAACCATCGTGGACCGCACGCTCAATCCCGATGGCGACGTGACCATCGGGATCGTCGGGAAATACACGACGCTGAAGGACGCCTACAAATCGCTGATCGAAGCGTTGACCCATGGCGGGCTGGCCAATGGGGTGCGCGCCAATTTGGAATGGATCGGCGCGGAGGCGTTTGAGGAACCTGGCGCGGCCGGGCGCTTGGAGCATGTCCATGGGGTGCTTGTGCCCGGCGGATTTGGAGAGCGCGGCGCGCTCGGCAAAGTCGAGGCGGTTCGGTTCGCGCGCGAACGCGACGTGCCGTTCTTAGGCATTTGTTTCGGCATGCAGATGGCGGTCATCGAAACGGCGCGGAACCTTGCAGGCTTGGCGGATGCAGGCTCGACGGAGTTTGCGTCGACCCCGCACC
This sequence comes from uncultured Caulobacterales bacterium, assembly GCA_964412525.1. GTDB lineage: Bacteria > Pseudomonadota > Alphaproteobacteria > Caulobacterales > CAYPOX01 > CAYPOX01. Next base: position 11,458 of record CAYPOX010000085.1, read on the forward strand.
CAGTCGTCGGGTTGATGACAGAGTGGATGTCGGAAGAGGGATTGCAGAAACGTCGAGCGGGCGGGGATTTGGGCGGCACCATGCGCCTCGGCGCCTATCCGGCGGTGCTAGCCCATGGATCAAAACTGGCGGAGATTAACAGCGCCACCGAAATC
>CAYPOX010000086.1:0-11355 GCA_964412525.1 uncultured Caulobacterales bacterium
CTTGTCCTTAAGGCTCTCCGGCACGTCGCCATTGACGATGCGCAAGGCGAGGCCTTCCACGATGGCCGTTTTGCCGACGCCCGGCTCTCCGATCAGAACGGGGTTGTTTTTCGTTCGCCGCGCCAGAACCTGAATGGTCCGTCGGATTTCTTCATCCCGCCCGATCACGGGATCCAGTTTGCCGGCGCGGGCCGCCTCGGTGACGTCGCGCGCATACTTGTTCAACGCGTCATAGCCTTCCTCGGCGGAGGCCGTGTCGGCGGTTCGCCCCTTCCGCATGGCCTGGATGGCGCTCTCCAACCCCTTCGGATCGAGGCCGGCCTCCTTCAAAGCCGCGCCCGCCTCGGTCTTCGGATCTAGGGCGACCGCCTGAAGAAGGCGTTCCGCCGTGACGAAGGAATCGCCCGCCTTCTTCGCCGCCTCCTCCGCGCGTTCAAACAAACGCGCCGTCTCCGGCTGCATGTACATTTGGCCGGCGCCCTGCCCCTCGACACGCGGAAGTTTGGCCAAGGCGGATTCAATCGCGCGCAGCGCGCCCTCCGGATCGCCGCCGGCGTCGCGGATGAGGCGTGCGGCCAATCCTTGGTCATCATTCAACAACGCTTTCAACACATGCTCCGGCGTGAAGCGTTGATGCCCCGCGGCCAACGCCGCGGACTGCGCCGCCTGCACGAAGCCTTTCGCGCGTTCGCTGTATTTTTCGACGTTCATGTATCGTCCTTTCCGTCACACGCACGCCATGATCGCGAGAGCGACCAGGACCACGCTTTCGGGTGTCCTCTTTCCCATCTAAGTTGTGCGCGGATCGGGCGCGCGCAAGTGCGGCGGTCAGATGCGGCCGTCGAGGTCTTTTTTTTATTGCTTTTGTATAATTGGCGCTTGTCGCGCCATGGCGATCGCGTCATGATTCCTTGATCTTTGGGAGCGAACCGCCGACAACGCAAAGGAAGGCGAGGGCGACGAGATGGCGCAATACGGACAGAGCACGGACACGCGGGCGCAATCCATGGAGACGACGGTGCTGAACGCGCTGGCGTATCTTCGAACGGGACGGCCGGAGCCGTTCATGCGGCTGGTGACTCCAAACGCGGAGTTCAATGGGCGGATCTACGGCGAGAACATGCGCATCAAGGGCGAAGAGGTCCTACGCATGGCCGGCATGATGGAGCCGATCCAATCGGGCCGCCCGAGCGAAGACATCGAAAGCAGCTTCGACAATGGCGACGTGGGCGCGATCGCGTTAACCATCTCCGATTGGAGCAATCGCCGGGCCCAGGTGCACCTGGCCATGTCGCGCCACAACGGCCAATGGATCGTCACCGGCGGCGCCTTCGACATTCGCGGCGAGGCGGAGCCGACGCAGGAACAGGCTGCAGCCCAGAAGACTCGGGAAGGCTTCAACCACCGCACCCACGGCGACATCTATTACGGCAAATGGCGCAGCCGCTGATTACGGTCCCGGCTGCGGCTCAACGTCGATCAATTCGATCTTGAAGATCAGAGCGGCGTTCGGCGGAATGACGTCGCCTGCGCCGCGCGGTCCATAGGCCAGTTCCGGCGGAATATAGAGTTTCGCCGCTCCGCCGATCTTCATCAGCTGCAAGCCTTCGGTCCAACCGGGAATCACTTGGTTGACGCCGAAGGTCGTCGGCTCGCCGCGATCATAGCTCGAATCGAATTTCTCTCCGTCGATCAACCGACCTTCATAGTGGACGGTGACTCGATCATTGGAATCCGGCGACGCGCCGTCGCCCGCGCGCGTCATCTCGATCTGCAGGCCGGACCCGGTCACCTGGACCTCAGCGCGCGCCGCATTCGCGTCGAGCCAGGCCTGCTGTTGGGCCAGGTAACCGTCCTGCGCTTGCGACGCGCCAAAACCGACCATGCCCGCAATTGCGGCGACGTATTTTCTCAACATGCAGCCATTCTCCTCTTCAAGCGACCATCACGCATGCTCTGCGGTTTCGCCCACGGAATCGCCAGCCTTGTCCAAGGCGACGCCGCTTTCAGCCTCCGCCGCGGGCGCATCCTCGGACCCGTCGCCTTCACCTGCAGGACGACGCGGACGTCGGCGCCGCGGCGGGCGCGGGCCATTGGAACCATCGCCTTCGGAATCCGCAGACGATTGGTCATAGCCGCCATCGGCCTCCTCCTCATCCTCGCCGCCATTCTGCATTTCAGAAGGTCGCGGTTGGGAAGCCGCCATGAGCCGGTAATAATGTTCCGCGTGCTGAAGATAGTTTTCCGCTTTTACGCGGTCGCCGGACGTCGCCGCGTCCCGTCCCAGCTGAAGATACTTCTCATAAATCGTGGAGGCGGCGCCCCGGATTTTGACGTCCGGTCCGTTGGACTCCATGGCGCGATTCGGATTACCGCCGCCGCTGCGCCGGCCACGCCCGCGTGAACGCTTCATCGTTGTCGCCTCTTGAATGCGATCGGATGTCTGCAAAGCAGCCCACAATCGCAACACGCGCAGGCTGGGCTGGCCAAGGCGCTCACGAATGTCGACCAAAACGTCGCCTAGGTGCGAATCGATCAGCCCAACGATCCCATCAGCGACGCTGGCGGGACCATATCGGTTCCTCCGGGGCAGTCAAACAATTTCGGGCGGAGACTCCGGCTTCCGCCTCCGTCCGGTCAGCGCGCGCGCATGGCCCGACAGATCACGCAGGAGCGCAAGCTCGTCGAATGGGGCGCCGCGATAGATCGCCGTCGCCGCCTGTGCTTGATCCGCACCGATCTCCGCGACGAAGACGCCGCCAGGCTTGAGGACGCCGCTTATCGCGCGCGCCAAGTGGCGGTGAGCGTCCAAACCATCGGCGCCGGAGAACAGCGCTTCGTGGGGTTCGAAGCGCCCCACATCCGGCGGCAGGATGTCTCCAGCGGCGAGATAGGGCGGATTTGCGAAGGCGACGTCGAAGATCCCGCGCGCCAAGGATTCATCCCAATCGCCCCGGATGAGGGCGCAACGGGTTCCAAGGCCGTTCGTCCGCGCATTGCGCCGGGCGAAGCGGAGCGCTGCGTCCGAGAGATCGATTCCGAGGCCGAAAGCGCGCGGCCGCTCTGAGAGAAACGCCAACAGCAACGCCCCGGAACCGACGCCGAAATCGACCGCTCGGATTGGGTCGTCCCGCGAGGTGGCCTTCAACGCGGCGTCCACCAGCGTCTCGCTGTCCGGACGTGGGATCAAAACCCCCGCTCCCACCTCGAGATCGAGCGTCCAGAATGCGCGTCGCCCCGTGATATAGGCGACCGGCTCATGGGCGAGCCGGCGGTCGAGAAGTCGTTGCGCCGTCTCACTTTCCGCGTCCGTCAGAATGCGGTCGTCATGGGCGTAGGCCGCATCCGCCGGATCGCCCAGAGCGTGGCGGAGAAGCACGCGCGCATCGAGCCCCGCCCCGTCGCCGGACACCGCGCGCAACGCCCTCCGCATGGCGCGAAACGCAACGGAGCGAGGCATGCCGGCATGAATCATCTTATGCGGCGTCGGCCTCCATGGCCGAAAGGCGTGCGGCTTGGTCTTCCGTGATCAACGCGTCGATCAATTCGTCGACCGCCTCGCCCGCCATCACCTGATCAAGCTTGTACAAGGTCAGATTGATGCGATGGTCAGTCACACGCCCTTGGGGATAGTTGTACGTTCGGATGCGCTCGGATCGATCTCCAGAGCCGACCATGGATCGCCGCGCGTCCGCCCGCGCGCTCGCCGCCTTGGAACGCTCCAACTCGAAAAGCCGGGCGCGCAGCACCTTCAACGCCTTGGCGCGATTTTTGTGCTGGGACTTCTCGTCTTGCTGGGAGACCACGATCCCCGTCGGCAAGTGGGTGATCCGCACCGCGGAGTCCGTGGTGTTGACCGATTGCCCACCCGGCCCCGACGCGCGGAACACGTCGACCCGCAGGTCTTTCTCCTCGATTTGGACGTCGACTTCTTCGGGCTCCGGGAGCACCGCCACCGTCGCCGCCGAGGTGTGGATCCGCCCCTGAGTCTCCGTCGCGGGCACGCGCTGCACGCGATGCACGCCGGACTCGAACTTTAAGCGCGCGAACACGCCATCGCCTTTGACGTTGGCCACGATCTCCTTATAGCCGCCGAGATCCGCCTCCGAAGCGTCCATGACGTCGACGGACCACCCGCAGGCGGACGCGTAGCGTTCATACAAGCGGAACAGATCGCCGGCGAACAACGCCGCCTCGTCGCCGCCGGTGCCGGCGCGGATCTCCAGGATCACGCTCGCCTCGTCCGCGCTGTCTTTGGGAAGCAGCAACAGGCGCAGCGCATGCTCCAATTCGGGCATTCGACGACGCAAATCGTCCAGCTCCAACCTTGCGAGATCGACCATTTCCGCATCCATCCGCGGGTCGGACGCCATGCCGGAGAGTTCTTGGATCTCGTGCTTGACGTCGCGATAGGCCCGGGACGCTTCGACCACCGGGCGCAGCTCCGCATGCTCTTTTGAAAGCTTGACGATCTGATCGGCGTCGCCGCCTTCGCCGAGGCGCCTCTCAATGTCGTCAAAACGCGCGATGAGCTGTTGTATGGTGTCGTCCGGTATCATGGTTTGGCTGTTGCAAGACGCTCGGTTAACGGCGAGTTAGCGCGTCGATGTCGACACGCAAGTGAGCGTTTCCGCCTTTGCGCGCAAGGCCTCCCAAATGGGCGCGCCGCGGGCTTGGGGCGACGCCGCAAAGACGATCTCGAAACCGCCCGACGGGCAATCGACGGTCGCCGCCTCCATGGACAAACCCAGGGGATCGCCGGTGACGACAAAGTCCGTCACCGCGCCGGCCCCGACCCAATGTCGCCCGCTCGGCGCCTCGGCGAACAGGAAACGCGGCCTCGGTCTCGGCTCCGCGCTTTTGGGCGCATCCTCTAAAAACGATGCGTAATAGGCCTCCACGGCGCGCGCGATCCGTTTAGCGTCCGCGGGCGATTCGCCGTCGCCGCGCCACGCCATCACATAGGACCAAAACGCCGGACTCTCCGGCTCCCAAAAACCCGGCGCGAAGCGCAGCCGCGCTTCTTGAAACCTAGCAGCCGCGTCATCCACCCGACCAACGAGCGACGTCGTCTCCTCCGGCCACGGGTTGGCGTCTTCGAGTTGGAACGATCCCGCCGCGACCACCGCCGCGACGAGAAGCGCGAGCATCATTCCGCCGCCTGCGGCGTCGCCTCGTCAGCGGCGCGCGCCGCCTCGATTTCCGCGGCCTTTTGCTCCACCAATTCGACCAAATGATCGACCATTTTGTCGTTCGACATTTTGTGGGCGATCTTGCCGTTCAGATAGACCATGCCGGATCCCGCGCCCCCGCCGGTGAAGCCGATGTCGGTCTGCTCCGCTTCGCCCGGGCCGTTCACAACGCAACCGATGATCGACAGCGTCATGGGCGTCGAGATGTGCGCCAGACGCTCCTCCAGGATCTGCACGGTGTCGATCACCTGAAAGCCTTGGCGTGCGCAGGATGGGCACGAAATAATGTTGACGCCGCGGTGGCGAAGATTGAGCGACTTCAAAATCTCGAAGCCGACTTTGATTTCTTCGACCGGGTCCGCGGACAGCGACACCCGGATCGTGTCGCCGATCCCAGCCCAAAGCAGCGATCCCAAACCGATCGCGGATTTCACCGATCCGCCGACGAACCCGCCCGCCTCGGTCACGCCCAGATGGAGAGGACAATCAATCGCGTCGGCCAATTGCTGGTAGGCGGCGACGGTCAAAAACACGTCCGAGGCCTTCACGGAAATCTTGAACTCGTGAAAGTCGTTGTCCTGCAGGATGCGTGCATGGTCGAGCGCGCTTTCCACCATCGCCTCCGGGCATGGTTCGCCGTATTTTTCAAGCAGATCCCGCTCCAGGCTGCCGCCATTCACGCCGATGCGCATGGCGCAGCCGTGATCCTTGGCGGCCGAAACGACCTCGCGCACGCGCTCTGCGGACCCGATATTGCCGGGATTGATTCGCAGGCAGGCGGCCCCGGCCTTCGCAGCTTCGATGCCGCGCTTGTAGTGAAAATGCACGTCGGCGACGATGGGCACGCTCACCTGCGGGATGATCTTATGGAGCGCTTCGGTCGACTCCTCGTCCGGCACGGAAATGCGCACGATGTCGGCGCCGGCGTCCTCCAAGCTGCGGACCTGCGCGACCGTCGCCGCCACGTCCGGGGCCGGCGTATTCGTCATCGACTGCACGGCGATCGGCGCGTCGCCGCCGATCTCGACGGATCCCACGCGGATCTTTCGGCACTCACGTCGGTAGATGTCACGCCATGGACGAATGCTCATGACTCGCACTCCCCTTGAGTCTCCATTGAGTTCGCGCGGGTGATAACATTCTCGGCGCGCGTTCTGAACCGTAACTGTCGTCCCGCCATCAACTGTTGCCCAAAACGTCGATCTCGACCGTAGGCAGAGGCTGGCCCTCGCGCCCCAAAACGCCGAGATAGCGCGCCCCCGCAAAGGCGTCGAAGGCGCCGGCGTCCCGAACCGTTGCGATATAGCCGCGCCCATAGGGTGCGAAAAAGCGATCGCCGACGCCGAGATTTCCGCTGAACGTCACGCGCCCGTCGCCGTCTTCGATTCGCAGCCACGCCGGTCTGAGCGCCCGGATCGACACCGCCGCCGCCGCGTCCGTGGCCCCGAAACGGCGTCCCGCGGGCAGATCGGGAACCGCCGCACCGTTGGCGGTCTCCACAACGGATGGAACGGACGCCGGCGGCGGCTCCGGCGTCGCAGCATCCGGCGACGCGGCGATGCGTTCCGGACGCGTGCGCGGCCGTGGCGGCGTGCGCGGCGCGGGATCGTCCGCAACAATCTCATCGGTCTCCGGCGGGTCGGCGGAAACCGGGGCCGAAGCGCCCGCCCCGCCGTCGCCGCTCTCGATCACCGTCGCGTCGGGCGGCGCTGCGTCGGGCGGGGGCGCGACCGTGTCATCCGCCCCATTTTCGACCGAAGCTTCGGTCACCGGCGCGGCGTCGCCGCCTGGATCGTCCGCTTCATCCGCCGAACTTTCAGAGACGGCCGCATCTGGAGCGCGTTCAGGCGCGGGGGTCGGCGCCGCGACATCGGACGGCCGTTCCACGGACACGGAGGCCAAGCTGGCGGTGTCAGGATCCCGAGCCCGGTCGTATGTCACCATCCACCCCGCGCCGACCGCGAGTGTGAGCGCGAACGCCAAGCCAAGGTACAGTGTGCGCGCCGGGCGCGGCGCGAAGCCGGGCGGAGGCGTGAACGCCTCTTCCGTCTTCGGCCGAGGCGCGTGCTCGCGCACCTCGTGTAGAACCGCCAATTCGTCGACGCCCAGCGCTTTCGCGTAGCTTCGCGCGAACGGGCCGGCATAGGCCATGCTGGGCAGTCGATCGAAGTCGAGATCCTCAAGCGCGCGCAGGTAATCTGCGCGAATCTTCAGGTCTGCGGCGCAGTCTTCGATCGTGCGCCCCCGCGCCTCGCGCGCCGCACGCAGGCGACGGCCCACATGCTCGGCCGGCTTCTCCGTCGACGGAGCATCGGAGTCGACCGAGAAAAGACGCAGGCCGTCGGCCTTCTTCTCTTGCGGATTGACGCCGCCGTCCTGCATCGTCTGAGCGCCCCGAGCGTTACAAACCCCTCTCGCATTTAGGACTCTCAGGCGCAGCAAGCAACGCCCTTGCTACGCCTCCGTGACCGCCCCGGCTTCTCGCGCCAGGGACGCGAGACGCTCCCGACCGCCGGACTCGTCGCCATCGATGATCGCCGCCACCGCTTCACAGAGCTTGTCGTATCGACATGATCGTATGGCTTGCTTGACGGGCCCAATGGCGGCGACCGGCATGGATAAGGTGTCGTAACCGCATCCGACCAGCGCCAAAGCGTCCAAGGGGCGTCCCGCATGCATTCCGCATACGCTCGCGGCTTTTCCCGCCGCCGTCGCACGCTCAGCGATACATCTCAGCATGCTGAGGAAAGGACGGCTAATCATGTCGTAGCGCTGACCCAAGCGCGCAGAACCGCGGTCGCTTGCGAAGAAAAACTGGTGGAGATCGTTGGTGCCGACGGCCACGAAGTCGACGCGTTTCAGAATCGCGTCGATATCACACACCGCGGCCGGGACTTCGATCATCGCGCCCAATTCGACTTTGTTGGGCGCGCCGGCCCCGCGGCGCCGCGCACGGGCGATCTCCCGCGCAAGGTGCGTGCGCGCCGCCTCCAACTCGCTCACCGTGGTCACCATGGGGAGCAGCACGCGCAATGTTCGGCTCGCGGCGGCACGCAGCAGCGCCCGCAATTGGTAGCGGAACAAGGCCGGACGATCGAGCGAGATTCGAAGCGCCCGCCAACCCATCGCCGGGTTCGCCTCACGTTCCAATTGCAGATAGGGCAGGAGTTTGTCGCCGCCCAAATCCGCGACACGAAACGTGACCGGGCGCTCGCCAGCTTCGTCGAGGACTTTCTTGTAAAGAGCGTGTTGTGCGCGGAAGCGCGGCAGACGCTGCGCCACGAGAAACTGCAACTCGGTACGGAAAAGGCCGATGCCCTCCGCCCCGGACGCCTCGAAGGCCGGCAGGTCAATGTCTAAGCCGAGATTGGCTTGAATGCTGATGTGACGACCGTCCGTGGTGCAGGCCGGAACGTCGCGCAAGCTGTCATAGCTGCGCAACCGCTCCGAACGCATGGCCGCTTTCGCGGCGAAAGCCTCTGCGATGTCCTTCGGCGGGCGGAGATGCACCTCGCCGCGGCCGCCGTCGATGACCAACCCGTCGCCGGACAGGACGCGGTCGATCAATCCGTCGAGCCGGCCCACCACCGGCACGTCCAAGGCGCGGGCCACGATGGCGAGATGCGAAGCCGCGGAGCCGCCCTCCAACGCCACGCCCTTCACGCGTTTGAGATCGTAGGCCAGCAAATCTGCGGGTCCCAAATTGCGCGCCACCACGATCGCGTCGTTCGGCAACTCGGCCTCCGACGGCGCCGGTTCGTCCGAAAGTATGCGCAGCATGCGATCGGCCAGATCGTCCAAATCATGCCGACGCTCTCGAAAATAGGGATTGGGATGTTCGGTCAGACGCGCCTTATCTTCATTGCGCACCCTTTCAACCGCCGCCTCCGCCGTCAGGCCGCTGACCACGGCCTCGCGAAGCCGCGACGCCCAACCACGGTCGTAGGCGAACAGCCGATAGGCCTCCAAAACGTCTCGCGGCGTTCCGGACAGCGCGTCGTCCGCGCTTGCGAGCATCTCGTCTATGGTGCGTCGTAGATCGCCCAAGGCCTTCTCGAGACGCTCGTTCTCCGTTTCAGCGTCTTCCGCGATGAAACGCAGGACAGGAACCGGCGGCGCATGCAGCACGACCTGACCAATGCCGATCCCCTCGGCCAGCCCGGCCCCATCCAATCGGGCGGGACCGACGGGCCGCAAATCGGCCTCTTCCAGCTCGTTCTCGGCGATCAACTCCCCTGAGGCGACAATCTCCGCGAGCACCATGGCGACGGTCTGCAGCGCCTCGATCTCGTCCTCGACGAAGCGCCGCACCAAGCGACCTTGCACGACAAGAACGCCAAGCAGGCGTCCGCCGCGTAGGATCGGTACGCCGAGGAAAGAACGCATCTCGTCTTCGCCGGTTTCCGGGCGATAGGAGAACCGCGGATGGCGCGGCGCGTCCGCGAGGTTCACGGGCTCGGAGGCGCGCGCGACCAGGCCGACGAGGCCTTCCTCCGGAGCCATTCGCGTTTCGTGAACCGCTTGCGGCTTCAAACCTTGCGTGGCGAACAACTCCAGGACCCCGGAGGCGCGCCGCAAATAAATCGAACAGACGTCGACCTTCATATGCGCGGCGATCAGCCGCGCGAACCGATCGAGCCGGCTTTGCGCCGTCATCCGTTCGGTCATCATTTCGCGCAAGGCGCGCAACAGACGGCGCGGATCGCTGTCGGCGCCGGCGGACAGAAATGGCGGCATGTCCCCCTCCCTCGTCGAACGCGTCCGTTAACGCGTCAGCGGGTGTCGAGCTCGAACGCCGCGTGCAAGGCGCGCACGGCCAGTTCGACATATTCGCGATCGATCAAAACCGTGATTTTGATCTCCGAGGTCGAAACCGCATGAATGTTGATGCCGCGTGCGGACAACGCCTCGAACATGGTCGCCGCGACGCCGGAGGCGCTGGCCATGCCCACTCCCACGACCGAAACCTTCGCGACATTGGCGTCGCTTTGCAGCGATTCGAAGCCGATTCGATCCTGGTGCGCCGTGATCGCCTCGAGCGACGCGTCCAACTGCGCCTGCGGCATGGTGATCATCAGATTGGCCCGCTTCGCCGTGCGCGCGCCGGCTTGGATGATGACGTCCACAACCACGCCCGAATCTCGCAAGGCCGTGAACAAATGTGCGGCCACGCCCGGCTGGTCCTCCACATTGAGAAGCGTCACGCGCGCCACATCCATGGTGTGGGCGACCCCGCTGACGACGCGTTTCTCCATGATCTCCTCCTCGCCGCACACCCATGTGCCCGGATTTGGCTCGCCGGGCGTTTTGAAACTGGACAGAACCCGAATCGGCACCTGATGCCGCATGGCGATCCCGACCGAACGCGTTTGCAGAACTTTGGCGCCTAAGGACGCCATTTCGAGCATCTCTTCATAGGAAATGCGGTCCAAGCGACGGGCCCGCTCCACGATCCGAGGGTCGGCCGTATAGACCCCGTCCACGTCCGTGTAGATGTCGCACTGGTCGGCTTTCAGCGCGGCCGCCAGCGCGGTGGCCGTCGCGTCCGATCCGCCGCGCCCGATCGTGGCGAGCCGTCCAGCGTCCGACAAACCTTGAAATCCGGCGACCACGGCGATTTCTCCGTCGCGCCACGCCTCCTCGACGGCGATGGTCTCGGCGCCCAAAATCACCGCCGCCCCATAGGCTTCATCCGTCCGCAGCAAAGCGGTCGGGCCGGCCCAGGAGCGCGCGCGCCGCCCTCGCGCACGCAGGGCAAGCGCAAGCAGGCCCGCCGAGATCTGTTCGCCTGCGGCCAGGACCTGGTCGCGTTCGGCGTCCGCCTCCCGGTCTTTCGGACCATCCGCAAGCGCCTCTCCGGCGAGCGACGCCAACGCGTCGTCCGGCTTTGGCAGAGTGAACTCCAGAAGATGATCGATGAACGCCGCGCCATTTCCTGGCGCCCGCATCAGATCGCCAATGGTTTTGACGCGATCCTCCGGGGGATCGCCCGTGTAGAGAACGCGCGCCGACGCGCGCACCCCAGCCTCTGGTACGTCGTTGAGAAAGTAGCGCATGGGCGCAGGGATCGGCGCTGGCTGAGACCCATCGCCGATGAGCGCATACGCCGCCGGCGAAACAAGGACGAGCCGATCCACACTCTCAGGATACGCCGCGGCGAAAC
>CAYPOX010000087.1:0-11253 GCA_964412525.1 uncultured Caulobacterales bacterium
CGTCCACTTCCTCGATCCGAGCGATTTGGGGCAAGCGATCCTGGCGCCCGAGACCGCGCACGCGATCCGTTTCGGCCACCATGATTTGATGCAGCAATTCTATCCCTGCCTAACCGAGACCCAGGCTTCGATCGTTCAGCCGAGCCGTTTCCGAGAACACTTGTCCGCTTTGATGCGTGCAAAGGACGTGACATGGTCACTGCGGGATCCATGGCCATTTTTGCTCATGCCGTTCGCCGCGCACCCGATCCTGCTGCGCACAATCTTCAAGGGCGAGAGTTTCGGCGCCGCGGCCACCCACGACATCGCTTGGCGCGGCGAACCCCTTCCCTAGGCGTCAGGCGGCGCGCCGATGAATGCGAACCATGATCTCATTCGCCGGCCGCGTCGTGAGCCGCGCCACCGGCCGCACCGCATCGGCCTCCAAAACCTCGACATCGAAGCGGCGGAAAAGATGCGCCAAGATCAATGCGCTCTCCAATTGCGCGAAGGCCGCGCCGACGCAGACCCGCGGCCCCAAACCGAAAGGCAGATAGGTTCCCGGCTTCACCTCACCCTCTCGGTCAAACCGGTCCGGATCAAATGCGTCCGGCCGGCGCCAATAGCGACGATGGCGATGAATGACCCATGGCGCGATCATGATCATGGCTCCGCGGCGCACCTTGAACCGACCGATCTTGGCGGCTTCCGCGGCGACCCGAGGGATGAAGGTGATGGGCGGATAGAGCCGCAGCGCCTCGCGAAACACGTTCTTGGTGAAAGACAGCGCCCGCGTCTGCTCCATGGACAAGGGCGCGTCCTCGGCGAGCGTCTCCACCTCTCGCCGCAACCGCGCCAAGAGCTCGGGCCGCTGCGACAGGATGAAAAAGGCCCATGTGAGGCTGCTCGCCGTGGTCTCGTGCCCGGCCAAGAAAAAGACGCCGAGCTGATCGATCAACTGCTTGCGGTCAAAGCCTGCGCCTGAATCCGGGTCGCGCGCAGCGATCACGGCCTTGGCGATGTCATCGAACCGGCCCTCTTCCTCAGCTTTATGACGATCGACCAACTCGCCGAGATGGCGTCGTATTCGCGCGCAGGCGTCGAGAACCGTCGGCGCATGGGGTATGCGCGCCCAGGGCGGGTCAAAGATCAGCCGTCGGATCTCCACATGCGCGACCGTGCGTTCGAACAGGGTGAACGACTCAAACACGTCCTTCGCCGTTTGCGACTCAAGAGAGGTGGAGAAAACCGTCCGGCAAATGATGTCCGCGGTCAGCCGGCTCATCGCGAAGTCGAGCGAGATCGGCGCGCCGTCCATCGCTGCGCGATCCCATTCGTCTTCGAATGCGTCGACCCCGGCCCGCATGGCGTTGAACGCTTGGCTTAACCGCATATGCGAGAACGCGCCCTCGATCATCGCCCGCTGCCGACGCCAAACGTCGCCGCTCGTGACAAACAAACTGTCGCCTACGAGCGGTTCCAGCGCGCCGACCATGAGATCGTTCTTGGGATAAATGTCGGCGGGATCCGTCAACACGCCCCGCAAAAGCTCCGGATCGTTGACGATGAGGATGGAACGGCGCGAATATCCCACCCAACCAACAGGCATATTGTATGCTTGCTTGGGGAGAAGGCTCAGCAAGTTTCCCTCTCCGCTGAGCATCACCCGAAGCAAGGCCGGGAGCGGCGAAAGAGGCGTCGGATGCGGCGGCTCGTAAAGATCCGCGCCCATGGTCGCGACCTGCTGCGTCATGCCGCCGCGCTCATGGCGTGGACCCAAGCCCTCTCTTGGAATTCAAGGGCTTTCGAAGGACGATGTGTTGAATGCTGGGACACGGGCGACATGATTGAAAGAAAAAGCCGTGCGGAGGAACGATGATGGAGACCGCATTTCATGCCTTCGTTTGGTGTCACATCGCAACCGGGACGGTTGGTCTTTTGGCGTTCTGGCTCCCCGTCTTGGGGCGGAAAGGCGGGGCCGTCCATCGACGCGCCGGGCTCATCTTTCTCACATCCATGCTGACGACCGGCTCATTTGCGATCCTGATCAGCAGCAGCACGCTACTGGCCCCCATCGAAACCCACCCCCATTTGGCGGACCGCGGCGCGGTATGGATTCGCGGCATCTTTGGCTGGATGATGCTCTATCTTGCGGTCTTGACGATCAATCTGGCGTGGTATGGTTGGTCCTGCATCCGCAATCGCGCGCACCATGCTCTTCACCATCGCCCCCTCAACCTCGTGCTTCAAGTCTTGGTCACGGCGGCGGCTCTGAATTGCGCCATACGAGGCGCCTTGATCGGTGAACCCTTGATGATGGGGATTTCGATCATTGGCCTCGCCACGGGCGCGACGAACAGCTTTTTCATGTTCAAACCGCGTCGCGGCCCCATGGATTGGCTGAAGGAGCATTTGAAGGGGCTCGTGGGGGCGGGCATCTCCGTGTACACGGCCTTCTTCGCCTTCGGGGCCGTACGTCTGCTTCCTGAAGCCGCCTTGAACCCGATGCTTTGGGCGGCCCCCTGCATCACCGGCCTCGCGATCATCTTCTACCATTGGTGGGCCATTGATCGCCGGCGTTCGCCCCGCCGCGAAGCGGCGATCCAAGCCGCCGAATAGCGTCGGCGGATTATGGCCTCTCCACGAATTGTCGTCATCGGAGCCGGCATGGGCGGGCTCGCCGCCGCCGTGGACCTCGCCCGGCGTGGCGCCGACGTGACCGTTTTGGAGCGCGCAGCCCGACCAGGCGGGAAAATGCGGGAAGTTCCGGCAGGCGATCGGATGATCGACGCCGGCCCGACGGTCTTCACGATGAAATGGATTTTTGACGGCCTTTTCGAGGACGCGGGCGCACGCATTGAGGATCATTTGACCTTGCACAAGGCGGACCTCTTAGCGCGGCATGCATGGCGCGCAGGCGGAACGCTTGATCTTTTCGCGGACATCGACGCCTCGACCGACGCCATCTGCGCCTTCGCCGGCCCCAAAGATGCGGAAGGGTTTCGCCGCTTCTGCGCGCGAAGCCGCGCCATTTTCCGCGCGCTCGCGGGTCCCTTCATCGCCGCGGAGCGCCCGACCGTGCTCAAACTCATGCGACGCACCTCCATCGACGCGTTATGGACACTTGCCAAGACACCCTCATGGCGATCGCTGTGGCGTGCGCTGGGCGACGAGTTCCACGACATTCGTTTGCGCCAACTCTTCGGGCGCTACGCGACCTATACCGGCCTGTCCCCTTTCATGGCCCCCGCGACCCTGATGCTCATCGCCCATGTCGAGTTGGACGGTGTTTGGGTGGTCGAAGGGGGCATGGCGCGTGCGGCGGACGCGTTGCAGAAACTGGGCGAGGACAAGGGCGCCACCTACAGGTTCGGCGCGCATGTGGCGGAGATCCATGTGGAAAACGGCCGAGCGTGCGGCGTTTCCCTCTCATCCGGCGAACGCTTGAACGCGGACGCGATCGTGTTCAATGGCGACGTCTCCGCCTTGGGACAGGGCCTCCTTGGATCGGAGGCGACGCAAGCAGCCCCAGAAACGTCGCGGTCATACCGATCCCTTTCCGCCGTGACATGGCGCGTCAACGCGCGCGCAGCGGGTTTCAACCTCGACCACCACAACGTCTTTTTCGCCGAAGACTATGCCCGCGAATTTCGCACGATTTTCCGCGATCGGGGGATCACGGACGCGCCCACGGTCTATCTCTGTGCGCAAGACCGCGGTCCAGGACGCAGCGGACCCAAAGGCGCTGAGCGCATGCTGCTCTTGATCAATGCCCCCGCAGATGGAGATCGGCGCGACTTTGCGGCGTTGGAGCGCGAATTGTGGCGCCGCTCGGCCGACGTTTTGGGAGCATGCGGGCTGAGCCTTTCCATCGAGGACGATGGCGGCAGCACCGCCCCGGACGGGTTCCATGCACTCTTTCCGGGCACGGGCGGCGCGCTTTATGGGCGCGCAGGCCATGGCGCCTTCGGAACCTTTCAACGCCTTGGCGCATCAAGTCGCCTGCCTGGCCTCTACTTCGCTGGCGGCTCCGTCCATCCGGGAGCGGGCGTGCCTATGGCGGCCATGTCCGGCCGCCTGGCCGCCGCCCGCATTCTCGACGATCTTGCGGGCGGCTCGTCGAAACCGATCCGCCTGCCTGCGCCGGCTGCTTAGGCGGCGCGTTTCAACGCCGCCGCATCGGGCGCCCGATCGGCCATCACCTTCGCCGAGGTGACGACGCCGGGCAGACCGGCCCCTGGATGCGTGCCGGCCCCGACAAGATACAGCCCTGGCAGTTCCTCGCTTCGATTGTGCGGCCGGAAATAGGCGCTTTGGAACAACTGCGGCTCGAGGGAGAACGCCGCTCCTTTCACGGAGCACAAGCGGTTGTGGAAGTCTTGCGGCGTCAGGACGTGCGAGGTGGCCAATGCCTCGCCGAGCCCCGGCAGGACGGTCTCTTCCAGGCGTGCCTCGATCTTTTTGCGATAGGGCTCCGCCATCTGCGCCCAGTCCACGCCGCTGTCGAGATGCGGCACCGGCGACAAGACATAAAACGCGTCGCAACCGTCCGGAGCCATGGCGGGATCGGTCGCCGTGGGCCGATGAAGATAGAGGCTAAAATCGTCGGCAAGGACTTTCCGGTTGAAGATGTCGTCCAAAAGATCCCGGTATCTCGGCCCCAGCACCATCATATGGTGATGGACATCTTCGTAACGGCGCTTGGTTCCAAAATACCAAACGAACAGACTCATCGAGTATTTGGCGTTCTGAAGTTTACGATCGGTCCAGCGCTTACGCGGGACGTTTCGGAGAAGCTGCGTGTAAGTCCAGGCCGCGTCTGCGTTGGAGACGACCAAATCTGCATCGATCGACTCGCCATTCTTCAAGCGTACGCCCGATGCCCGGCCGTCCCGGACCGTAATCTCGTCCACCTCGCAGTCATATCGGATGAACCCACCTTGGCCCTCAATGAGGCCGACGAGACCGCGCACCAAGGCCCCCGTCCCGCCCATCGCATAGTGGACGCCGAAGCTGCGCTCCAAATGGGCGATGAGCGTGTAAAACGATGTCGTCGAAAACGGATTCCCGCCCACCAGCAGCGGGTGAAAACTAAAAGCGATCTGAATTTTCGGATGGGTGAAGTACTTTCGGACCTTATCGAACACGGATCGGTGTCCGCCCAAACGGACGAGATCGGGCACGGATTTCGCCAAGACGCCCAGCGTGTCGAAGGGGCGGCGACCCATATCCTCAAAGGCCGTGCGATACACTTCCTCGCTGTCATTCAAATAGCGGTCAAAGTTTTTCGCATCATCCGGAGATATGGCGGCGATGTTCGCGCGCATGCGGTCGACGTCGCCGGTGCAATCAAGGACCTCGCCGTCTTCAAATCGGATGCCATAGAACGGATCGATCTCTTTGAGCGTCACGTCGTCCGCCATGCGGCGGCCGCACAAGGTCCATAGCTCTTCGAACACGAAGGGCGCGGTGACGATCGTTGGCCCGCCATCAAATGTGTAGCCGTCCTGTCGATACACATAGGCCCGACCGCCCGGCGCATCGAGGCGCTCCAAAACCGTGACCCGATAGCCCTTTGCGCCCAGTCGAACGGCGGCGGCCAAACCGCCAAACCCCGACCCAATCACCAGCGCATGGGCTGCTTCGGAAGAAGAATGCGTCATGTTGCGATACCACACCTGAAAACTGTCGACGCAGAGACTGCTCGCCCTCTGCGCCAAGCAATCAACGCCTCACCCATTCGCCACGCGGCGCAGTCCTTCGACGAGTTGAGATCAATCGCGCGTGATGTTGCGCGTCAGATAGGCGTCCAGACGATCCCTGTTCTTGCGAATCAAAACGCTGGCCAAGATCCAAACAAGTCCAACGACAACAAGAAACAAGAACAGCGTTATGACCGGTGGCGCCCAATTTGGAACGTCGCCAAACCACTCGGAAAGAAATTTCCAAATCACATTCATCGCCCTACTCCACATCTACGACGTCCGAGGCGAATTCCGCCATGCAATCGAAAGATAGCCTCAGAAGTGGAAATGCAAGAGCGGCTGGGGACGGCGAATGACGCCGCCCCCGCTTCGCAACTCAGTTTCGATCGATCAGCATGGACTGCTGCTCGTAAGGTCCTGATTGAAGTTCAGGATAATCCGCCGCCATCGGCTGACCATTCAACGGCTTGGCCAAGCCCTGGTGACACGTTGTGCAATTCGTCTTCAACGTATCGCCATACGGGCCTTTCCGCGGCATGCCGTCCGGCCCGACGTCGGGGAACACGCTCGACAATGGATTGAGATATTCATTGTTGACGTGACGCGCCATGCGAATGCCATGCCACGCCGTCACACGTTGGGGCGTGCTCAGCTCCCACGACGCCCACGCCCGGCTATTGTGGCAGTAGGTGCAGTTCACGCCGAGCGACTCCGACATGTGGATCATCAACGCATATGTCTTTTCGGCGTTCTCGATGCGTTGCTCGTTACCTGTTGGCAGCACTGTGTCTGTCGCCAAACGAATTTCTTCCGAGCCCTCAAGATAGGCCGAGAACGGATCATAAGGCAGCGACGACAGACCAACGTTCTCGCCGGCGGTGTTCTGCGCGGCTTGTGAGAAATTCATGTTGCCCGACGGCGCTTCCGCTTTCGCCCAAACATATTGCGGAACGCCATTGCCCCTATGGCAAGTGTAGCATGTCACGCCCGTGTTCTGGACGTGCTTGGTCCATCCCTCATTAATGTCCCAGGTCATCTGAAACATCCGCCGGGTCACATTCTTCGTGTAAACCTCATCGGACGCTAAATTCTGGGGATTATGGCAGTAATTGCAGCCGCCACCGCTGTTGGGATCGCTCCGCACGTCGGCCGGCACGACCCACTCCGTGATCGACAGCATGATCCGATTGAACTGATCCGCGCTGAGGTGGCCCAAGACTTGAACGTTCTCGTAAGCCTCAGACGCGCGAATGCCGCTCGGGTCCGGATCATAGGGAGGCTCCGGAACGACATTCGACGCCACGAGCTCTGCGTCTTCTTCCGGCTCTGAGAACTGGGCCATCCCAACGCCGCGGAAGCCCCATTGCTCCGACTTAATCGGCGGTGTGTCCCAGCCGGCGACAAACACGCCGTAGGTGGACACCGCCGCAACGATCGCAGTGAGAACTGCGCCGACTATTAAGATCGTCTTCATGGCCTCAGCCTCCCAAAGCAGGATCGACGACCGGCGGGACGGTTTCTGGATAAGCCGGCGCAATACCGTGCTTGATTCCCCACAGATACCAGTTGTCCACAACAGTTCCAGTCAACAAGATCCCGATACCACCGGTCAGCGTCGTCAGGACCGCAAACCACCACGCCCAGCGGTGAATGGACTCCATGGTTGCGTTGAAGCCCATCGTCCACCGCCAAAACAACGCGGCTCGTTCGGACGCCGTGCCCCGATCGGTAATTTGCTCGATTTCGCGCTCACCGCCATAGCGCACCGTCGCCAAAATCGTCGCACCGTGCATCGCGAATAGGAGCACCGAGCCGTAAAGGAAGGTGATCGAAAGGGCGTGGAACGGATTGTAAAACAGGTTCCCGTAACGAATGGAGAACGCCGCGGTCCAATCCAGGTGCGGGAAAATGCCGTAAGGCACCGCCTCCGACCATGAGCCCATCAGAACCGGACGGATGAAGCCCAGCACCAACATAAGCCAAATGGCGGACAAAAACGCCCAGGAGACATGAGTGCCCATGCCGAGCGCGCGGGCGCGACGATAGGTGCGCGCCCACCAAAGCAGGACCGAGGTGGTGAAGAAAAACCCGGCGATCAGGAACCAGCCGCCCTCATTGAGAGGCGGTAGGATGGTCAGACCGTATTTTGCTGGCGGCGGCTCCAAGGCAAGCCAAGGCAATTGCCGGACGAACTCGACCGGACTCCAATTGACGGAGGCCAACATATTGAGACCAACGATCTCAAACCAAATGACGCCGCAGACCAGAGAAATTGTTCCAAGCCAACCCAAATAGATTGGACCAACTTGAGCGTTTCCGATCAGCCCCAAAAGGTATGAGAAAAAGGGCTGACCTCCACGATCGGTCTCCTCGCCTTCCAGCGGGACCCCCCACTCCACAGGACCGCGAACTTGGACCTGCGTAAAGATGCTTTGATATTCCGCCATGGTTGCTTAACTCCAAATCGGAAGGTTGAGGTACCAATTCCACCACTCTGGCCAGCCTCGGGTCCAAAACGGTCCGCTGATGATGATGCAGACCGCGCTCCAAAAACCGGCGGCGAGAGCGAGGAAAAGCCCAAGCCGATGAATACCGAGCGTTCCGATGGAATAGCCGATTGTGTCTCGGAAGAATGTGTCTTCGTGCTCAGGCGTCTTCACCGTTTCGCCCTTACGCGGATTCACCGCGGACAAGACCAGTGAGCCATGGAGCGACAACGCCAGGGTTGTGGTGAAAAAGAAAGTCACCGCAATCATGTGCGCCGGATTGTAATGGAAGTGTAGGTATTGGTAGCCGACATTCGACACCCAATCCAAGTGACTGAAGATGCCGTAGGGGAAAGCATGCCCCCAAGCGCCCAAAAGCAGCGGGCGGAACACTTGCAGCGTCACATAGGCGAAGATCGCGAACCCGAACGCAATCGGCACGTGATAACCAATGCCGAGTTTCTTTGCGATTTCCACTTCGCGCAGCGCCCATGAAACGAACGCGCCGATCGCACAGATGGTGATGATCTGCCAAAGCCCGCCTTCGGCGAGCGGCGCCAACGCCAAGCCGTAGCTCAGATCGGGCGGCGCAATGTTGATCCGCCAAACGTTCCAGGTGTCGCCAAGCGCCGCGCCGTACACGATCAGAACGGTGCCGAGAATGGCGAAGAAAGCAGACGTCACGCCGAAGAAGCCCACATAAAACGGCCCGACCCAGAAATCGAACAAGTCGCCGCCGATCAAAGTGCCGCCTCGGACGCGGTATTTTCTCTCAAAACTTAACAGGGCCATTGGGTTCCTCCGGCTCAATGCGAAAAAGCGCCGGAGCCGATCGAACGGCTCGGGCGATGATCGTCGGGCGACCTTGCGCTACGCACACACGCGCCCGACGATCAGTAACCGCCGAGCTATCGCCCTTGCGATGTCTCGAGCGGTTGGTTCAGCCAGCTTCCGTAGCGCGGCGTGCTGAGCTGCACGAAATGGTTCACCATCACCATAATGAAGGCGAACGTGAGAACCCCAATCAAAGCACGACGGGGATCGAAGATAAGCCAAAGTCTCCACATGTCGCTATTCTCCTTTAGATTTCGACAGTTTTAGAACCAAGGACGCCAGATCCAGATCAGAATATGGGCGATCAGGCTGACACCGATAAACATGCCGGTTCCTTGGATCATAGCGTTGTGGAACGCCTTCGCCTCTTCCTGCGTAAGGCCCGAAAGGGAGCCTTTACGTTCTTCGACAGCCATAAGCATGTCCTCCGTTTTGCGACCGTAGGGCCGGTTGTGAACGTCGGTTTCCCGACGCTTGAACGCTTCGCAGCGAACCGCGAGGCGCCTTCCACTCCAAAACGCGGACTGAGCGGAAAGGGGGGTTGACGATCATCCCATGAATGCGAATGGGACCGCCGAAATCGTCGCCGAGCGCGCCTCTTCGAGGATGGACCGGCGATCGCCCGGCGCGCCCTCGAAGGGACGCCAACGCCAGGGCAAGAGCCGGCCGACCACTGCGGCCACCAGGCAAATGATGAAGAGCGGCGCGTAGTAAACGCGGAACTCCGCCGTCTTTCGGGCGCGTCGCCCATGAACTCTCGGTTTCGTCAACGCGGTCATTGCGACCTCCTTCAGCGAACTCATGCGGCCTCCAAGACCCTTTGAGCGCCCACGGCTTCCACACGGGCGACGGTGATTCGGTCCTCGCCTTCGCGGCGCGCGGCCTGTTCGGTCGCGTCGCGCAGGCGTTTGGCGGCGGAGATACGGGTGAGGATCGGATAGCCCTCGACGATCCGATCAAAGCAGAGCCGCGCGTCCTCATCCCAAGGCAGTTCCTGGTGCAGGCGGGTCGGCGTGGCCTCCGCCTTATCCATGTCCGTGCCGAGCGGAAGGATGTGAAACAGCGCGTCGAACAGCGCGTTGCACACCTCCTGCACGAGATAGGTCGCCCCGGCGTAGCCCATGAACGGCGTGCCCGTGTGACGCCGGATCAGCGCGCCAGGGAAGGATGCGGGAATGTACATGCCGCGACCGCCGATCTCGGCCATATACATCCGCTCATTGTAGCTGCCGAAAAGGATGAGCGGCGTCTTCTCCTGAACGGCCTTGCGTACGGCTTCATTGTCCGGCTTGGCGCCGGCCCGCCGCGCAAAGGCGAAATTGCAAGGCATGCCCATTTCCTCTTCCAGGAAATGGCGCACTCCACGGGCATAGGTCTCGTTCGCGACGATCCCGAAGGCGGCGGTTCCGAAAAAGTCCTGCGTCACCGAGCGCCAAAGATCCCAAAGCAGCTTGATCGTCGTGTGCTTCTCGCGCGCGATGAAGGGCTCCGGATCCAGTTCCAGCAACTCGCCAAGGGTGCGGAGAAACTTGGTGGTCGAGTGCAGACCGATGGGCGCCTGCAGATAGGGCCGCTCCATCGTCTCGCAGAGCATGCGGCCAAACTCGCGATACATGCAGACATTCACGTCCGCATTCGCAAGTTTGTTGATATCCGCCAAATGGCTGCCGAGCGGGAAGATCATATTGATCTCCGCGCCGATCCCTTCGACGAGCCGCTTGATCTCTGCGAGATCGGAGGGCGTGTTGAAGGTGCCGTAGATCGGCCCGATGATGTTGACCCGCGGCTTCTCGCCTTCCTTGCGTGGCTTCCGCTTGGCGACGCGCTTCGGGCCAAATTCCGTCCACAGCCACTTCATGGCGCGATCGGCGGACTGCCATTGATCTTCATCAATGGTGCGCGGCAGGAAGCGCTTGAGGGTCGTGCCTTCCGGCGTCACGCCGCCGCCGATCATTTCGGCGATCGAGCCGGTCACGACGACCGCGGGAAGGTCCGGGTCCAGATTCTCCCAGGCGCGCTTCATCGCGCCTTCCGTGCCCTTCTGACCAAGCTCTTCTTCGGCGAGCCCCGTCACCAAGATGGGCAACTCATGGGGCGGCAAGGCGTCCGTGTAATGGAGCACCGAGGTGACCGGCAGATTTTCACAGCCCACCGGCCCGTCAATGACCACCTGTAGGCCCTTGATCGCCGTGAACACATAGACCGAGCCCCAATAGCCGCCGGCGCGGTCGTGATCGAGCACTAGCATC
>CAYPOX010000088.1:0-11077 GCA_964412525.1 uncultured Caulobacterales bacterium
AGCATCAGCATTTTTTGTTTTCGATTGTTATGATTCAAAACTTACGAATTTCGCGCCGCCACGTCGCAGAATTACGCCAATAAAAAAGGTGCTGGATTAGCCGAAACAGGCCTGGGCGATCGCGTCGACGTGCCGGTGATCGACGCCGACGCAGCCGCCAAGAACGTTCAATCCGGGGGCTTCAGAGCGCAAGCGACGATACTCCATGGCGAGCGTGAGGGCATCGGCCGGATGATCGGCGCTCGCGCCGCCAGGCGACGCGTCCGCGGCAGCCGATGCGTCACAGCAGAGGCCTCGAACGCGCCCGGTGGCGATGGCGGCGCGCCATTGGCCTGCAAACTGTACCGGATACGCGCAGTTCACGATGTAGTAAGCGGGGGCTTCATCCGTCGCGACGTCGACCGCCGCGATGGCTTGTTCCAAGGTTTCGCCCGAGGGCAGCCGTCCGTCCCTTTCCACCGCGAAGGATACTGCGATCGGAAGGTCCGCGGAGACGGCGGCGCGAACGATGCCGACGGCTTCGGGGACGTTCATCATGGTCATGGCGTGGGCCATATCCGCGCCCGCACGTGCGAAGGCCGCAATCTGGCGCGCGTGATACCGCTGCGCCTCGGCCGTGGCCATGACGTGCTGCACGCGATAGCCGTCGGCGCGCGGGCCGACGCTGCCGCTGACGACGAGCGGCGTGCTTGGGGTCTCCGTCCCGTCACGCAGCACTCGCAAAAACGCGACCGCTTGGCCGTTGATGTCGTCGACAAGCGTCTCCGGATGCGAGAGCCGTGCGATCCAATCGGGATTGGCGCGCCAGGTGGGCGTTTGCAAAATGAGGCCGAGTCCACGCCTCAAGGCGATTTCCAGAAACCGCGCATAATACGCGTTGAGGGCGCGCCTGCCTTCGTCCGTCATGAGAAGTTGGAACGCGGCCAAGAATGGCAGTTCGAAATCGTCGTGACGAATTAGGGTGGACTCCAGTCCGCCGTCGGTCAGAAAGCCGAGTTCGCCCAATTGCGGCAAGGCATGGCGGTCATCGGTCACGACGCCTCCTCTGCGCGCGGCGTTCGTGCGCACGGATCAAAAATGTCGGCTAACCTTGGGCTTCGAAGCTGACAACGGCGGTCGCGGTCAAACGCCGCAAGGGCGCGACAAGCTGCGATTTCTGACGGGCGCCGCCGCGATCCTAGTCGTCCGTGAACCTGCGCGCGCGTGCGGAGACGACAAAACCGGTCTCGACGAGATCAATGCGAACCGGGAAGCCGCGCCGAACGGATAGGTAATAGCGCGTGCGCGCCCCGCTCACGCCCTCCTCCCGCATGACGACTTCGTAGCTGCGCGCTTTCGCAAAATCGCCGCCGCCGCCGACGTCTTCGCAACCGATATAGGTCACAACGGCGACGCCACTCCGCTCCTGCCCCTCCACAACTTCGCGAAAGGGCAATTCCGCCTGTTGGCCGGGCCGCTCCAGGCCTTCGAGTTGATTGGACGCGTCTCCGTTGAAGGTGCGCGACATGGCCGCCGACCCGTCTTGGCCGACATAGGCGGTCGGCAAGATGCCGTAGATGGCGTCCACTTTCCTTAGCAACGTGTCGGCATAGGGCTGGCCGGGCGGCGGGCGACGAAACTCGTCATACACCACGGTGCGTCCGTGGACGGCTTTGATCACAAAAACACTGACATTCGGTTGGCTCGGCACGCCGCTCGTCGGATCGATCAACGCATCGAACTCGACCGCCTGTCCCGGCGTCGGAGACGGCAACCAAGCGAGCGGCGGACACCCGTCATCCGCCGTTGCTGGAGTCGCAGCGAGCACCGCTGCGCACGCCATCCAAATTCTCATCATGCGCGCCCCCTTTCGCATGACTGCCGTTACAAATGTAAAATACGGCGCCGCACGGTCAATGCGACTCAATTTCTCATTTTACTGCGTCCGCCAAGATCGAATGGCGCCGATCGCCCTCCTGTCCGCGGCTCAATTCGACGCCTTCGGCTCGATCATGTGACCGAAAAAGATCGCGTTGAGAAAAGCTTTCTCCGTCCCGAGAAAGGTCCCGCGAAAGGCTGGATTGTCCACGAATAAGATCACCGAGCCTTGGCCGTGCCGCTCCGCGCGGATCATCGGCGAGCCGGAGATTTCCTTCAAACGCCGCTCAGAAGCGTAACCGGAGAGAAGCGGCGCGTCCGTATATCGCGCGACCACGGCGAAGGGATCGTCTTTCGGCGTGTCGAGGATGATCGTGGTGTTGCGATGGCTTGGAAGCCGACGATCCGAAAGGCCGAACCCAAGCGGATGGGTGAGGTCAAGATCGCTAGCCACGACCGCTCCGCCGATCACGTGCTCGGCGTCATGCAACCGTTTCTCTTCATAATTGAGACGCGTCGCGGACGCGCCTTCGTCGTCCTCGCGTTTGTCCTCTTTGCGTCCGTCCTTCTCGTCCGTCTCTTTGAGAAGCGTATCCTGGACCCAAGCCGCAGACTGCCGAAGCGCGATCAGCGTTCCCCCTTCGCGGACCCATGTCCTCATGCGCCCCAATACGCGGTCGGGGACGGCGACGTCGCGACCGCCGACCATCACCACATCGGTGTAACGGGACCAGTCGATCCGGCCGAGCTCGGACTTGCGAACCATGGTGACCGGCACGCCCATGCGATGGTCCAACAAATGCCAAATCTCGCCCACGTCATAGGCGGCGAAACCTTCGTCAAAGAGAAGCAGGATCTGCGGGCGCTCCAGCATCCGAAAAGTGCGCCCGGCGCCCAGATCAAACCCGTCCTCACGGGAAGCGCCGCTGGCGATGGCGTGGATCAAAACGCCCTCCTGGGACGCCGCCGCCATCACCTCGTGCACCTCGTCCTCGTCCGCATCTTGCCCCGCCAAGGGCACGATG
This sequence comes from uncultured Caulobacterales bacterium, assembly GCA_964412525.1. Lineage (GTDB taxonomy): Bacteria > Pseudomonadota > Alphaproteobacteria > Caulobacterales > CAYPOX01 > CAYPOX01. The sequence goes on from CAYPOX010000088.1 coordinate 2,883, forward strand.
ACCGCGCCGCGCCCAAACGCGACCTGCTCGCGCTCTTGTCCGGTCGCGGTGAAGGGCGCCATGGCGACCCGTGCGCGCAAGCCGGACGCCAGAATGCGGTGGAGCGTCCGGGGCGCATGGTGGTCCGACCAATTGAAGCCATAGGCGTAGGATGCGCGGCCCGGAGCCACCACGGGCGACGCCTCCGCCGTCGCGGGCGCGCCGATCAAGCGATCATTGAATGCGCGCCGATCCAACGCCGCAAATTGCAGATCATAGGCATGGGGCAACGTCCAACCGGAGACATCGTAAAAAATGTTCTCTTCGAAATCGGTGAACTCGTCGAAAATCGCGCGCAACATCACATATTGGTCCTGCGCTGTCGGAACGACATAGCTTGCGCCCGCCGGATACTGGACATCATCAACGGTCAGATCCCGCGCCAATTCGAAAACGTCCACATCATGGTGTTGCAACAGGTCAACAAACATCCGCGATCGGGTCGCATCGCCAGGCGCGGTGAAGACGAAGGCCTTTCGCGCGTCGGCGCGACCTTGATCGAACGCGTCCGTAAAGAACCGGCGCTGATAGCGTTGCAGGGCGTCCTTGTTCTCCAACGCGCCCTTGATCGTCGAAAGCGACGTCAGAAAGTGCGAATGGATGTTCTCCGCGTAAGATCGCAGGCCGTTTTGCGATTCAACCAATCCGCCGCGCGCAGCCGCCGCCTCAAATAGGAAACCAACCCCGCCATTCACCTGCGGATAGGTCGAGCCCTTGCCGACATAGAAATTGTCAAAGCCCTCTTCCGAATAGTAAAGTCGCTTCGTCACGTCGAGGGTCGCCGCATGCTCGGTGGCGATCGCCTCCGCCAAGGCACGGGCCTCTGGCGGAATCAAAGGGTTCTTCCGCTTCGGCGTGCCGGGATGGAAGTAATAGGTCGCTTCCGAGCCCATCTCATGAAAGTCGCCGGAGACCGCGGGCTTCCACCGGTGCCACGGCGTGATCCAGGCGCGAGATTCCGGTTGGGTCAGAAGAAGCCATTGGCGGTTGAGATCAAACCAATAGTGATTGGTCCGCGCCGCCGTCCACAAATTGTGCACGGCGCTGACCGGGTCCGTCACAACCGTCGTGCTGGAGAAACGTTCGACGTGGTCCACCCGGCGGGCGAACCCGTCCGGATTGAAAACCGCAGCGATGAGAATGACGGCCTCATCAAGCATGCGGTCCATCTCCGCGCCTTCCGCGGCCGCCAAGTGGTGCAAAACAGGGATCACGGCGTCCATGCTCGACGACTCGGCGCCATGCACGCCGTAATTGAGCCAGACGATGACGGGCGCGTCATCGGAAACCGCGCCACCGGGCCGAAGAGACTCCAAATGCGCGGCGCGGATGTCATCCAAACGGGCGTGATTTTCGGGACTCGTCACGACGAAAAACTGAATTGGCCGGTCTTCGTGGCTGTATCCGATCGTCTCGACGGTGATCCGGTCGCTCGCCTCCGCAACCGCCGTCAAATACGCCACCATATGGTGGTGGCGGACTGGTCGGCTGCCAAGTTCGTAGCCCAACGCCTCTTGAGGGGTCGGTATGGACTCGGAGTAAGCGACGCCGCCCACGCGGAACAGAAGGTCCGGCAAGTCCTGGGCGAACGCCGGCCAACCCAAGACGGCCGCCACGACCGCTACACAAAACCTGAACATCATCCCGCCCCCAATCATTCGACCATCCGAATGCGGCGGGAAACGCGTCAGATCAAGCCCACGGGATCGGCGATCAAGCGCAAGCCATCGTCGGGGACGCCGTCTCGGCCTTCGTCGAAACCGAAATCGACAAAGTGTTGGAAGTAGGTGATCAGACCCAAATTGCCTTCGACGCCTGCATTGATGAATTCGGCGACGTCCGGATTGTTGTCCCTGTAGAAAATCGGATCGAAGCCGATCAACCCGTCGAGCGTACGGTTCCCCGCGAGGATCTCCCGCTCCCCGAATTGCAGGTAATGCACGAAGGGATCGATCGGATTGCTGTTGAAGTCGACGGCGGCGACGATGTCCGGATTGGCGGCGCGATAGGCGAAAGGATCGAAGAAAGCGTTTGGATTGAATTGGAGATTAAACGGATCATTCACGCTGTCCGTGTCGATCTCCGAACCGATCGAGATGTAATGGTCCACCGGGTCGTCAGCGCTGCCGAACGCGATATCTCGCTCCGCCTGGCTGTTGCGCGGCACATAGGCTTCATCGTCGAACAGGGATTCGATGGTGAGCAGCGGCGAGTACACCCGCCCTTCAGCGAAGCCGATGTCGAACCAATGGGCGAAGGCCTCCAAAGGCTCGTCGATCCCGACCGCCAAGAGATCCGCATTCTCACCGCGCCCAAGATAGAAAGCCGCGTCAAAGAGCGAGACCGCGAGCGGCGTCGGCCGCACCGGCCCGACGCCGTCATTGAACAGCACTTGGACCACGCGGTCGTTCACTCCAGCCGTCAACAGATCTTGATCGCCGTCGCCGTCCACATCCACGGCATGGAGGATGGTGCTTCCTTGGCTGCCTCTCACGATGCGGGTGGGTGTTGGATCAAACGATCCGACCCCAACCTCGCCCGTATTCTCCAACAAGAAAACGCCACGTGGACTTACGGAGTCGACCGCCAGATCGAGATCGCCGTCCCCGTCGAAATCTGCGGCTTCCACGAAAGACGGATCGGCGATTTGGTTGGTGAGAATGACCGGCTCGCTCGCGTATGCGACAGCCCCGGGCACGCTCACATTCTCGACCACGGCGACGACAACATCCGGAAACGCAATTTGGACCGTCGCAACGAGATCCGTATCGCCGTCGCCGTCGACGTCTTCGAACGTCGCAAATGTGAAGGCCGGCAGCGCATCGTTGAGCACGACCGGCTCCGCAAAGCCGGTGTCGCTGGCCGCGCCGACATTCTCGATCCAAAAAAGGCTGGTCTCCGTTCTTGAAAAGGCGAGAACGTCCAGATCGCCGTCGCCGTCCACATCCTCCAACGTCAAACTGAGCACCCGCGCCTGACGGTCCGCAATATCGACGAAGGCGCGCTCGCGCGCCGCTTCCGGCTCCTTGCGGTTCAGGTCCGAGACAAGAACGACGGCGGACACGAAGTCGTCGGCGACGATCGCGTCCAGGTCCCCATCTCCGTCCACGTCGCCGATCGCCAAATTCGTTGGCGAGTTGATATCGTCATCCTGCTGGGTGTAGCGAACCGCCGTGTCTGCGAAGGCGCCTGGAGACGTCTCGCTCAAATTCTCGATCAGAAAGAGGGAATTGCGGCCGCCGGCTCCGTTCGCCACCAACAGGTCGAGGTCGCCGTCATTGTCCACGTCCGCGACGTTGAGCACCGCCTCGCCGCCGCCGATGACGGGAAGTTCGACGGGATCGGGTGCAAAGGCGCCGGGCGTCGTTTCGCTTAGGTTTTCAATGAGGAGATTGCGCCCATCGAACACGGCGACCAGGACATCGTCATCACCGTCATTGTCCAAGTCCGCGGTGATCAAATCCGCCGGAACCGCGCCGAGATCCACCAACACAAACGGATTTGAGAACCGCACGTCTGTTTCGAACATGGCCGCCGCGCCCTCCGTCGCTGAAGCCAAATCGTGTCAAGCCATCTTACGTCAGGACGGATTGACGCGGAAGCGACAATCGTAATTGGGCGTCCGGGCGCGCCCTTAAAAACGCCGCGCCGCGCGAAGGCGAACGCCGTGAATGACCCCGGAACCGGCGATGGAGCCGTCATAGGCGACGCCGATCCCGAAATCGAGGAAACTCGGCTTGATCAGGAATTGGGCCCCCACCTTGCCGAACAAGGCGGACGCCGCGGCGCTCTGCACCGAAAAGTCCTGTTGAAAGTCTGAATCGACGAACCGATTGTCGATCGAGCCTTCCCGGTCGGCGGCCTCGAACACGGCGCCCAGTACGACGCCTGGGCCGAACGCCCATTCGCCGCGCTCGATCCGCCATGTCATCGCCAATCCGCCGCCAACATTGCCTTGTATCAAATTGACCTGGTCGCCGCGAAGGGCGATGCCGCCGGTGCCCTCCTCTTCGAAACCGTCTCGGCTGAACCGTCCGAACTCGCTGAAGGCGAAGGCCCGTGGAAGCGCGCCCAACAACCACGATCGCCTTTCCAGCAGATAGGAAACCCGAGCCGCGCCTGAAAACGCAGCCGCGTCGTAATCGACAGTCGCGGTCTCCACGCCGTCCGCGAAGGTGACTTGGCGCTCGGTCTTGAAATCTTGGAAAAACGTGTAGGCGAAGGACGCCCGCGCATCGAGCTTCGGCCCGCGATAACGTCCTCGAACGCCAGCGAGAAAAGTGTTGGCGGTCGTGCGTGATTGGTTTTGCGCCGAATCCGCTGTGAACCGGCCGTATCCGGACCCCAATCCGATCCGTAGGCGCTGGGTGAGCTTGTAATCCAGCGAAAGGGCGGCTCCGCGATTTTGCGCTTCGTGCCCGCTTCCCGCGCCATCGCCATTCACGCTGGAGAAGGCGAAGAACGGCGTGGCGCCCACGGAGAATTCTCCGACCGCGTCGTCGAACCCCGCCGCAGGATCGGAAAAATCCGCCAACTCGTCGGTAAAGTCATTGCCGCCCGCGCCGAGCGACGCGGTCGCCGCCTCCTGCGCCACCTCCACCGCAGCGATGGCGGCGGCGGCGTGATTCTCCCCGGAGAGAGCGACCAGCGCCGCTTCCTGGGCGTCCGACGGCAAGGGTTCAATGCGCTCTTCAAACCTAAGGGACGGGTCCGCGGCGATCACTTGCGCGATGGTCTGCACGTTTGAGCGCGCCTGGGTCGCGACAGGCAAAGGCGCCGGATCGCCGCCATCGCCATCCATGTCGCCGTCGCCGTCCATGCCCCCGTCGCCGTCCATGTCGCCGTCGCCGTCCATGCCCCCGTCGCCGTCCATGTCGCCGTCGCCGTCCAGGTCGCCGTCGCCGTCCATGTCGCCGTCGCCGTCGATGTCGCCGTCGCCGTCCATGTCGCCGTCGCCGTCCATGTCGCCGTCCATGTCGCCGTCGCCATCCCCCGCCTCGGCGAACGCAAGAACCAAACGTCCGTCCTCGGCCGTCACCGTGAACGCGTCGTCTGCGACGAGATTGTCCTGAACGGCGAAGCCGCCTTGAATCTCGCTGGCCTCAAGGATCGTCACCGGAGCCAAACCCGCCACGTCCGCAGCGGGGTCGCTGAACACCAAGTCCAGCACGGCTCCATCCTCAACGATCGCCGCCCCCGCGATGGCCAGCCGATCCGCCAACCCGGCCATGTCGACGTCGACTTCGAAAATCGACCCGGCGGAAAATGTGACGTCCCCAGCGACGTTCAAAGTTCCAGGCGACTGCCCTGGCGCCAAACGTGCGCCCGAATTGAGAAGCAGCGCGCCGATCGTGCCGTCGCCCTCTAAAGCGGCGCCGCTCGCGATCGTCACCGCTCCGAGCTCCGCTCCATCCAGAACCACATCGCCCGACAGAATGGAAAGCGCGAACGTATTTGCGCCGGTCAGCGTGAGCGTTCCCGCGCCGCTCTTCTCGGCGTTCTCAAAATTGGTGACGCGCCCGACATCGAACGTTGACTCGGCATCGCCGCGAAACACGATCCGATCGTCATCTGCGCCGCCGTCCAGGCCGCCCAGAAACTCGGAGGACGGATCGACGAAAAGGGTGTCGCCGCCGCCGCGCAGATCCAAAGCGAGGCCGCCCTCCTCGAGCGCGGCGATGCGGCCCGCATTCTCCACCACATCCGCGCCCTCGCCGCCGATCACCGCGACTCCGTCCGTCGCTTCGATCCGGCCGGTATTGACGATCGTGAGGAAACTGTCGGACGCGCGCACACCAACGCTTCCACCAAAAATGTCGCCGGCGTTGGTCAGGCTTGTCGTCGCAAGCTCTACCCCGACGTCGCCCTGGATTCGTCCGGTCGATTCATTGACGAGCACGTCGATCCGGCTGCCGCGAAGGCCGATCTCCGCGCCTTGGATCACCCCCGCGTTCCGAAGTTCGGTTAGTGGGTCCTGAGCATCCACACCGATGCGCGCGCCGCTCACAATCCCACCCTGCAGGTTCTGAAACGCACCGATCTGGAAGAGAACCAATCCGATGTCCTGGGCGTTCGTGGCGCCGTCAATTTCACCGGCATTGGTGAAGGCGCCGACCTCGACGATGTCCACGCCGCCGACGGTCCCGTCTGCTCCGTTCACCACGGTCTCCACAAATTGGGCCGTGAGCAGGCCGGTGATCACGCCGTCATTCGACAAGGTTGTGACCGCGCCGTCGACGGTCACGTCGCCATCAATCATCCCCACATTCTCAAAGGTCGTGATGGAGCCCGCCCGCACCGCAGGCTCCGATCCTTGCGCGGTGATCGCGCCTTCATTGCGCAGAAGCAAAATTTGCCCGTCGACCACAAGGGCCCCGCCCTCCGCCGCGTCCAGGGACACGCCTGGCGCCACGACCAATTCCAGGACCGATTGCGCACGGAATGCGTCTCCCTGCGCCGTCACATCCGCATTAATCGTGATATTGCGCAATCGACCGCCGACGAAGCCGTCGCGACCGGACGCAATCGGCGCGTTAAGAGAAATCGGGCCCGTTGCGTCCGCCACGACGACGCCGTCGCGGCCCGCCGAAACAGGTCCGGACACGACCAAACTCTGGATCGATCCGGCGCGCAGACCGTCGCGACCGGCCTCGATCGAACTTTGAACCGTCGCAGAGCCGAGGCCGCCCAAGATGAAACCGTCACGCGTGACCTCGACCTCGCCGCGGACATCCAACAGGCCCACGCCCCGAAGCGCGATCACGCCGTCCTGTCCGGAAATGCGCGAGCCTTCAGAAGTCAGGAGCGATCCGACCGACCCGAGATCCAACGCCGCATTCCCGCCGTCGACCGATCCGTTGAGCGTCAATTCATTGACCGCAACCGTTCGCACGCCGCGGTCGGTGGCGTTGATTGCGCCATCCAACAGGATAGACCCGATCGTACCCGAACCTTGCAGACCGACGCCGCCGACCAATTGTCCGTCGGGGCCGAGATTGAACGCTTCAAGGCCGCCATTGGCGCCGATTGCGGTCCCGGTCGCTTGGATCAAGCCGTCATTGCGAACGGTCCCGCCCGGCCCCGCGATTAGAAGTCCGTCCGAGCCTTGGATCACGCCTGCATTCTCGAAAACCGCGACGCCGCCCAATTTCACGGCCTCACCGGTCTCGGAGTCGATCGTCGCGTCGTCCAGATTGACGAATTGAGTGACGGAGCCTCCAATCCGTAAGCCGGACGCTCGCCCTCGAACGGTTCCGACATTTTGGACCGCGACGACATCACCGCTGACGTCGACACCAATCGATCCCTCGATGAGGCCCGCGTTTCTGAGGACGTCCGCTGTCCCGCCGGATAGCGCGTCAGCCGTCGCGGTCAGCGTCCCGTCATTCTCCACGACTCCGAGCCGGTCGGCGCGCACGCCGTCACCGCTCGCGCCGTTGATCACTCCGTCGGGTCCGATCAACAGCGCCGAAACGCCTTGCGCGTCAATTCCGGTCGCGCCGGACAAGGCGCCGCCGATCTCCAGGACCGAGTCCGCACCGAGGATGATCGCCGTCCCATCGGCGCGCGCGTCCGCGCCCTCGCTCACGATCAGGTTCACGCCGTTCGACATGGGGGCGTCGACCAGTGTCGAGACGGTCGGCCCGGCGGTCGCGCCGTCGCACCGCACGCTTTCGGAGTCGTTCGGTTGGGTTGGCGCACAGCTCGCCCAGGCCGGCGCGCCGCCCATCGCCAAGGCGGCGCACGCGCCGCTAAGCGCCGTCGCTGCGCGCATGTATTGGGAAGTCCGCCGCGGCCTGCTCGGTCTCAAAAACGTGTCCATCGTTCCCCCCAAACGAAAGCCCGCCCGCCTCGCAGGCGGCCCTCGTGACCGACGGCGCGAAACGTCCGACCGACTTATCGTATCTGACATTCGCAACGCGGTTTCGTCACGGTCTCGTCAGGAGCCGAATGCGAAAAGGCCGCATAAACGACGGTTGGTCTGCCTCCCGAAAAGTGGTCCGGCTGATATGATAGGCTTGGCTCCAACTGAGGAGCTGAGGAATGGGACGGAAGAGACGGACTGCCGAAGAGATCATCGGTCATTTGCGTGAGGTCGAGGTGGACCTGTCACGGATTTGTGCCGCTCTTTTGACCACGTATCGTGTCGCAAAGGA
>CAYPOX010000089.1:0-11001 GCA_964412525.1 uncultured Caulobacterales bacterium
GCGGCGTTCGCAGCGCCCTGGGCGGCGGCGGCGACAGTATTCGACGGCTCCTGGACCGGGGCCGTTTCCGACGCCGCGGTTTGCGGCGCGGCATCTTCCGTCGCTTGGGCTTCATCTGATTGGCCGCAGCTTGCGACGACGATGGCGGCGGCGAGCGTTAAGCTCGCGGGACCGAAATGCTTCGACATACGCGACTCTCTCCTCATCGGGGCAACGTCCAGCCAGCGGAGACATAACGGTCCCTCCGAGAAAAGCAAACGTAGGCGAGGTCACGCCGCGCGGCGTTCCGTCGCCTGGGCGTGTTTTCAGGCGTGCGCGAAAAAGCTGGCGGTCCGCGCGAACGCATGCCATCCAATGCGGGCTATGCATGACGCGGGCCACGTTTCCGAGTTCCATCGCATCGGCCTCCTGCCGCCCTATGTCTTTGAAGAGGTCAACGCCCTGAAGGCGCGGCTGCGGGGGGAGGGGTGCGATGTCATCGATTTCGGCATGGGCAATCCGGATTTGCCCGTACCTCCTCATATTTTAGAGAAGCTTCTTGAATCGGCGCAGAAGCCGAAGACAAACCGTTATTCCATGTCTCGGGGCGTGCCGGGTCTTCGCCGCGCCATGGCCGCGTCCTATGCACGGCGGTTCGGCGTCGAGTTGGACCCGGAACGTGAAGTCATCGCGACCTTGGGCTCCAAGGAAGGATTCGCCAATCTGGCCCAGGCGATCACCGCGCCGGGCGATTTGGTGTTGGCCCCCGATCCAGCCTACCCGATACACGCCTTCGGATTCATTATTGCGGGCGCGGCGGTCCGCGCGTTGCCGGCGCCCGACGCGGAAACCTATCTCCGACACTTGGCGCATGCGTTGGAGTCTCCGTCGGGCCGGATTCGCGCTTTGGTCTTCAATTATCCGTCAAATCCGACCGCGGAGACCGCCGATCTCGCTGTGTTTCAAGACTTGGTCGCCCTCGCGCGACGTCATGAGGTGTGGGTCCTGTCGGATCTCGCCTATTCGGAGATTTTTTTCGAGAACGACCCGCCGCCCTCAATCTTGCAGGTCGACGGAGCGCGCGACATCGCCGTCGAACTGAATTCGCTCAGCAAAACCTACTCCATGGCCGGTTTTCGTGTGGGCTTTGCGGCCGGAAACGCCAAGCTCATCGCCGCCCTGGCGCGCATGAAGTCCTATCTCGATTATGGCGCGTATCTGCCGATCCAAGTGGCGGCTGCGGCGGCGTTGAACGGCCCCCAAGACTGCGTCGCAGAGATCCGCGCGACCTATCGGGCGCGTCGTGACGTTCTTGTTTCCGCCTTCCAAGCCGCGGGATGGGATGTCCCGCCGCCTAAGGCGACAATGTTCGCCTGGGCGCCGATACCCGAGCGTTTTCGCGCCATGGGATCGGTCGAGTTCGCCAAGGCGTTGATGCGCGAGGCGGAGGTGGCGGTGTCGCCAGGGGTCGGTTTCGGCGCGGCCGGCGACGGCCATGTGCGCATCAGCTTGGTGGAGAATGAACAACGCATCCGCCAAGCGGCGCGTCAAATCAAAGCGTTCATCACCGGCTGAGGGGCTCGCGTCAGTGGACGCGACGCAGCACCAATTCGCCACGACGCGCCGACATGGACTCCACAAGCGCGTCCATGGCGTCGCCGTGCGCGCCGACGCCAGCCGGCGGCGCGGACTGCATTTCCTGCAGCCGCAGCTGAGCTGCGATCACCATTTGTTCGCGCTTCGTGAACTTCACGCAACACCCCGACCGCCGTCGCGCGCTTGTGCAATGAAATGCGACCATCCGTCAAGTTCTTGTTTACAATTTGTCTCAAAGGATCTCGTAATGCCCGCCGCGCGCGAGGGCCGCCTGATACGCCGGTCGCGCTTGAAGCGTTTGGAGCAGCGCGTGAAGCCGCGGTCGGGTGGAATCCAACCCTCCGCGCGCCGCCGCCACCTCAAGCGGGAAGCTCATCTGGATGTCCGCCGCGGTGAAGTTCGGACCGGCGAACCAGGCGTCGCGCTCCAATTCGGATTCCAGAAAGTCGAGATGAAGTTTGATCTGCGGGGTGATGAAGCTGGTACGGACCGTATCAGCGATCTTTTTCACGAGCGGTTTGACGATGAACGGCGCGTCGGCCTTTTCCATACGGTCGAAGACCAATTTAAGAAGTAGCGGCGGCATGGCGGAGCCTTCCGCATAGTGGATCCATTGGCGATAGCGCAGTCGAAGATCTACGTCCGTGGGAATGGGCAGCTTCTCGGCGCCATAGCGTTCCACGAGATATTCGACGATCGCGCCCGATTCGATCAGGATGCGCCCGTCATCTTCCAAGACCGGCGACTTGCCGAGCGGATGCACGTCGCGCAGCGAATTGGGCGCCAACATGCTCACCGGATCGCGTTGATAGCGCTTGATTTCGTAGGCGACCTCCAGCTCCTCCAACAGCCACAAGACGCGCTGGGAGCGGGAGTTGTTAAGATGGTGGACGGTGATCATGAGATCGTCTCCTTGGGGCGACGGGCGCGACGGCTAACCGCGTAAGTGGATCCGCTTGGCGCTCTGTCGAGGGCGGCGGCTAGGTTTTCGTCGCCACGACAAGCGGTTCGAGCGCCGCGCGCATTGGGTCGGGTAGGGAGGTGGGTCGCCGCGTCTCGCGATCCACATAAACATGGATGAAGTGCCCGTCGGCCGCGGCGTCATCCTCGTCATTGCGAAAAAGGCCAAGTTCATAGCGCACGCTGGAGCGTCCGATCCGTCCGACGCGCAGGCCCGCATGCACGGTATCTGGAAACGCCATCGGCGCGTGATATCGGCATTGGGTCTCCACCACCAGGCCGATGACGTCGCCCCCATGGATGTCGAGCGCGCCCGCCTCAATCAGATGACGGTTCACCGCCGTATCAAAGTAAAAATAGTAAACAGCGTTGTTGACGTGGCCGTAAAGGTCGTTGTCGGCCCAGCGCGTGTCGAGGGAGAGGAAACGGACGTAGTCCGTCCGGCGCGGACGGGGGGCGCGGACGTCACCAGGCGTGTTCATAAATCGCTTTCGCGTCTTGCAGCTGCACCTCCTTCGGATTGTTTTGCAGAAGGCGGGTCTGTTGCATCGCATCCTCGGCCAATTGCGGAAGGTGGTTATGGGAGATCCCCATGTCCCGGAGGCGGGAAGGGATCCCCACCTCGCGAGACAAGGCGGCCAAATGTGAGATGACGGCCTCGCTCAGGGTCTGCGCGTCGCCGCGGGCGTCCGGCGTCAGGATCACCGCCAGCTCCGCATAGAGCGGCGCGGCCACGTCGGCGTTGAAACGCAGGACATGGGGCAGCACCAGCGCGTTGGAGAGCCCGTGAGGGATATGAAACCGTCCGCCCAGCGGATAGGCGAGGGCGTGGACGGCGGCGCAAGGCGCATTGGCGAAGGCTTGACCGGCCAGAAACGCGCCGAGCAGCATCGCCCCGCGAGCGTCGAGATCCGACCCGTCCGCGCAAGCGCGCGCCAGATGGCCGTTGAGAAGGCGCAAGCTCTCTTTGGCCAGCGCATCCGAAACGGGGTTTTTCTTCAATTTCGTGGTGTAGGCCTCGATGGCGTGGACCATGGCGTCGATCCCGGTTGCGGCGGTGACCTCCGCCGGCAAGCCCAATGTCAAATTCGGATCGAGGATCACAGCGTCCGCATAGAGTTGCGGCGACACCACGCCCATCTTCGTCGTCTCGCCTGTCGTCACGATCGCGATGGGAGTCGCCTCGCTCCCGGTGCCGGCGGTGGTGGGGATTTGCACGAGAGGCGTAAGCCGTGCGCCGCGCACCTTGTCCACGCCATACATGCCGTCAAGCGCTTGGTCCGATGTTAGCCGCACCGCGACAAGCTTCGCGACGTCCATCGCACTGCCGCCCCCCAAACCGATCACGGCGTCAGGCTTCACCCTTTCCGCTTGGGCGCTGGCGGCCAGAACCACCCCTTCCGGCGGATCGGCGATCACTCCGTCGAACACGATCGGGTCAAAGCCCGCAGTTTCCAACGCCGTGAGGGCGACTGCGCATACGCCAGCCGCAAGGCAGCCAGCGTCCGTGACGACGAACACGCGTCCTGGGGCCGCGCGACGCTTGTCCAACGTCTCCGCAACACGGCTGGAGGCGCCGGGCCCGAAGAGGACATGCGGCGGCGCACGAAATTCAAAGGCGGTGGCGGCGTTCATGCCCTATCGTTAGAGGCGGCGCGCGGCGGGGCGCAAGGCGCCGGCTGCGCCGGCCGATAGGCGGTCGCCATGACTTGAGCGACGAAAATCCGGGGTGGATTGAATGGGATGGTTCATAGGTTCGGCGCCGTCGACTTGCGGAGGTCCGCCAGGAGTTCGACCTGAAACGCCGTGCTCCACCCAAACAGCAGAAAGCCGTTCGCCGCGATAACCCCCGCCAGGATGCGCCACGGTTCGGGCAGGATGAGGTCGCCAAAGCCGAGCGTCGTGTAGGCGACAAGGCAGAAATAGTAGGATTCACCGAAATCAGCGAACACGTCGGCGACGTCGAACACCACCGCCCAAACGATGACGCCGACCATATGCGAGATCATCACCCAAAGAACGGAAGCGGAGAGGACGACCGACACGCGCCAAATGTTCAAGCTCCGGCTCGCCCAAGCTTTCAAGCTGGCGAAGCGAGCCAGCGCGGCTCCAAGCGCAAAGGCGTGAAGGCATGAGGTCAGCACCACGACCCCAACGCCGATGATCAATTTCTCGAGCATATGCAGCCCTCCGCAGGCGCCGTTCGGCGCGCGCCGCGCTTACGGACCGTTTTTCAGTGCGCGGGCGGCGTCCAGAACCCGCGTGAAGACGGCGGTCCTTTGGCACGTCTTCCGGCGCACAAGGCCGATTGACCGGTAAGGCGCGTCGCCCGCCAGAGGAATGTAGCGGATCTCCGGGTCCTCCGCCCGCGTCGCAATGTCGGGCATCAAGGTCACGCCCGTGTCGGCGCGCACCATTTGGCGGAGCGTCTCCAGACTGGTCGCGCGCATATCCGCCTCGTCGCTCACCCCCATCAACTCGCAGACGTCGAGCGCTTGATCCCGCAGGCAGTGACCCTCGTCCAGAAGGAGCAATTGGTGCTGACTCAAAATATGGGCGCCGATGCATGGGCAGATCGCAAGTTCATTGCGCGCGCATACGGCCACATAAAACGGATCGTCGAAGACGTGCTCCGCCATCAGAAAATCGTCATGGACGGGAAGCGCCAGGAAGGCGGCGTCGAGCGCGCCGTTTCGTAACTTCTTCACCAACAGATCGGACTTTTCTTCAACGAGCACCAAGCGCACATGGGGCATGGCGTCGACCAGCCGTGGAACCAAGTCCGGCAGCAGATAGCTCGCCAAGGTCGGAAACGCCCCAATTCGATAGCGCCCCGTCAGCGGATCCTGGGCGGTCGCGGCGATCTCTTCGATGGCCTCGACTTCCTGCAGCACGCGGCGCGCCAAGGGGATGACTTGGGCTCCGACCTGGGTGGGCATGACGCGCTTATTGGTCCGCTCGAACAGGGCCACGCCCAGCGTCGCCTCCACCTTTTTGATTTGCGCGCTGAGCGTCGGCTGGCTCACGGCGCAACGTTCCGCGGCCCGGCTGAAGCTGCGCAGGTCCGCCACCGCCACGATGTAGCGAAGTTCCCGCAAGTTCATGGCCGCCGCCTTTCTATCGTTTGCATCTATCGTCCGGATTGAAACCATCGCTTTTACAGTGCGTTCCGAAACGTTCAAATTGCAGTTGTCGTAACAAACGTCAGCGATGGACCATGTGGAGGAAACTCATGACGAACCCATTCAAGCCGCTTTGGACGGCGGTGTCTGCGGCGGCGATCCTTGTCTCAACGGCGCCGTCCGCCTTTGCGGCCGCAGCGGCGACGGATCACGCGGCCATGACGAACGCCGATGCAAAGACCAACCAATATTGGTGGCCGAATTCGTTGGATCTCAGCGGCCTGCGCCGGAGCGCGCCGCAGTCCAATCCTTTGGGCGGCGATTTCGACTACGCCGCCGCGTTTGAAAGCTTGGACCTTGAAGCGGTGAAGGCGGACATCGAAACGGTCATGACCACCTCTCAGGATTGGTGGCCGGCCGATTACGGCAATTACGGCCCGCTCTTCATCCGCATGGCGTGGCACAGCGCCGGCACCTATCGGGTGACGGACGGGCGGGGCGGAGCCGGCGGCGGCCAACAGCGCTTCGCGCCGCTCGACAGTTGGCCCGACAACGCGAATTTGGACAAGGCGCGCCGGCTGCTCTGGCCGGTGAAGCAGAAATACGGCGCGGCGATCTCTTGGGCGGATCTGATGGTGCTCGCGGGCAACCAAGCCATGGAGCAAATGGGCTTCAAAACCCTGGGCTTCGCCGGCGGACGCGCGGACGTCTTTGAGCCGGAAATCGTCTATTGGGGACCGGAATCGGAGCTTTTGGCCTCGGATCGTCGGGACGCGAATGGCGAGCTTCAAAAACCGCTCGGCGCGACGGTCATGGGTTTGATCTATGTGAATCCCGAAGGGCCGAACGCCAATCTTGATCCGGTCTCCGCTGGTGCGGCGATCCGCGAATCCTTCGGGTTGATGGCGATGAACGACGCGGAGACCGTCGCGCTGATTGCTGGCGGGCACGCCTTCGGAAAGGTGCACGGCGCTCATCGGCCGGATGATTGCGTCGGCGCCGAGCCCGCAGCCGCGCCGATCGAGAACCAAGGACTTGGCTGGAAAAACACGTGCGGAACCGGCAAGGGCGCGGACACGACGACGAGCGGTCTTGAAGGCGCATGGACTGCGACGCCGGTGCGTTGGTCGACCCAATATCTCGACAACCTCTTCAATTACGAATGGGTCAAGCAAAAGAGCCCCGGCGGCGGCACGGTTTGGGTTCCGGCGGACGCGGAGGCCACCACCTTTGTGCCCGACGCCTTTGACCCGACCACGTTCCACCAGCCGATCATGCTGACCACGGATTTGGCGTTGAAGGAGGACCCGATCTATCGCGAAATCTCCAACCGCTTTCGTCAAAATCCCGAAGAGTTCGAAGCGACGTTCGCTCAGGCTTGGTTCAAGCTGATCCACCGCGATATGGGTCCGCGGGCGCGCTATCTCGGGTCTGACGTCCCGGAGCAAGCCTTCGCGTGGCAGGATCCGGTTCCGGCCGTCGATCACAGGCTGATCACCGAACGCGACGCCCGCAAGCTGAAGGAACGAATCCTGGAGTCGGGGCTCACCACCTCCGATTTGGTCCGCACCGCATGGGCCTCAGCCGTCACCTATCGCGACACGGATATGCGGGGCGGAGCGAACGGCGCACGCATCCGTCTCGCCCCCCAAAAAGATTGGGCGGTCAATGATCCCGACGCGTTGGCCCGGGTGCTTTCCGCGCTTGAGACAATCCAATCTGACTTCAACGGCGATCGGGACGGCGGCAAAAAGGTGTCCATGGCGGATTTGATCGTCCTCGGCGGGGCGGCCGCCATCGAAAAGGCGGCGGCGGACGCCGGCTTTGATGTGGACGTTCCCTTCGCGCCAGGCCGCACCGACGCCACGGCCGACATGACGGATACGGAGTCCTTCGCCGTGTTGGAGCCGAAGGCGGACGGCTTCCGAAACTATGTCGGACCGGACGTGGCGGGTTCGCCGGCCGCGCATCTGGTGGAGCGCGCGGACCTTCTCGGACTGACGGTGCCGGAGATGACCGTTCTTGTCGGCGGCATGCGCGTCTTGGACGCCAATGCGGGCGGCGCCGATCATGGCGTGTTCACCGAGCGACCGGGCGTGTTGAGCAATGACTTCTTCGTCAATCTGCTCAGCATGGAGACGGAATGGACCAAGGCCGACGAGGCGGGCGTCTATGAAGGGCGCGATCGCGGGACCGGAGACCTGAAATGGACCGCCACCGATGTCGACCTTGTGTTCGGCGCCAATGCGGAGTTGCGCGCCGTTTCGGAGGTTTATGCGTTCGAGGACGCCCAAGAGGCGTTCGTCGACGACTTCGTCGACGCGTGGGTCAGGGTGATGCGGGCTGACCGCTTCGACCTCAACCAAGGCTGACGACCGCCTGAAGCCGCGTCTGGCGGAGATTCCGCCAGGCGCGGCGTTCATGCCTTGGGCCCTTGCCTCAACCCCAAGCGGTTTCCTTTTCAAACAGGTGGAACTTTACCTCCGCCAGATAGCTGTCGGCATGGTCGCGGGCCGCCATGCCCCCCGGCGTCTCCAAACCCGCGAAAAACGCCTCGAAGGATGTGACCGTGATCTCCACGATCACGTCGGCGAGCGGCCCGGCGCCGTCCGGGGTCGGCAGGCCGAAGCCATATTCATATTTCAGGATGAACTCTTTCCCGAAGGCCTGCACCATGGGGATGTGGTTGGCTTGCTCGGCGCGTAGTCGTTCGTCCGACACGCCCTCTTTGCGCGTCGCGAGCACGACGATCTTCTGCGGCATCCGTTGACCCTCCATCTAGGCGCGCCGTGCTTGCACGGCGGCGCGGTCATGAGCGTAATGCACGCTTCCGACGCTGTCGCGGTGAGGGAACGCCCCATGGCGGACCGCTTTTCTTGTTCATCATTCTTGCGCCAACAAGCGCCATGAATGACGGATTGCGACTCCTGATTGACCTTCATCGCGGCGGCGCGCGTCAGGGACCGGGTGGGGAGGCGGAGACGCGCCGGGCGTTGGAGCTTGCGGGGCTCCGTGGCCGGGCCGGTCTGCGCATCGCCGATCTCGGCTGCGGGACGGGCGCTTCCACTTGCATTTTGGCCGACGCGTTGGACGCCGACATTCTCGCCATCGACCTGTTCGCAGAGTTTCTTGAGACCATGCGGCGTCGATTGGCCGCCCAAGGCCTCGACCGTCGCGTCAAGCCGGTTCGCGCCGATATGGCCCATTTGCCGATCGCGCCGGCGTCGCTGGACGTGATTTGGTCGGAAGGTGCGGTCTACAATTTGGGTTTCGAACGCGGCGTGCGTGCGTGGCGATCCAATCTGAAGCCCGGCGGCGTGCTGGCGGTCTCCGAATTGACCTGGCTGACCGCGGAGCGGCCCGACGCGCTCCACCACCATTGGATGCGCGAATATCCGGAGGCGGGCTGCGCATCCGAAAAGATCGCGGTTTTGGAGCGCGCCGGTTACGCGCTGCTCGGCTATTTTCCGTTGCCGCCAGAATGTTGGCTCGACGCCTATTACCTGCCCTTGGAGGCCCGTTTCGACGCTTTTCTGGCGCGTCACGGCCATTCCGATGCGGCGTGTGCGATCGTCGACGGCGAGCGCCACGAAATCGACCTTTACCGACGCCATATCCCCTATGTGAGCTATGGGTTCTACGTGGCGCGGCGGGTGACTTGAGATCTGCAAGACTGGAGCCTGAGGCTCAGTCAATAGGCGCCGGCGATCGTATTGTTCCGAACGACGAACACGCCCCTCAATTTTTTGGGCGTGACGTTCAGGCCGCCGCGCGCACCAGCCCCCTTAGGACGTGGGGCGCCCTGCGCGGCCCACGCGTCACCTTAATTCGACCGACTTGGGAAATCCGCCAGAGTGGCCTGCACGACTTCGACCACAATGGGCTCTGGATCTTTGCGGTCGCGTTCTTCGATCCGCCGCGTGCTGTAGCCATGCCAAGCCGGCGCCTCGCTTTCCGCGTCAAAGGCGTCGATCGCGATGACGCCTTGCGTGTAGGCGGTCGTGACGGTCTCCGTTCCGTAATAGGCGCCATAGCCCCAACCGCGATAAGCGCCCCGGCGACCATAATAGCGATAGTAAGGCACGTTCGTCGAATAGGTGCGCGTGTCGACGTCGATTTGGTTTCGGGCGCCCACGGTGTAGGCGACCACGAAGTCGGCCGCGCTTTGATCGGCGGTGAAGGCGTAACCCTTCGCGGTCAGCTCGTCCCGGATCGCCCGGGTGATGCGCTGGAGGACAAGGGGATTGCGCGGACGATCCGTTTCCATGGAGTCGACGAAGGGCGTGTCGCCGATCCATGCGAACGTCCGATAGCCCGTAAAATCGATGTCCGGATTGGCGTCGCTGCGCGTGTCGATCGACGTCGCGCATGCGGAAATCACAAAAATCAGCAGAAACGCCACCAGTCGCGTCATGTTCAGTCTCCCCCCTGACCCAAGATGATGGCGCTAGCATAAAGCCCTGCGCCGCTCCTAGGCCCAAGGATGTCGCAACCGCGCGACCCTGTGGACTAAATCACGCTGACGCGGGGCGGGGCGAAGGCGCGGCGACGCGATTCACATCACGCGCCAAGCCCACGCTCGATCGACCGCGGCGTGCGGCATGTCCCGTTCGCCGCGGCCTTAACTACATCCGCTCGTGGCGCCGCAGCTGTCGCATTTCAGGCAGGAGCCGTTGCGCACCAGGGTGAAGTTGCCGCATTCGCCGCAGGCCTCGCCTTCATAGCCTTTCAGGCGAGCCTGGACGCTGGCCTCGCTCGCTGTCGCGCCGACGGCGGCGATCGCCGCATGGCCGTCCGTCGTGACCGCCCGGGCGACCGCGCCCTGCGGCCCCGCATAGGCGGTCGCCTGGCCAGCCTCGCTCACCGCATCGACGGCGATGGGGCCGGCGCCGCCTTGAATCACCACGAATTTGTCCGTGGCCCCCCGGGCGAATCCGCGGGAGATGAGGGCGGCGGCTGGCTTCGGCGCGGGCTCGGGCGCTTTCTCCACCGGGCCTTCGGGCAGGCGGCCTTCCTGCACCCCGCCGCCCACCGTGTCCGGCGTCGCCTCGGGCACGTTGTGCGCCAAGTCGTGGCGACCGAGATAGCTCACCGCCAACTCCCGGAAGATGTAGTCCAGAATGGAGGTCGCGTTCTTGATCCGGTCATTGCCGCGCACCAGACCCGCCGGCTCGAAACGGGTGAAGGTGAAGGCGTCGACGAACTCTTCCAAAGGCACGCCATATTGCAGGCCGAGGCTGATCGCGATGGCGAAATTGTTCATCAGGCTACGGAACGCGGCGCCTTCCTTGTGCATGTCGATGAAGATTTCGCCTAAGCGGCCGTCTTCATACTCGCCCGTGTG
>CAYPOX010000090.1:0-10727 GCA_964412525.1 uncultured Caulobacterales bacterium
GCATGGATCCCTTGGTTCGCCGGAAGGCGAAGGCGATCAATTTCGGCATCGTCTATGGCATTTGAGGCTATGGACTCGGGCTTCAGCTCGGCGTGCCGCGCAGCGAGGCGCAAGACTACATCGATCGCTATTTTGTACGGTTTCCTGAGATTAAGGATTATATGGCGGCCACCAAGGAGAAGGCGCGCGAGGACGGTTACGTGACCACCGCGTTTGGGCGACGGTGCTGGATCCGCGAGATTAAGGCGAAGGCGGTGGGCGTCCGGCAAAATGCGGAACGCCAAGCGATCAATGCGCGAATTCAAGGCTCCGCCGCCGACGTGATCCGCCGCGCCATGATCCGCATGCCCGCCGCGATCGCGGAGGCGAAGCTCGCCGCGCGGATGCTGCTTCAAGTCCATGACGAGTTGGTGTTCGAATGTCCCGAAACCGAGGCGGATCGCGCGATCGACGTCATTCGCCGTGTGATGCGCTCCGCCGCGGAGCCGGCGATCCAATTCGACGTGCCGTTGGAGGTTGAAGCGCGCGCCGCGCCAAGTTGGGACGAAGCGCATTGACGCGCCTCGCTCGATCACCCGACGTCTTGCTGCGATTTTTTCGGGGGCAATCCCAAAGCCTGGCGTTCCGCCTCACGCTCAGCGGCGATTAAGGCGGCGTGCATCGCGCCCGGCGCGATCGGGCCCTCATGAGCTGCATCGAAGGCGGCGGCGAACGCCATGCCGGCGATCGTGTCGCGAACAAGCCCTTCGCGATCCGCGCCGGCCCCGGCGGCGTCCGGCTCTTTCCGGCGTTTGCCGGCGGTGAACCGTTGAGACGAATTCCGCGCGAAGGCCGCGCTTTCGACCGAACCCGACATCGCATCCCCCTCGATCGTCGAGGTTCACGCCTGCATCCGTGGCGTTAAACCATTTCTTAAGACTATCGAAAATGTGGGGAAGCGGCAAGCGCGCCTCGCTTTCGCCCCGCCGCCGCCGGAATTTAGCCGATACGTTGCGGTCTCAGAGAATCCGTACCTAAATAAGCTGCGCATCGGAGTAGGCCGTTCATGACCAAAATCGCGCTTGTCGACGACGACCGCAATATTCTCACCTCCGTCTCGATCCTTTTCGAAACCGAGGGCTATGAGGTTGACGCCTATTCCGACGGCGTCGAGGCGTTGGAGGCGTTTGAAAAGAAGCCGCCGGATCTCGCGGTTCTCGACATCAAAATGCCCCGCATGGACGGGATGGAGGTGCTGCGACGCCTGCGCCAGAACAGTGCGGTGCCCGTGATCTTCCTCACCTCGAAAGACGAGGAGATCGACGAAGTGATCGGGCTGCACATGGGGGCCGACGACTTCATCCGAAAGCCCTTTTCTCAGCGTCTGCTCTTGGAGCGCGTGCGCGCCGTGCTCCGACGCGCCGAGCGCGCGGATGAGGCCGTTTCCGCGGACGAAGATCAGC
The DNA here is from genome assembly GCA_964412525.1 of uncultured Caulobacterales bacterium. Taxonomy (GTDB): domain Bacteria; phylum Pseudomonadota; class Alphaproteobacteria; order Caulobacterales; family CAYPOX01; genus CAYPOX01. The sequence goes on from CAYPOX010000090.1 coordinate 1,443, forward strand.
AAACGCTCCGACGCGGACGTCTCACTCTGGATCCGTTGCGCCATGCGTGCATGTGGGGGGAGAAGGACGTGGCGCTGACGGTCACCGAGTTTTTGATTCTGCAGGCGCTCGCCCAGCGTCCAGGATATGTCAAAAGCCGCGACTCCTTGATGGATGCGGCGTATGACGATCAGGTCTATGTCGATGATCGAACCATCGACAGCCACATCAAGCGCCTCCGGAAAAAGTTCCGGGCGGTGGATCCGGAATTTGATGCGATCGAAACCCTTTACGGCGTCGGATACCGCTACAAGCACGAAGACTGACGACGCCTGGATCGAAGGGGCGAACGAGGAAAGCGCATCGCGCGCGGATGGTGCTTGGCCGTCGCGCCCTTGGCGTGTGTTCGGTTTGCCGCGCGTCGCCCGTTTCATCGTCTTTCTCAACGCCTTCGGTCTCGTCATTCTGTTTTTGGGCGCGCTGTTTCTTTCCGGGATGCAGCGCGAACTGATCGGTGCGCGCCAGGAATTGCTGCGGGCGGAAGGCGAAGTGATTTCGTTGGTGCTTGCGGAAAGCGCGCCGCCGGACGCGCTTCAATTGGATCCGACCTTGGCGCGGGCGGTGGTTCGCCGGTTCTCCGAACGGGTTCCGGCGCGGATTTTGTTGTTCGATCCAAGCGGCCAACTCGTCGCGGACACCCAGCTCTTGCGGGATGAGATCGTCGACGAACCCTTGCCGCCGCCGGAGAACTCCGCGCTCGATCGTTTCTGGCGGAAAGCGCGCAGCACGATTCGCAGCTTGGCGCCCGAGACTTGGATTCCAGGGAACCCAAGGCGCGGCGCGCGCGACCGAACTTTGAAAAATGAAGTCGCGGCCGCCCTGGAGGGCGACGTGCGCCAGACCGTCCGTTTGAATGGCGAAGGCGGCTTGATCGTCTCCGTCAGCCTTCCGATCAAACGCATCCAAGCCATTCTTGGCGCCTTAACGTTGGAGAGCGGCGGCGTGGACGAAATCGTGCGCGCCGAGCGCAGAGCCATTTTGCCCTTTTTCATGATGGGCCTGTTGGTGTCCGTCGTGTCCGCGGCTCTGTTGTCCTTTCGGATCGCCGCGCCTTTGCGTCGACTGGCCCAGGCGGCGGAACAGGTGCGGCCTGGGCGGATCCGCGTTGAGATTCCCGACTACACGCCACGTCGTGACGAAATCGGCGAACTCTCCGGCGCGCTGCGCAGCATGACCGCCACCCTTTACGACCGGATCGACGCCATTGAGGCCTTCGCCGCCGATGTGGCCCATGAGCTGAAAAACCCGCTGACCTCGCTGAAAAGCGCGGTTGATACGCTGGAACGCGCCGCCAAGCCGGAACAGCGCGCGCGCCTGATCGAGATCGCGCGCCACGACGTGAGGCGTATCGATCGATTGATCACGGACATCTCCAACGCCTCGCGTTTGGACGCCGAATTGGGACGCGAGGAGATGCAGGTCGTGTCTTGCGGCCGCCTGCTGCATGACGTGGTGCAGCATGAGCAGGCCAGCCGAAACCTCGCTCTCGGTTATGTCGGACCGCGGAAAAATCTCTGGGTGCGGGCCCGCGCGGAGCCGCTTGCGCGGGTGTTTCGCAATTTGATCGACAATGCGGTGTCTTTCACGCCCAAGGGTGGCGTGGTCACGGTTCTGGCCGGCGAAGCCGCGAGCCGGCGTCGTCCTGAAATCGAAATCGCCGTTGAGGACGAGGGGCCCGGCGTTCCCGAGCGCAATCTGGAGACAATCTTTGAACGCTTCTACACCGATCGACCGGAGCATGACGGCTTCGGCGCGAATTCCGGCTTGGGCCTGTCGATTTGCCGTCAAATCGTCGAAGCCCATGGCGGCCGAATCTGGGCCGAGAACCGTCCGCGCGGGGGCGCGCGCTTCGTGGTGCGGCTCCCTGCCGCGTAGGACCTTGGGAGGGCTTTTCGGCGGTGCAAAAAAGCGGTTAAGCTTTCGCGGGATTCTGAACGGTTGGCGCGGCGCGTCGAGTGCGAAATGATCGGTTTGGTTGTCGTGACGCATGGCGCATTGGCGAAGGAGTTGATCGCCGCCATGGAGCATGTTGTGGGCCCGCAGGAGCATGTGGAGGCCGTTTGCATCGGCCCTGACGACGATATGGAGGATCGCGGGCGCGATATTGTTGCGGCTGCGAAGAAGGTCGATCAGGGCGACGGCGTTTTGATCATGGCGGACATGTTCGGCGGCACGCCGGCCAATCTCTCGATCGCGGCGACGGAAAAGCTGAACGGCGAAGTCGTGGCCGGCGTCAGCTTGCCGATGTTGATCAAATTCGCGGAGGTGCGCGCGGACGCTGGCCTCGCCGCTTCGGCGCGGGAAGCGCGCGACGCCGGTCGCCGCTACGCAATCATCGCCTCCGACGTTTTGGAAGGGCGCGCCGGATGACGCTAGTCGAGGCCAATGGCGCGAACGGGCACAGTTTTCGGCGCGTGCGCGTCCATAACGCGAAGGGCGTCCATGCGCGCCCGTCGGCGAAGATCGTCAAGCTGGTCGAAGGCTATGACGCGGAGGTGTGGATCCAACGCGGCGACACCCGCGCCAATGCGGGCTCTATTCTTGACGTGATGATGCTCGCCGCGTGCGAAGGCTGCGAATTGGAGCTCAGCGCGGAGGGTCCGGAAGCGCCTCAGGCGTTGGCGGCCGTCGCCGAACTTTTCGAAGGCCGCTTCGGGGAGTGAGGGTCGCTTTGGCGGCGCCTTCGCCGCCTGACCTTACGCCCTGACGGACGGGGCGGCGCGATTGCGACCGTTTTCCGCTTTCGCCCTCGGCTTCACTCTTTCCAACGCTTTGGCTTCCGCCATGCACCGACGGGTCGAACGCCCGATCATGGATCGCCGCTGCGCCCAGCCTGCCGGTCGATCGCATTGAGGACGCGCCTGCCGCCATCCATATAAAGATATCTTTATATGCAACTTGCGCCTCGGCCGGCGGCTCCCTATACATCCGCCGGAGAGAAGCGCCGCGCGCGCTTGATTTTCGTTGAACATTGAAGGGAATCCGCCGCTATGGCCGACAAAGACTACATTGTGAAGGACATCACCCTCGCCGAATGGGGACGCCGGGAAATCGCCATTGCGGAGACGGAAATGCCCGGCTTGATGGCGCTGCGCGAAGAGTATGGCGCGGAGAAGCCTTTGAAGGGCGCGCGAGTCGCAGGCTCTCTGCACATGACCATCCAAACGGCGGTCTTGATCCAAACGCTTGAAGCGCTGGGGGCCGACGTGCGTTGGGCGTCCTGCAACATTTTCTCCACGCAGGATCATGCAGCGGCGGCGGTCGCAGAAGCCGGCACGCCCGTGTTCGCTTTCAAGGGCGAGACCGTTGAGGAGTACTGGGATTTTGCGGACAAGATTTTCGAATGGTCCGACGGCGGCGCGCCCAATCTGATCCTGGACGACGGCGGCGACGCGACTCTTTTGATCCTGTTGGGCGCGGATGCGGAGACCGATCCGAGCGTCTTGGACGATCCGACCAATGAGGAAGAAGAGGCGCTTTACGCGCGGATCAAAAAGACTCTGGCGGAAAAGCCGGGCTGGTACTCCAAGGTGAAGAAGTCGATCATCGGCGTCTCCGAGGAGACGACGACGGGCGTCATGCGCCTTTACCATCGCGCCAAGGCGGGATCTCTGCCGTTTCCGGCGATCAATGTGAACGACTCGGTCACCAAGTCGAAATTCGACAATTTCTACGGTTGCCGCGAAAGCTTGGTCGACGGCATCAAGCGCGCGACCGACGTGATGTTGGCGGGCAAGCGGGCCGTCGTGTGCGGCTTCGGCGATGTGGGCAAGGGCTCCGCCGAGTCCCTGCGCAGCCAAGGCGCCCGCGTCTCCGTCACGGAGATCGATCCCATTTGTGCGCTCCAGGCGGCCATGGAGGGCTACGATGTCGTGACCATGGACGAGGTCGCGGCGACTGCGGACATCTTCGTGACCGCCACGGGCAATAAAGACGTGATCACTGTCGATCATATGCGCGCGATGAAAGACCGCGCGATCGTCTGCAATATCGGCCACTTCGATTCGGAAATTCAGATCGCCGGTCTGCGCAACTTCAAATGGGAGAACGTGAAGCCGCAGGTGGATGAGATCGTGTTCCCGGACGGCAAGCGCATCATCGTTTTGGCGGAAGGCCGCTTGGTCAATCTCGGCTGCGCGACGGGCCACCCCAGCTTTGTGATGTCGGCGTCGTTCACCAATCAGGTCCTGGCGCAGATTGAACTATGGCGGAACCACGCGAACTATGAAAACGACGTCTACGTGTTGCCGAAACACTTGGACGAGAAAGTCGCGGAACTGCATTTGGAGCGTCTGGGCGCCAAGCTTTCGAAACTGTCCACCGATCAAGCCGACTATCTTGGACTGCCGGTCGGCGGCCCCTTTAAGCCGGAGCATTATCGGTACTAGGCTTGCGTCTAGGGCGGGCCGGAGGTGGTCCGTCACGGACGTAAGGAGGGGCGGTTTTGGGGTCCTGGAGCGCGACCCACGCTCTGATCCTCGCCTTGGCGGCGGTGATCGGCGCGGCGATCTTTGCAATGGGCGCCGAAATGCGCCGACGCGCCGGCGCGCGTCCCTCTCGCCGTGCGGCGCGATCGGAACGATCTGAAGCGGCGTTAGCCGTGCAGCCGAGCCTCGTCCTCCTTTGGGCTGATGACATTGCCGGCGAGCCGGACGCGCCGTCGGCCATGCATGGCGGGCGTGACGTGGAAATGGCGATCGCCGAACGCACGGACGTCAGCCGCGGGCGGGGCTTCGGCCGCCGCCTTCTCGAGGCGCTTGAAGATTGGCGCGCCGTCTCGTTGAAAGGCGGCGGTTCGTCCACGATCACGGATGCGTTGCAGACGCTCCGCAGCGATGGCGTCCCGTTCGACCTTCGCCTGATAAGTCCCGAAGGTCGCGCGATCGACGCCTTCGGCCGGACCGTCGGCGCGGATGTGGCCCTCTGGCTCCATCCGCCTTGGACGGGCCCAATGGGGGCGTTGGAGAACGGGCCCGAGGCGGCGTCTCGAGAAGCGTTGTCCGGATTGCCCTTCCCGATTTGGCGGCGGGGACCGGATCTCTCCGTCATTTGGAGAAATGCGGCCTATGAAGCCTTGACGGGCGAAGGGGACGGTGCGCGCGAAATCGAATCGGAGGCGGACACGCTTGCGCGGGACGCGTGGATGCGCGGCCAAACGGAGCGTCGGCAATCGCGGCTCACGGTCGCCGGAGAACGAAGGACCTTGGAGATCGTGGAAACGCCGCTGGGACCCTATGGGCTCGTCGGGGCGGCGATCGACCGAAGCGAATTGGACTTTGAACGCCGGCGCGCCGCGCGATTGAAGCGCGCTTATGAGAGCACGTTGAACGAGCTCGAAACGGGGGTCGCCGTGTTCGATCCCAAACGGCGGCTGCAATACGCCAACGCCGCCTTCGCCCAGCTCTGGGGGTTGGAGCCCGAAGACCTTCCCGAGTCGATCGACCATGAATCGCTCTTGGACCTGCTGCAGAACCGTCGCGTCCTACCTGCGCAAACGGATTACCGGGTGTGGCGCGCCAAGCAGATGGACGGGTACGGCGCTCCGGACGCCGCTTCGGAAGAGCTGTGGCCGCTTCCGGATGGCCGCGCTCTGCAAGTGCGCCGGCGCGCCGACGCATCCGGCGGCCTCCTCTTCCTCTTCGACGACGTGACCCGCCGATTGGAGCTTGAGGCCGCCTATCACACCGTTTTGCGGGTGCAGACCGCGACCCTGGACAATCTCGCCGACGGCGTGGCCGTGTTCGGTTCGGACGGCCGGCTTCGGCTCCACAACCCAGCCTTCCGAGACGCGTTGAACCTGCCCCATAGTCTTCTGCGCGAGCAGCCGCACTTCGAAGTGCTGTTGGAGGCGTTGCGGGCGCAGGTTTCGGATCCGGAGGTTTGGGAGCAGTTTCGAGAACGAATCACGGGCCTCGATGACGAGCATCGCAACCGGCTGCACGGCGTCGAGATCCGGCGGCTTCCCAATCGAGTCCTGTCCGCGTCGGCCACGCCTCTTCCTGATGGCGCGACACTGCTCGCCTTTCTTGACGTCTCCGACGCCAAACTGCGCGAGGCGGCGCTGGAGGAGCGGAACCGCGCGCTTGAAGCGGCGGATCGGCTCAAATCCCAATTCGTCAGCCATGTCAGCTACCAACTGCGCACGCCCCTCAACTCTATCATGGGGTTTTCCGAGATTCTGCGCGAAGGCATGTTCGGCCCGCTCAATACCCGGCAAACCGAATATGTCGACGGCGTGCTGACCGCCTCCCACCAGCTTATCGGTCTGATCGACGACGTGATCGATTTGTCCCTGGTGGAGTCGGGCCAACTTGAGTTGCGCTTCTCGCCGGTTGATCCGGTCGTTTTGTTGAAGGACGCGGCGGCGCGTTTCGAGGGGCGGGCTTCGTCCGCAGAGATCGCCGTGGAGATCCGCTTCGACGGCGATCTGGGTTTGATCCAGGCCGATCACGACCGCATCGCCCAGTCTTTGGACAATGTGATCGCCAACGCCTTGGCGTTTACGCCTGCGGGGGGGCGCGTCACTCTTGGCGCCGTGCGCGACGAGACCGAAGTGCGCCTATGGGTGAGCGACACGGGGCGCGGCATCGCCCAAGAAGACCAGTCACGCGTGTTCGATCGATTTGAAAGGCGTGGCGGCCGTGGCGCCGGCTTGGGTTTGGCGCTGGTGCGCAGCTTCGTCGAGCTCCATGGGGGCCGCGTCGTCCTGCGGTCGATCCCGAACGAAGGAACCACCGTGGTGTTCCATTTGCCCCACGATCCGGAAACCGTCGAACGACGCGAGGCCACCGCCTCCTACGCGCCGATCGGTCTCGCCGCCCAAGACGGCGCGACCGAGCCGGCCGTGGCCACGTTCTAAAGCTGCGGTCAGGCCGCTTGGAACCGACGGCCTTCCGATCGGGCTTGGGCGATCCGCTCCATGGCGATTCGATCCGCGACGGCGCCCGTCGGCGCGTTCTCCGCGGCCGCCCGGCTGAGGATCTGGTCCAGGATGTCGTACAAGCCGCGACAACGCGCCTCCACCCAGGCGCGATCATAGGCGCCGTTATGCTCGCCGATGATGTTGATGACCCCGCCGGCGTTGATCGCGTAGTCGGGGGCGTAGACGACGCCTTGGCTCTTCAGCACCGCGTCGAGCTGCGGCTCGGAGAGCTGGTTGTTGGCGGCTCCGGCGATGGCTCCGGCGTGCATGGCGCCCGCCACATGCGGCGTGATGGCGTGTCCCAAGGCGCAGGGCGCGATGATGTCCGACTTGCTTAGCAAAACTTCGTCGGGCGTGGTGACCTCCGCGTTCAACGCCTCGGACGCCCGACGGGTCGCCGCCTCATTGATGTCCGCCACGATCAGCTTCGCGCCCGATTCGTGGAGAAGTTCGCAAAGCCGATAGCCGACTTGGCCCAGGCCTTGGACCGCAACGGTCAATCCCTCGACCGTATCGGTTCCAAAACGATGTTTGGCGGCGGCGCGCAGCCCATGAAACACCCCCAAAGCCGTGAAAGGGGATGGATTGCCGGCCGCCGCGGGCCCTTCGTCCGAGCCGACGGCATGCCGTGTCTCCTTCAGGACCTCCGAAATGTCCGCGGACGATACGCCCACATCCTCCGCCGTGATGTAAGAGCCGGCCAGGGCGTCAATGAACCGTCCGAACGCTTGGAACAGCTTTGGCGTCTTGGTCTCGCCCGGACTGGCCAGAATCACCGATTTGCCGCCGCCAAGATCGAGCTGGGCCAGGGAGTTTTTATAGGTCATCCCGCGGGACAAACGCTTGACGTCTTCAAGGGCGTCGTCGTTTTTTTGATAGGTCCAGCGACGGCATCCGCCCAATGCCGGGCCCAAGGTGGTGTCGTGCACGGCGATAAAGGCGCGAAGGCCGGACTCGGCGTCCTCGCAGTAACGCACGTCTTCCCAACCGGGCGTGGGGATTTGGCGAATTTCCATCGTTTCCCTCCTAGAGCATTGCCGCGAGATTATGCCGCAATGACGGAAGGAACTCACCTTCGATGCCCTGACAAGCGGGAATTTAGGGCGTCCGCTTGCGCCATTTACGGGCGCTGTGAAAAATTCATGCGGACGTTTTGCTGCACTGCATTGATGCGGCGCCGCAAGCGCGGCGCGTCAATACTGGCTTTCCGGCGTGGTCACCACCAGCCCGTCCAAGGCGTCCGTCACCTTGATCTGACAGGACAATCGCGAGGTCGGGCGCACGTCTTCGGCGAAGTCGAGCATCGATTCCTCCATAGACCCCTTGTCTCCAGTTTTCAGGAGCCAAGCCTCGTCCACATAGACGTGGCACGTGGCGCAGGCGCAGGCCCCGCCGCAGTCGGCTTCGATCCCGGGAATGTTGTTGCGGATGGCGGTTTCCATCACGGTCGCGCCCGCGGCGGCGTCGACCTCGCGCCGGGTTCCCCCGTGATCGATGAATGTGATCTTGGGCATGACTCGTCTCCGATTCAGTGATGCGCCACACATAGCTTTGGCGACGCCCATGGCCAATCCGCGATCATGGCGCTTTGCATCGCTTCGCGTTATCCCAGGCGGCATGACCGACGGCACCGAACTCGCGCTCGCCCGGATTGAGGACACGGTCGCTTTCGGGCGCCGAATCGGACGTCTCGCACGGCCCGGCGACGTGATCGCCTTGCAGGGGGCCTTGGGGGCCGGCAAGACCACTTTGGCGCGCGGCGTCGTGTCCGGCTTTCTTGGCGACGACGTCGAAACGCCCAGCCCGACTTTCACGCTGATCCAATCCTATGAAAGGGCCGACGGCGTGTTGCATCATTTCGATCTTTATCGCTTGGATCAGCCGGATGACGTGATCGAGATCGGTTGGGAGGAGGCGTTGGACGACGTGATCGTGGCGGAATGGCCGGACAAGGCGGGCGCGCACCTTCCGACCGATCGCCTTGACGTGATGATCGACGCGGCGTCGACCGGCCGGACCGCGCGCGTCCAAGCGGGACCGTCCTGGCGAAGCCGCCTCGCGGAGATTTTGGCGTGAGGCGCGACGTCCGGGCCGCGTTCCTTGAGGCGCAGGGTTGGGGCGAGGCGCTCCACCAGCCTTTGCCTGGCGACGCCTCCGGCCGAAGATATGTCCGTCTTCGCCGCGGCGCGCGCACCCGCATGTTGATGGATTGGCCGCCAGACGCCGCCGAGCCGGACCATTTGCGCCCGTTCCTCGACGTCGCCGCGTGGTTGCGCGACCAAGGGCTGTCCGCGCCGGAGGTGGACGCGGTCGATGAACGCCAC
>CAYPOX010000091.1:0-10682 GCA_964412525.1 uncultured Caulobacterales bacterium
GGTTCATCCCACACGATAAGCGCAAGCGCCGGATCGACGCCTCGACGACCTTCTTCGAGGCCGTTGTCCACAAAATGCTGGAAGAAGGTGACCAGCCCTTCATTTCCGCTTGGTCCCGCGTCGATGAAATCGGCGACGTCGCCGTTATTGGCGGAATAAAAACGCGGGTCAAAACCGACCAATCCGACCAGCCTCGTGTCTGCGCCGCCGATGGCTTCGACCTCGCCAAATTGGAGGTAATGGACGAACGGATCGATGGCGTTGCCGTTGAAGTCGCGCGCCGCGACGATGTCGGGGTTGGCGAACCGATAGGCGGCAGGATCAAAGAAGGCGTTGGGATTGAACTGCGGCCCCCCGCTCCCATTGATCGTGTCAAGCGACGAGCCGATGCGGATGTAGTGTTCCAAGGCGGAGCTCACCGTGCCCTCTGCGATCAGATCGGCCACGCCCGGATTGGCGGTCAGATAGGCGTCGTCGTCGAAGAGCGACTCGATGGTGATCAAGGGCGAAAACAAACGCCCATCTTCGAATCCGGAGAAGAACCAGTGCTCGAAACCGGCGAGGTTCGTCGTCACCCCAAGATCTGCAAGATCGGCGTTTTCGCCGCGACCGAGATAGAAGGAGGCGTCGAACAAGCCGACGTCGAAGGCGTTGGGCTCGTCCGACGGCGCGAGCGGGCTCAACTGATCGCCTCCGATCGGATCGGAGGCGCTTTCCGCGAAGGTCACGTCGAGCGTCAAGACGGAGGTGTCGAGAACCGATCGGCCGGCCAGATTGATGAGGATTTGGTCGCGCGAGGTGGTGACGACGGCGCCGCTGAGATTCAGGGTGGTGTTCGCCGCATCCACGGTCGCGGACAGGATGTCCGGGGCGTCGCCTGAAAGGTCCGTGATCACCAATCCATTGAAGTCCGTCGCTTCAAACAACCCGCCGCCATCCGGACGTGAGAAGTTCAATGTCACCGTGGTGTCGTCCACATCGACGCCGACAAAGGGGCGGGCCCCCTCGCTTGAATCGGGAAGCGTGATCGCGTCCGGTGCCTCGGTGAATCCGTCGAGGCTCAACACGTCGACAAATCCGGTCCCGCTCTGCACGTCCGGCGCACGTCCCTCAATGCGCACCGTTCGGCCTGCAAATCCCGAACCCGGCGTCGGCGCCTCGGCGTCGACCCGAACCGTCACGGCGCCCGTCGCCAATCCGCCTCGGCCGTCGGCCACCGAATAGGTGAACGTGTCCGTTCCCGTGAAACCCGCGTCCGGTGCGAAGATCAGTTGGCCGGTGCCTTCGTCGATAATGACGGAGCCCGACGTCGGATCGTCCACCGCCGCGATGAAGACGGCATCGCCGTCGAAATCCCCGTCATTGGACAGCGCGTCGATCCGCACGGCCGCGCCGCCGAAGGTGAAGGCCGCGTCTTCGCCTGCAAAGGGATCGGTGTTGCCGTCGGTCAATCCGACGACCGCTTCGGCGAGCTTGAACGCGTTCAGCCGTCCATAGTCCAGATTGGTGTTGACGACATTGTCCTGCTCGTCGTCGCCGTCATTGATGACGTCGTTGCTTTCGGCGATCAGCGATTGGATTTCCGTCGTCGTCAGGCGGCGGCCGATCGTTTGCTCTGCGAGTTCCTGCATCAAGACGACGACGCCCGTCACAATCGGAGCAGAGAAACTGGTGCCGTTTTGCTGGACGATGCCCAATCCTGTGTTCGGCACTTCGATTCCGAAGCCCGGCGCGAAGGTTTCGGCCAGATCGGGATGGCGTTGGCTGAAATAGACGATCCGGTCGACGCCGGGCTCGATGACCGCATCCTTGTCGCTCGGCGCGATCGCCGCCGCATCCGAGTCGAAGGTGGCGCCGACGCCGATGATCAGCGGCTCGGTCGCCGGCGTTCCCACGCCGATGGCGCCGGTCACGTCAGGTTGTTCATAGGCGTTTCCGGCCGACGCGATGACGACGACGCCCAAATCAGCCAAGAGTTCGAGTTCGTCGTCAAAATTTTGGGTGACTGTCGCGGCGTTGCCCTCTGAAAGCGACAGATTGACCGCGGCGATGTTGTAGGTGTCCGCGTTCTTCACGACCCACTGCAGCGCTTCGCCGACCAAAGACAAGGTCGAGCCGCCCTTCGTGTCTGGATAGATGTCGAGCGCAATGATGTCGGCCCCCGGGGCGACGCCCGGTGCATTGGGATCGGAGGAGGCCGCCGCGCCTGCGACGCCGGTCCCATGGCCGCGCACATCGTCGACCGACGCGCCGTCTTCAAAGAGGTTGTCGAACGCGACGATGCGATCGGCGACGCCGTCGCCATTGGCGTCCGGTCCAAAAGCGGGATTGTCCAAGTCGATGCCCGTGTCGACAATGACGATGGCGTAACCCTCCCCGTCCAGGTCCGCGAAGCGCGGATCCGCACGCAGGAGATCCAATTCGATGGCGTCTTGGTGATCTTGAGACGCCACGCCGGAGGACGGCGCGTCGGCGGCGGCCAGGCTTAGGGTGTAGGCGCCGGAATCCTCCGTGCGCGCGGACTCCGCGGAGATGAGCACCTGTCCGTCTTCCGAAGCGGTGAAGGTGACGCGCGCATCATTCGATCCAGCGACGCCGTCGTCATTGACCGCAAGAAGCGTCACGCCGTCCGAGGCGAAAATACGCAAAAGCGGGTCGCCGAGCGGCGCGCCCGAGGTCAGATCCCCGGCCAAAGTGATCGTGTAGGTCTCGCCCGCGACAACCGACAATCGGAAGAAATCGTCATCTCCGCCATAGTCGATCGACCCGCCTGCAAAATTGACGCCGCCGATCGACGCAGAGACCGCATTGCCCGTGTCCGCGTCCGCGGAGAAGTCGTCTGGAACCGAACCCGCGATCTCCGTGACGCTGAGCGCATAGGACCCTTCATCGTCGGCGAGGCCGGACGATGCGGCGATTAAGAACGCGCCCGATCGGTCGGGCGTGAAGATGGCCGAGGCGGCCAGTCCGGGGCCGTCATCGTCATTGGCCAAGAGGACGCCGCCGTCGACCGCCAGCGGATCGCCTTCTCCCGCGCGGACGGCGACGAAAGGATCAGCAAGCGGCGAGGCACCGGCGCCGGCCAGATCGATTTGATAGGTCGCGCCCGCGGTCAGGTTGACCGTGTACCAGTCTTGGTCGCCCGGGAACTCGATGGTCCCTTCCACCGAGCCGTCCACATCGATCGTCGCGCCGGTCGCGAGGTCGCCGCGCACATCGTCGACGACCTCCAAGACCCGGACTTCGTATTCGCCGATGGAGGCGTCGTCCGCGGCGCGCACGGCGAAGTATCCGACATCGTCCTGCTCGGGCAGCAAGCGCAAGGTTTCCCCAGGATCGCCCGCATCGAGACGCGTCACGCCGTCGCCGCCAATGATGACAAGACTGGGGATCGCGAGCGGATCGGCGCCCGTTCCTTCGACCGAAATGTCGTAGACCGAACCGGCGCGCAGCGTCGGCAATACGATCCAATCTTCATCGCCGGAATAGTCGATCCGCGAGGCGAATGTCCCCACGCCGCCGCTGATCGTCAGCACGGCGTCCGTATCGGGCGTCGAGCCGACCGCATCCGGCGGAGAAAGGGCCGCGGTGAGTTGATAGTCGCCGAGATAGGCGTCGCCTGACGCGCGCGCGACGGCGAAGACGGCGCCCGTGATCGTCGGTTCAAAACGCAAAAAGGCGTCCAGTCCGGCCCCGCCATTGTCGTCGCGTGCAAGCACCGTCCCGTCTGCGGTGCGGACTTCAATCGCCGGATCGTCCAGCGGATCGCTTCCCACGCCGGTCAAAGCAAGGAGAACGGTTTCTCCTTGCGTGACGTCGAGCGCGAACCAATCCTGATCGCCGAAGCTCTCAATGCTTCCGAGAATGGGCGCATCCAGAGCCAGAGCGCCGCTGGTGGCCGCGCTTGCGCCAAAATCGTCCACGATCGTCAATTCGTCGACCGCCACCTCATAGGCGCCGGTGAACACGTCGCCAAAGCCGGCCACATCCAAGACGAAGGTTCCGCTCTCACGCGGCGTGAACGTGATGGATGGGAAAAGACCGCCGTCGGCGTCGTCGTTGAATTTCAGCCGCACGCCGGCGGAGTCGCGGAGGGTCAAAGTCGGATCGTCGAGCGGCCCGTCCGCCCCCCGCAAAACGCTAAGCCGATAGGTGGTTCCCGCTGTCAAATCGACCGAGAACCAATCCCGATCCCCGGCGCTTTCGATGCGCCCAAGCGCGCTTTCGCTGACATCAAGGAGACCAGCCGTCAGGAGCGTTTCGCCAAAATCGTCATCCTCGGGCGGCCCCTCAAGCTGTTCGGCCGTGACCAGGTAGTCGCCGACGAACGACCCGCCGAACCCCGCGACGTCGAGATAGAACAACCCTGAGGATTGCGCCTCGAACTCGATCGCCGGAAACAGCGAGCCGCCAGCGTCGTCGCTGAACAGAACCGGCTCGCCTAGAGCGTTGCGCAGGGTCAACGTCGGATCGTCGAGCGGCGTCCCCAAGGCGTCGACATCGTCGACGGCGAAGCGATAGCGACCGCCTGCCTCAAGAGCGACAGCGAACCAGTCCGTGTCGCCGGCCTCTTCCAAAGTGCCTTCTTTTGGATCTCCATCCACGTCGACCACGCCCAACGTGCTGATGTCTCCAGCGAAATCGTCGGCAAGCGCAAGATTGACGAAAGTCACTTCATAGGTGCCTGTCGCCAATGGATCGAAAGACGTAACTTCAAAGACGAATTGGGTGACGGCCGTGGTCGAAAAATCGATGTCGCCGTCGGCGGCGGAGGCGAGCTGATTTCCAGAGGTGTCCAGGGCTTTCAATTGCGGATCCGGCAGGGGGCTGAGCCCGACCGGCGTGACCTCGAAGCGGAAGTCAGCGTCTGCGGGCGCTTCCACGACAAACCAATCCGCATCCCCGGCGATCTCAATTCGCCCCGAACGCGTTTCACTTAGCCCAATCTCGCCGGCGGTCCCAAGGGTCGACCCAAAATCGTCATCGGAAAACTGACCGGCGGTGATGACATATTCGCCGGTCTCAAAGCCTGAAATCGAGCCGGCGTTCAGATAGTAAATCCCCGCAGTGTCCACGCTGAGTTCGATGTCGGACGCGACCGGTGCGCCGGTGACAAGTCCAAAACCGAACGGGTCTTCAATCGAAATAACGGGGTCGATCAGCGGATCTGAACCATGGCCGTCAATCGTGAAGCTGTAGGAGACGCCGGCTTCGAGCACGACGCCAAACCAATCGCGGTCGCCCGAAGTCTCAAGAACGCCGACCTTTGGTTCCCCGTCCGGAATGACTTCGCCTGTCGTCGTGATGTCGGCGGGGAAATCGTCGACGCCGTCGCCGACCAAATCAGACGGCGCGAACACGCCGTCCGAGAACTCAAGGAGTTCGACATTGAACAGAATGTCTTTTCCGAGCGGCCCGGACACGGCGACGAAGCCGAGTTCCTCAGAAATGGAGTAGTCCGACGAACTTTCGCCGACATAGCGGACCGTATCGGCGCCTTCGCCCGCCTCAATCGTGTCGTCGCCAGCGCTCGCCAGAAAGACGTCGTCGCCCTGCGCGCCCGAAAAGAAGTCCGATCCCGGCGATCCTGTGAACGTGTCGGCCGAAATCGTGCCAAGGACGAAGAACTGCTCGATCGAGGAAACGCTGTCCGACTGCCCGTCATAGGTCACGACGCCGGCGCCGCTAACCACGCCAGAGGCGTCGAACGCACTGACGTTGACGTACTCGGCGGTGTCGATCCCCGCGCCGCCGTCGATCAGGTCACCGCCGCCAAATCCTAGAACAATGTCGTCGAGGTCGGACCCAGTAATGCTGTCCGACAAGGTGGATCCGATGATGACCAGCTGTTCAATGCTGGTGAGTTGATCGAGACCTGTCTGATCCGAGAAGACGGAACCATCGCCGGCGAAGCCCGTGAAATCGATGTTGAGGGCGGTGAGGCCCGCAATGAACTGAACTTGATCGAAGCCTGGCCCGCCATCGATCATGTCGTCGCCCGGATCGGCGATGAATGTGTCATCACCTTCTCCGCCGTTGAGAGTGTCGTTTCCCTCCCCGCCATTGATCAGATCGAAGCCGCCGAGACCTTCAATCGTATCGTCGCCGCCAAGACCGTTGAGCGTGTCGTCGAACTCGGTCCCAATGATGAAGTCGTCGAACTCAGTCGGCATGTGATTCCCCTGTCGCCGTGCGGCGCTCCGCACGCTTCATTTTCAGATCCGTCGTCGATCGCGGTCACGCGCGCGCTCGCCTAAGTCAGTCCAACCTACTGAACCCTTGAGGCGAATTCGCCAAGCGCCGTCGGCGAGCCAAGGTCTCGGCAGGCCTCGTGCGCGCTAAATCAAGGCGTCAGGGTCCGCCGCAATCCACGACATGCCCGCCGCAACGGGCTCCTCTGCGATTCGCCCGCCCTCAGGCGGCGCGCCGGGCCGCCCTTCGGAGACGCCGGCCTCGACAAAGTGCTGGAAATACGTGACCAGACCGAGATTCTCTCCAGGTCCCGCATTGATGAACGTGGCCACGTCGTCATTCTCTTCCGAGTAAAAATTGGGATCGAAACCGTTGAATCCCGCGCGCCGACCCAACGCGCCCGAGATCGCTTCCGCCTCGCCGAATTGAAGATAATGGACAAAGGGATCGACTTCGTTTCCAAAGAAATCCCGCCCGGCGGAGATGTCCGGGTTCGCGTCTCGATAGGTGGCCGGATCGAAGAATTGATTCGGATTGTATTGCGGCCCGCCCGATCCGTCGGGCGTGTCCAAAGCAGATCCGATCGCGATGTAATGCTCGAGCGCATCGGCCGCGACGCCCGCGTCCAGATCCGCTTGGATGCTTGCATCTTGCGACACATAGAACTCTGCGTCGAAGATCAGACCTGGACTGTCTCGCAGCGGGCTGAAAGCGCGCCCTTCGGCGAAACCGACGAGAAACCAGTGTTCAAACGCCTCATCCGGCGTATCGACCCCAATGGACAAAAGATCCGCATTGGGACCCACGCCAAGGTAGTAGCTGCTGTCGAACACCGCGACGTCGGTCTCCGACGGAACCACCGCATCGTCGACGGCCGTCAAACCGAATGCGGCGCGCACGACCATGGCCTGACCCGTGGCGTCGGTCCCCGCCACGAAAAAAGTGAACGCGCCGTCGGCATTTGGGTTCGCCCACCCCGTGGACGTGTCGATGCTCAATCCGTCATCGGACACTTTCACCTCGCCGAACGGATATCCGCCCTTGGTCGCGAACGGCGCGCTCTCCACGACAAGAGTGGGCGTCAACGAATCGACCGTCTCCAGGATGATGACGCCGCCAGCGTCCACCTGCGGCGCATTGGGAATGACGTTTGAATCGCGCAGATCAATGTTCGATTCACCCCCGAACTCCGCAATCCCGGTCAGAGTGGCAAGTCCGAAACTCTCGGGTTGGAAAACGGCGCGTTGGCCGCGAAACGCCGTTCCGAGATCTGCGTCGCCAAAGGCCGCGACGCCCGCCTCCGCGGTCTCGGGCAGGTCCATCGTCACATCGTCGAACTGCAACGTTTCAACGCCGAACAAGAAGTCCGCGCCGTCCGGGCCGGTCACAACGGCCGCCGCCACGTCGCCCGCGACCGAGTATTGGACGCTGAAACCTGAAAACCTTGCGGTGTCGGCGCCCGCCCCGCCTTTCAGCAAGTCGTCTCCGGTCCCGCCGAACAAAACGTCGTCGCCCTCGCCGCCGTCCAGCACGTCGTCGCCGTCAAACAATTCGTCGATCGAGGACCCGCTCAGACTGTCGTCGCCCGCCCCGCCGATCAACGTGTCGTGCCCAGCGCCGCCGATCAAAACGTCATCGCCGCCGCCGCCTTCGAGATAGTAAAGATTGGCGCGATCACCGGAGATCGAATCTGCAAAGGCGCTCCCAGTCACGACCAACACTTCGACGTTGATCACCTCATCCAGCCCCTGTCCGGGAACATCGACATCCGCCGTCCGCGCAGGTCCGAACTCGGGCGCGACCAGAGTCACGCCGGCTGCGGCGTCGGTGAAATCATAGAACAGCGCGTCGACGCCCGGCCCTCCGTCGACGAAGTCGCGACCCTCGCCCGGTGATGTGATATCCGCGTCGTCGCCTCCAAGAATGAGATCGTCGCCGTCGTCTCCAAATATCCGATCCGCGCCGTTGCCGCCGTTCAAAAGATCGTCCCCGCCGCCGCCGGAAATCCGATCTGCGCCTCCGAAACCCTCAATCCGTTCGCGGGCGTCGCCGCCGTCCAATCGGTCGCTGGAAACGCCGCCATTCACGATGTCGACCATGGCGTCGGACGGCAGCGCGAACGCCGTCGGTTCCACCGCGTCCGAAAAGGCGAGCAGCTCGATGTCCACGAGCCGGTCGACGCCGTCAGGACCCGCCACGACCACCTCATCGCCTTCGCGCGACACGACATAGGCGTCACGCAACCCGGCGAAAATGGCCGTATCCGAGCCGGCGCCGCCAAAAAGCGCGTCATCGCCGCCAAGGCCGCGCAACTGGTCGTCGCCATCGCCCCCTTCCAGCCGATTGACGCCGTCATCCCCTTGGATGAAGTCCGCGCCGATCGCGCCGACGACGTTTTCAAAGCCGATAATCGACGCCGACTCATTGGCGATGTTGAAGTTTGCCGGTTGCTCGCTGAGGAAAATCTCGACGGAGCCGAAGCCGGAAAAATCCAGCGTGTCGGAATCCAGACCCGCGTCGAAGGCGCCGCCGTCGAAGGCGCCTGCTCCGAACGCCACTGCGACATTGAAAACATCCGGACCATCGGAAGGCTCGAAGCTGCCGTCGTCCAAGGTTTGCGACGGCGGCGCCAATCCCGGCCCCATGGTCGCCGTCCCGCTCGACGCCGTTTCGGTCTTGGTGTCCGAAAACGGTGTCGACGCCGTCAGCGTCCAGGAAATCGACGAAGTCATGGAGAACCTCCCAATGGCGATCGGCGAGACCTGATCGCAGTCATCATCGTAAGGAGGAACGCCGCTCCGAGCAAAGTGGCGGATTCGCGCCCTAAGCTTCGACGCCGATCAGCGCAAACGGCGCCCACGCCAGGGGATGGGCGAACGACCCGCCGCGGCCGTCCCAAGAAGGGTCGCGCATAAGAGCGGCCATGGAACGTCGCAGGGCCTCCGCGCGGGTAATATCCGGATTGGCCCGCGCCTCGGCGATCGCTGCGGTGGTGATGCGCGCGGCGGCGTCGTCGCGCACCGGCCAGTGGGAGACCAACAACGCGTCCGCCCCGGCATAGAAGAAGGCGCGCGCCAAACCCGTCAATCCCTCCGCATTGGGGGACCCGCCGGCGGCCGTGTCGCACGCCGACAAGATGACCCACTCGGCGGACAGCGACAGCGAGGCGGCTTCGGACGCCGTCAACAATCCATCGTCATCGGTACCGTCCGGATTCAGCGGCGGCGTCAAGGCCAAAGCCGGTTCGTCGCGCGCGCTATCGCCTGCGAGAAGGCCATGGGTCGCGAAGGCGATCACACGAGCGGCCCCCAGCACCCCTTCGTCCGCACGCGCTCGAAGATTGGCTTCCGTCGCCTCATCGCCCAGCAATACGGCGTCAGCGCCGACTCCGAAGGATTGCGCCAAAGCATTGATTTCCCGCCGAGTGTTCGGGAGCGCCGGCAAGTTCGCCAAAGCGTCGTCATCTCCGAAAATCGGATCTCCCACACCGAAGAACGGAATGTCCGATGCGCGCTCCGGACGCCCCAAACGCCGAAGAGATCGAAGCGCCGAGACGGCGGGCACCACGCTGAGCGCCCGTTCGACGCCGAGCCAGGGCGTTTGGCGCAGGGCTACGGGCGAATCGTCCGCCCCTTCGAACGAGCCGGTGACCAGCGCCGCAAAGGGAAGGCTCAGCAAAGCGCCTTGGGGCGCCAAGATCCAGTTCGACTTGCTTTGAATGACGCTCCTGATCCGCGGATCTCCGAAAAGCGCGTCATGCAAGCGTCGCGCCGCCGCGCGATCAAAGCTTCGCCCCGCGGACGTCTCGACGGTGTCGGTTCGCGTGGCCCCGCCGCTGGCGACGACCGACTCCCGGATCCCCCGAACCGCTTCGGACATGGCCCGCGGGCCCAAACCGACCTCCGCCCAGGCGAAGGCGTCCCGCGTCACCGCAAAGACGATCCCTGGAAAGTCGCGGCCTGCGTAGCGCCGCCCTTCGCTGAAGAGGATCAAGGCCTCGTCCGGCCTCAGGAGCGGCTCTTCATCGCTTGAACCGTCCCGAAGAGAGGTCAGGTCGATTGATTCCGGGCGTGCCAGATCGAAAAATACTGGGAACGCTTCCCGAAGCCGTTGCTCATAGACTTCGATCTCCACGTCCAACTCGCCGCGTCGCTGGGCAAACCCGTCCCGTGCATTGCGGCCGGCCTCATCGGTCCGACCCGCCGCTTCGGCGAACAAGCGGTCCACCGCCGCGCGCTCCTCCAAAGCGGCTTCCCAGCGCCGCGCCAAATCCGCCAATGCGGTTTCGCCCGCCGCGCTCCGCGCCGCCGCGCGCGTCAACGCCTCCGCCGTGCTCGATGCGAAAATCGCCTGCGCCGCTTCAAACGCCTCGGCGAACAACGACGTCTGCGCCGTTGGGTCCAACGCATGCGCCTGATCATAAGCCGCACGCGCTACGGCCCATGCGGCGCCGCCGCCGGCCGCGTCCCGGCGCAGGAGTGGCTCGCTCG
>CAYPOX010000092.1:0-10647 GCA_964412525.1 uncultured Caulobacterales bacterium
GCCGACCGCGTCGATGCCGTTCGAAGTGATGGTGGGCGCGTTTCCTTGGGGCGCCTATCTCGGCCAGGACGGTCTGGAGAAGGGCGTCGATGCGTGCGTCTCCTCCTGGTCAAGGGCGGCCCCGAACACCATCCCGACCATGGCGAAAGCCGCGGGCAATTACCTGTCTTCCGTTTTGATCGGCGCGGAAGCCCGTCGCCACGGTTATGCGGAGGGCATCGGCCTCACCAAGGAAGGGCTGATTTCCGAAGGCGCCGGCGAGAATCTGTTTTTGGTGAAAGACGGAGCGATCCACACGCCTCCGGCGGCGGCCGCCATCCTTTCCGGCATCACACGAGACACGGTCATCAAGCTGGCCGGCGATCTGGGCGTCACGGTCACGGAGGGACCCATCCCCCGGGAGATGCTCTATCTGGCGGACGAAGTGTTTATGACCGGGACCGCCGCCGAAATCACGCCGATCCGGTCTGTCGATCGAATCCCCGTCGGCGCCGGCCAACCCGGTCCGATCACGAAGGCGGTGCAGAACGCATTTTTCGGTCTGTTTTCCGGTAAAACCGACGACACGCGCGGCTGGCTGGAGCCGGTGGGCGCCGCGGATGAGGCAAGCCATGACGCCCAAGTCGCTGTTTGACAATGTTTGGGCGCGCCATGTGGTCGTCGACGAAACGGACGCGACGCCGGCGATCCTTTATATCGACTTGCATCTCATCCATGAGGTGACGAGCCCCCAGGCCTTTGACGTTCTGAAAGCGCGCGGTCTGAAGGCGCGGCGTCCGGATCGGACCGTGGGCACCCTCGACCATTCGACGCCGACCACCCCCGCACGACCGGACGGGGGGCGCGACTTCGTCTCCCAGGCCGCCGCCGCCCAAGTGGCGAAGCTCGAAGAGAACACGAAAGCGTTTGGGATCGCCCTTCACGGCTGGGACAGCGGCGCGCGCGGCATCGTGCATGTCATGGGACCGGAACTTGGCCTCACGCAACCCGGCATGACGATCGTCTGCGGCGACAGCCATACCTCGACCCACGGCGCGTTCGGCGCGCTGGCCTTCGGCATCGGGACGACCGAGGTCGGCCATGTCTTGGCGACCCAGTGCCTCCTCCAGCGCCGGCCGAAGACAATGGCGGTGACCGCCGACGGCGCGCTTCCCGACGGCGTCACCGCCAAAGATCTGATCCTCGCCTTGATCGCGAAGATCGGCGTCGATGGCGGGACCGGACATGTTTTGGAGTATCGCGGGTCGGCTGTGCGGAGCCTTTCGATGGAAGGCCGTATGACCATGTGCAACATGTCGATCGAAGCTGGCGCGCGCGCGGGGATGATCGCGCCGGATGAAGTGACCTTCGCCTATCTGGAAGGTCGACCGCAGGCCCCGCAAGGACAGGCTTGGGACGCTGCGGTGACGCGGTGGCGGGCGCTCCCATCGGATCCGGACGCTACCTTTGACGGCGAGGTTGCGCTTGACGCCGGCGCGCTCAAGCCGCGCATCACCTTTGGCACCCAACCAGGACAGGGCGTGGCGATCGATGAACCCGTGCCCCATCCGGATGGGCCCGCAGCCAAAAAGGCGTTGGACTATATGCGGTTTCATCCGGGGCGGCCGGTCACCGGCGAGAAAGTCGACGTGGTCTTCATCGGATCGTGCACGAATGGTCGTTTGTCCGATCTTGTGGAGGCCGCGCGCGTGCTCCAGGGGCGCCGTGTGGCGGACGGCGTGCGGATGCTCGTCGTGCCAGGATCGAACGTGGTGAAGCGCGAGGCGGAGGCCCAAGGTCTTGACCAGGTGTTCCGCGCCGCAGGGGCCGAGTGGCGCGAGCCGGGCTGTTCCATGTGCATCGCCATGAACGGCGACGCGGCCGAACCGGGTCAATTGGCCGTCTCCACCTCGAACCGAAACTTTGAGGGTCGCCAGGGCAAAGGCGCGCGGACCGTGCTCGCCAGCCCGTTGACCGCGGCCGCCTCCGCCGTGGCGGGCGAAGTGACCGATCCGCGACCTTATCTGGAGACGCGCCGTGCCGCATGACGCCGCATTTTCGTCGGTCACGTCAAAGCCGATCGTCCTGCCTTTCGACAATATCGACACCGATCAGATCATTCCGGCCCGTTTTCTCACGACGACGTCGCGCGAGGGGCTTGGGGCCTTCGCTTTCGCCGATTGGCGCTATGCGGATGACGGGACGCCGAAACCCGACAGCCGTTTCGACGGTCCCCAGGCAGAGGGTCGCCGCATTCTGGTGGCCGGCCCGAATTTCGGCTGCGGATCGTCCCGAGAGCATGCCCCTTGGGCCTTGCGCGATTTGGGGATCCAGGCGGTGCTGAGCGTCAAGATCGCCGACATTTTCCGTAACAACGCGTTGAAAAATGGGGTCGTCGCCGTCGAAGCGCCGAAGGCCGTCGTGGCGCACGCCTTCGCTCATCCGGATGACGAGCTGACCGTCGATCTGGAGGCGTGTGAAATTCGAACGTCGTCGGGCATCTCCGCCGCATTCGTGATTGACGGGTTTGCGCGTCATCGTTTGCTCAACGGCGTCGACGAGCTGGGCTTCCTTCTGTCCCATGACGCGGAGATCGCCGCGTTCGAAAGCGCCCATGACGCGCCTTGAGATCGCCTATCTGCCGGGCGACGGCGTGGGGCCGGAGGTGGGGGCGGCGGCGCTGCGCGTCCTCGAAGCCGCGGGTCGACGTTTCGGTTTTGCTCTCGACGTGCGCGAATGTCTGATCGGGTTGGCGGCGATCAACGAGACGGGCGAGCCCTTGCCGGGCGAGACGCTGACCGCGGCGAAAAACTCGGGCGCGGCGCTTCTCGGCGCCGTCGGCGGCGCCGCCCACGGTTCGGGTCCGCGTCCGGAATCCGGCCTTCTGGCCTTGCGGCGAGAACTTGGCGTCTTCGCCAATCTTCGCCCGATCCGGCCGCATGCTGCTGCGGCGGCGCGCAGCCCCATCAAGTCCGATCGATTGGAGGGTGTTGATCTTCTCTTCGTTCGCGAGCTGACCGGCGGCCTGTATTTTGGCGAGAAAACCCGAGATGAGACCTCCGCCAGCGATCTGTGCGCCTACCGAGCGGACGAGATTGAACGCGTGACGCGGCTTGCCGTCCGTTTCGCCAAGGAACGGACGGGACGCATCGCCCATGTGGACAAGGCGAACGTGTTGGAGACGAGTCGATTGTGGCGCGAGACCGTCACGCGCCTGGTCGCCGAAATCGGCGATGGTCTCGCACTAGAGCACGTTTTGGTTGACGCCATGGCCATGCACCTGCTGACCCGGCCGCGCGACTTTGACGTCATCCTGACGGAAAACCTCTTTGGCGACATCCTGACCGACGAGGGTTCCGTTCTCGCCGGTTCGATCGGATTGCTGCCCTCGGCCTCCTTGGGCGATGGCGGGCCGGGCCTCTACGAGCCCATCCACGGCTCCGCGCCGGATATCGCCGGCCAAGAAATGGCCAATCCGATCGGCATGGTTCTGTCGGCGGCGCTGATGCTGCGCTGGAGTTTCGAAATGCCGGAAGCGGCCGCCGCCGTTGAAGGTGCGGTCGACCAGGTGCTGGCGGACCGTGTGTGGACCGCGGATTTGGGCGGGTCGGCGCGCACGCGCGATGTGGCGGAAGCGATCGCCGCGGCGCTGGGTTAAGCCGCGCTCGCCGTCGCCGGGCTCTCCAACCGGTCCAACATTTCCTTCGGACAGATTTGTCGAAACGCCGCAAGGCTCTCGGTCCACCGAGCCAACAACGCTTCGCCGCGTTCCGAACCTGTCGCTTGCACATGGGCTTCGAGCAATTCGGTCAAGCGAACCGCCCATTCCGCAGAGGCGATGGAGCGCATCACGACGGTTTCATCGTTCAATCGGACGGGCAGGGCGTCGTCCGGATCATAGACGAAAGCCATGCCGCCAGTCATTCCGGCCCCGAAATTGTCTCCGGTTCTCCCGAGAATCACAATTTCCCCGCCCGTCATATACTCGCATCCATTGTCGCCGCACCCTTCGACGACGGCGATCGCGCCGGAGTTCCGCACCGCGAAGCGTTCGCCCGCACGGCCAGCGGCGAACAGTGCGCCGGACGTGG
This sequence comes from uncultured Caulobacterales bacterium, assembly GCA_964412525.1. Classification (GTDB taxonomy): domain Bacteria; phylum Pseudomonadota; class Alphaproteobacteria; order Caulobacterales; family CAYPOX01; genus CAYPOX01. The sequence continues at coordinate 4,071 of CAYPOX010000092.1, forward strand.
CGCCGTAGAGCGCCGTGTTCCCCAAAATGACCGAGGTCGCCGCATCGCGCGGAGCGCGCGCGGGCGGGCGCAAAACGATCTCGCCGCCGGACAGGCCTTTGCCCACATAGTCATTGGCCTCGCCCGTCAAATCGAGCCGAAGGCCCTGGACGGCGAAGGCGCCGAGCGACTGGCCCGCCGCGCCCGACAGGCGGATGGTAAGTTGCCCGGCCGGCAGGCCGGGCTCACCGAAACGGCGGACGATTTCCGAAGAGACGCGCGCCCCGATCGTGCGATCGGTGTTTCGCACGTCATAGTCGAGCTGCATTTTCTCTGACCGCTCGAAGACTGGGCGGGCGTCGGCCAGTATCGTCTCGTCCAAGGACGGCGTCGGCTCGCGGCGCACGCCTTCCGGCGGGCCGGTGCGCGGACCGTCTGGATTGGCGACCATCAAGAGCGGGTTGAAGTCCAAATCATCGAGATGGTCGGCGCCGCGGCTGACCTGCGCCAGCAAATCGCCCCGTCCCACGATCTCTTCAACGGACCGGGCGCCGAGACGCCCCAGGAGTTGTCGGACGTCTTCGGCGATGAAGGTCATTAGGTGGACGATCTTCTCCGGCGCGCCGCGGTAATGGGACCGGAGCTCGTCGTCCTGAGTGCAAATGCCGACAGGACAGGTGTTGGAATGGCACTGACGCACCATCAGGCATCCCAATGCGACCAGGGACGCGGTGCCGATCCCGAACTGCTCCGCTCCAAGCAGCGCCGCGATCACCACGTCGCGGCCCGTCCGGATGCCGCCGTCGACCCTTAGGGTCACCAGGTGGCGCAGCCCGTTGAGCCGCAGGGTCTGGTTCGCTTCCGCGAGGCCGATCTCCCAGGGAAGGCCCGCATGCTTGATCGAGCTTTGCGGGCTGGCCCCAGTTCCGCCCGAATGCCCGGAAATCAGAATGACGTCGGCCCCTGCTTTGGCCACTCCCGCCGCGATGGGGCCGATACCGAGCGTCGAGACCAGTTTCACGCAGACGCGGGCGACCGGATTGATTTGCTTCAGATCGTAGATCAGTTGGGCGAGGTCTTCGATCGAATAGATGTCGTGGTGCGGGGGCGGGGAGATCAGCGTGACCCCCGGCGTGGCGTGCCGAAACTTCGCGATCAGCTCCGTCACTTTGAAGCCGGGAAGCTGGCCGCCCTCGCCGGGCTTGGCCCCTTGAGCAACTTTGATCTCAATCTCGCGACAACGGTTCAGATAGGCGGCCGTCACCCCGAATCGGCCCGACGCGATCTGCTTGACGGCGCTGTCGGCGTTGTCGCCATTGGACATGGGCGCGGCGCGGTCGGGATCTTCGCCGCCTTCGCCGGAGACGGACTTGGCCCCAATCCGGTTCATGGCGACGTTAAGCGTCCCATGGGCCTCCGGCGACAGCGCCCCGAGGGACATGCCGGGCGTCACGAAGCGCTTGCGCACTGCATTGACCGATTCGACTTCGCTCAATGGGACCGGCTCCGCCACGGCGTTCAGTTCCAACAGATCGCGGATCTCGATGGGACGATTGCGCTGTTCGGCGCGATCCGCGAAGGCGCGATAGGCTTCCATGTCCCCCCGATCGCAAGCCTGCTGCAGCAGCGAAATCGTCTCAGCGTCAAACACATGCGCTTCGCCGCGCGCCTTTTGGCGCAGATTTCCGCCGATGGGCAGCAACCGGGGCGGAGCCAAGCCGAACCCTTGGGCGTGCAGCTCCAACGCCTTATGGGCGATGCCGGCTAGGCCGATGCCCGAGATCCGAGAGGGCACGCCGGGGAAAAACTCGTCCACCAAGGCGCGTGACAAGCCCAGCGCTTCGAAATTCATGCCGCCGCGATAGGAGGAGATCACCGAGATCCCCAGTTTTGAGAGGATTTTCATGATCCCCTTGTCGAGCGCCGCGCGATAGCTGCGCGACGCTTGCAGCGCGTCCACGTCCGCATAGACGCCGCGGCCAGCGTGTTCGAGGATCGTCTCTTCCGCCAAATATGGGTTCACCGTGGTGGCGCCGCAGCCGATCAGGCAGGCCACGCTATGGGTGTCGACCGCATCGGACGCCCGCACATTGAGCGAGCAATAGGTCCGCAATCCTTCTTCGACGAGGCGGTTATGGATGGCGGCGGTGGCGAGGAGCATGGGCACGGCGGCCCGATTTGCGGTTTGCGCTTGGTCGGACAACACCAAATGCGCGGCGCCGCCGCGGACCGCCGCGATCGCCTGCACGCGCACGTCATCCAGCGCCGCTTTGAGCCTTTGGGCCGGCTCGCCGTCGGCGGCCGCGTCGAAGGTGCAGTCCACGACCCGCACGGACTCGCCGAAATGGGCGCACATGCGCTCAAAGCGCGCATTGGACACCACCGGACTTTCAAGCGTGAAAACCTGGACTTGGCCCGCATCCTCGGCGAGCACGTTTTTCATATTCTGGAACCGAGTCTTCAAACTCATGACCCGCCCTTCGCGAAGCGGGTCGATCGGCGGATTGGTGACTTGGCTGAAGTTCTGGCGGAAGAAGTGAGCCAGCGGTCGGGCGTGGTCCGACAGGACCGCCAGGGGCGCGTCGTCTCCCATGGAGCCCACGGCCTCGGCGGCGGTTTCCGCCATGGGACGCAGCAGCATGTCCAAGGTTTCTCGGGTGTAGCCGGCCGCGGCTTGCAGGCGCCGGAGCTGGTCGTCCTCCAGATGCCGGGCGGCGCCGGATCCCGCCAAATCCGAGTCCAACTCCACGATTCCCTGGACCCAATCGGCGTAGGGGTGGGCGTCGGCGAGCCCGTCAATGGTCGCTTCGGGGCCGGTGAAGACGCGTTGATCCAGATCGACCGCGATCAGTTGTCCTGCGGGCACCGCACCCTTCTCGATCACATCGTCGTCGGCGATGGGAATCATGCCGGCTTCCGAGCCCACGACGAGAATCGAGTCCGTGCGCGCATAGCGCAACGGACGCAGCCCGTTGCGATCGAGGCCCGCGACCACGCGACGGCCGTCGGTCGCGCAAATCGCGGCGGGGCCGTCCCACGGCTCCATGACCGAGTTGCAATAGGCGTACATGGCCCGGCGTCCGTCCGACATCAGATCCGCGCGTTTCGACCAGGCTTCGGGGATCAGCAAGGCCTTCGCCATGGGCGCGGTGCGCCCTGCACGCACGAGCAACTCAAACACGGCGTCGAGTGCTGCGGAGTCCGAGGCGCCGCGCGGCACGACCGGCTTCACGTCGGCCGCCGCCTCGCCGAACAGTTCTGAGGCCATGCCGATTTCATGAACCCTCATCCAATTGACGTTGCCGGACAGCGTGTTGATCTCGCCGTTATGGGCGAGCGTGCGAAACGGCTGGGCCAATCGCCATTCGGGGAAGGTGTTCGTGGAGTAGCGTTGGTGGAAGATCGCGATGCGCGAGACGAAGCGCTCATCCCGCAGATCCGGATAAAAGCGGTCAATCTGTTCGGCGAGAAACATCCCCTTATAGATCAAGGTGCGCGCCGACAGGGAGCATATGTAGAAGGCGGGCACGCCCTCTGACGCGATACGTTTCTCCATCCGGCGACGCACCAAATAGAGGGCGCGTTCCCGCTCGTCCGGGTCGCCCGGGCGTTCGAGATGGAACATGATCTGCTCGATCTCAGGCCGCACGGCGTTCGCCTTGGCGCCGATGGCGGCGATGTCGACGGGCACCTGCCGCCAGCCATAGATGTACGCTCCGGCGCGCAACAGCTCCGCTTCAACGATGGTGCGGGCGCGTTCCTGGGCGGCGAGATCCGTGCGCGGCAGAAACGCCATGCCGACGCAGATGTCGTCCCCGCGCATGACGTGGCCGGTCCGCGCCACCTGCTCGGCGAAAAAGGCCGCCGGAATGTCGATCAAGAGCCCGGCGCCGTCGCCGGTCTTTCCGTCAGCGTCGACGGCCCCTCGGTGCCAGACGGATTTCAGTCCTTGCAGACCAAGCACCACCACGTCGCGGCGCGCGGCGCCGTCGATGCGCGCCACCAGTCCGACGCCGCAGGCGTCGCGCTCAAAGCGTGGATCGTAGAGACCAAAGGCTGGACGTGTCATGCCGCCTGCGCCTCCCGCGCGCGCGCCGGCGTCGAGTTGAGATAGGTCTCCACCCCCGCCGCCGCGTCGATGCCGTCCTTGAGCGCCCAGACCACGAGAGAGGAGCCCCGCACCACGTCGCCGGCTGCGAATACCCCAGGCAGGCTGGTCGCCATCGTCGACGGGGTGACGCGCACGGTCCCGCCCGCCGACGTTTTGAGATCTGGCGCCGCGAGCATGTCCGGCAAGGCTTCGGGCTCAAAACCGAGCGCGGCCACCACCATGTCGGCGGGAAGGTCGAAATCGCTTTCCGGGACAGGTTCCGGCCTCCGCCGGCCTGTCATATCCGGGCGTCCAAGGCTCATGCGGCCGGCGCGTACATGAAAATCGTGAAGCGCGCGCGGCGCGGCCAGCCATTCAAACACGACGCCTTCTTCTTGCGCATGGGCCACCTCTCGGGCGGAGCCCGGCATGTTAATCTGATCGCGGCGATAAAGGCACGTGACCTCCACGGCCCCTTGGCGAATGGCGGTGCGCACGCAATCCATGGCGGTGTCGCCACCTCCGACCACGACGACGCGCTTGCCGTGCGCCTTCATCCGTTTGTCCGCTTCGAGCGCGACCGAGTCGCCGAGGCCGCGGCGGTTTTCCGTGATCAGAAAGTCAAGCGCGGGGACCGCAGCGCCGGCTCCGGCCCCTGGGGCCTCCAATCGCCGCGCGGCGTAGACGCCGGTTGCGAGGATGACGGCGTCATGCCGTTCGCGAAGCGTCGCAAGGGAAAGGTCGCGCCCCACATCCGTCTTGAGGATGAAGGCGACGCCGGCCTCCGCCAAACGGTCGGTGCGCCGGATCACGACGTCCTTATCCAATTTGAAGTTCGGAATGCCGTAGATCATCAGCCCGCCGGGGCGGTCATACCGGTCATAGATCACGACGTCGTGCCCCGCTTCGCGGAGTTTCTCCGCAGCCGCCAGGCCGGCCGGTCCGGCCCCGACGATCCCCACGGAACGTCCGCTGCGGGGACCAGCTTGGATCGGCGGCACCCAACCTTCTTCCCAGGCGGTCTCGGTGAGGTAGCGCTCGACCGCGCCGATCGTGATCGTGCCGTGCCCCGCGCGTTCAACCACGCAGGCGCCTTCGCACAGCTTGTCTTGAGGGCAGATGCGGCCGCACACCTCCGGCATGGGATTGGTGGCGGCGGAGGCTTCATAGGCGTCGCGCAATCGACCTTCGGCGGCGAGCGCGAGCCATTCGGGGATTTCGTTCGTCAATGGGCAGCCCGATTGGCAGAAGGGCACGCCGCATTGCGAGCAGCGGGCGGCTTGGACACGGCCGGCCGCCTCCGCGAACTCGTCATAGATTTCATCGAAGTCCTGCGCGCGCGCATCGGCGGCGCGCTTGTCGGGCATGGCGCGGGGCGTCTCCGCGAAACGAAGCATCCGTTCGGTCAATTCGCCGATCCCTTTTTGCAATTGCGAATGAAGATCACGTAGGATTTCGCATCCGCCGAAGAAATGGGACCCTTTCAGAGACGATCCGTCAATGGCGAAGTCGCTTAATGAAAGTCGCGCGATTTCGGCAATATGCGCATTTCACGCGGATGACGGGCCGGCGGCGGGCGGCGATCCTCCTGGGGGCGCGCCACTTCGTCGGCGTGGGCGAGGGCGGGAAAGGCGGCTTCGGGCGCGAGCGACAGAAGATCGCGGGTGCGATCTTCGAGGCGCGCCGCCACGAGATGCACGACGGCGCCCTGGCGTTGGACCTCGCCGGTCACCCGCAACAGGCGCGCGCCCATGACGATCGGGCGAAACCGCTCCAACACTTTGGGCCAGACGACGAGATTGGCGACCCCGGTCTCATCTTCAAGCGTGACGAACACCACGCCTTTGGCGGAACCGGGCTTCTGCCGGACCAGCACCACGCCGGCGATGGCGCCGCGGCGACCATGGGGCGCGTCGCGCAGCTCGGCGGTGGTCCAGGAATCCGCGAAGCGGCCGCGCAGGATCTCCATCGGGTGGGCCTTCAATGAGAGGCGCAGGGCGCGGTAATCCTCCACCACCGCTTCGCCCAGAGGGGCCGGCGGCAAAGCGGGGTCATCCTCCGGGCCGCGGTCGCGGGCCGCGGCCGCTTCGAACAGGGGCAGGGGCGCGATCGTCTTCACTGCGCGCGCGGCCCAAAGCGCGCCGCGACGGTCAAGTCCCAACGAACCGAAGGCGTCCGCCCGCGCCAGTTTCTCCAAGACGGCGGGCGGCAAGCCGGCGCGATCACGGATCTCCTCCACGCTCAAATAACCGGGGCCGCGGGCGGCGGCCAAAGCGTGGCCCGGCCCTTCGCCCAGCCCGTCCACGAGACGCAGACCAAGGCGCAAGGCCAGACCGCCGGCCCCGTCGGGCTCCAAAGTGCAGTCCCAGTCGCTGGAATTGACGTCCACCGGGCGGACCTCAACGTCATGGTCGCGCGCATCGCGCACGATCTGGGCGGGGGCGTAAAAACCCATGGGCTGGCTGTTCAGAAGCGCGCAGGCGAACGCCTCCGGGTGGCGGCGTTTCA
>CAYPOX010000093.1:0-10549 GCA_964412525.1 uncultured Caulobacterales bacterium
CGGTCGAGCGCATGGCGATCTTCGCGCTCAACATCATGCCCTACATCTCCGCCTCCATCATCATTCAGTTGATGACGGCGGTGTCGCCGACTTTGGAAAAGCTTAAGAAAGAAGGCGAAGTCGGCCGCAAGCAGATCAACCAGTACACCCGTTACCTCACGGTGGTTTTGGCGGCTTTTCAAGCCTTCGGCATCGCTGTCGGCCTCGAGTCGACCGGCGCCGTGCTCGATCCCGGTTGGTTCTTCCGCGCCTCCGCCATCATCACCTTGGTCGGCGGCACGGTGTTTTTGATGTGGCTCGGCGAACAGATCACCGCGCGCGGGGTCGGCAACGGCATCTCCTTGATCATCTTTTCGGGCATCGTCGCGGAGCTGCCCCGCGCCATTCTCTCCACCTTGGCCTTGGGCCGGGAAGGGCAAATCGGCGGCGATCCGGTGACCTCGGCCTTGTTCGTCTCGGTGATTCTCGCCTTGGCGGTCGGCGTTGTGACCTTCGTCGTCTTCATGGAGCGCTCGCAGAGGCGCATCACCATCCAGTATCCAAAACGCCAGCAGGGCAACCGTTTGGTCGGCGGGGAAACCTCCCACCTGCCCCTCAAACTCAATACGGCGGGCGTGATCCCTCCGATCTTCGCGTCGTCGCTTTTGCTGCTGCCCACGACCTTGGCGGGCTTCACGGGCGGCGAGGGCGTGGCGTCCGGCTGGGTGAGCACGGTGATCGCCTATCTTGGCCACGGGCAGCCGGCTTACATGGCGTTGTACGCCACGGGCATCATCTTCTTCGCGTTCTTCTACACGGCGATCGTCTTCAATCCGGAAGAGACCGCGGACAATCTTCGCAAATATGGCGGCTTCGTGCCGGGCATTCGACCTGGACAGCGCACGGCGGAGTATCTCGACCATGTGTTGACGCGTTTGACGGTGATCGGCGCTTTGTATCTGACGGCGGTCTGTCTCCTTCCGGAGTTTCTGATCGCGTCCTACGATATTCCTTTTTATCTCGGAGGAACGTCGCTCTTGATCGTCGTCACCGTCACCATGGACACTGTCGCCCAGGTGCAGAGTCATTTGCTTGCGCATCAATATGAGGGCTTGATCAAAAAGTCCCGACTTCGTGGGAGACGTCGATGAATTTGATTTTTCTTGGACCGCCGGGCGCCGGCAAGGGCACGCAAGCCGAGCGGGTTTCCGCTAAGCAAGGCATACCGCAGCTTTCGACCGGCGACATGCTTCGCGCCGCGGTCGCCAACAAGACGGACATCGGCAACAAGGCCAAATCCTTCATGGACGCGGGCGAGTTGGTGCCGGACGCCGTCGTCGTGGGCATCATCGCGGATCGGATCGCCGAAACCGATTGCGCCCATGGCTTCATCCTCGACGGATTTCCGCGCAATCCGGCGCAGGCCAAGGCGCTCGACGACATGCTGGCGGAACGCGGTTTCGCCCTGGACACGGTGATCGAGTTGAAAGTCGACGAGGACATTTTGGTCGATCGCATCCGCAAACGCGCGGAAGAGACCGGCGGCGCGCGATCGGACGACAATGTCGAGACCTTGAAAAAGCGGTTGGCCGTCTATCGCGAACAGACCGAGCCGCTGAAGCCCTATTACGAGGCGCGCGGCAAATTGCGGTCGATTGACGGGATGGCCACCATCGACGACGTAAGCGCGGCGATCGACGCGGTGTTGGCCACATTGAATCCGATCCGCGCGAACGGTTGACGCGCGCGCGAAGGGGCGTATAGAAGCCGCTTTCCCAAGTTTTGGGGCGCAACGCCGGCCGGCCGCAAGCCGCCGTCGTCAAGGTGTTTTCGCCGACGGCTCATGTCGGCTCTTGAATGTGAAGAGGTGCAAGCGTGGCCCGCATCGCCGGCGTCAACATTCCGACGAATAAGCGCGTGGAAATCGCGCTGACCTATATTCACGGCATCGGTCCGGCCAAGTCCCGTGAGATTTGCGAGATCGTCGGCGTGGCCGCCGATCGGCGCGTCAACGACTTGTCGGATGCGGAACTGCTGCAGATCCGCGAAACGATCGACCGGAATTACGTGGTCGAAGGCGACCTGCGTCGCGAGGTCGGCGTGAATGTGAAGCGCTTGATGGACCTTGGTTGTCATCGCGGCCTGCGCCACCGGCGCGGCCTGCCGGTGCGCGGCCAGCGCACGCACACCAATGCGCGCACCCGCAAGGGCCCGGCCAAGCCGATCGCAGGGAAAAAGAAATAATCCGCGCGCCGCTTTCGGGGGCGGGGGCATGCGGCCCGCCGCGAATGGCGCGAGAGACCACCCCCGTTCGCCGCCGCGAGCGCAAAAACATCACGAGGGGCGTGGCGCATGTGAACGCCACGTTCAACAACACGATCATCACCATCACGGATGCGCAAGGCAACGCCATTTCGTGGTCGTCCGCCGGCGGCATGGGCTTTAAGGGATCTCGCAAGTCGACTCCCTATGCGGCGCAAGTCGCGGCCGAAGACGCCGCGCGCAAGGCTCAGGAGCATGGCATGCGCCAGCTCGACGTGATGGTGAAAGGGCCGGGCTCAGGCCGCGAGTCGGCGCTGCGCGCGCTGGCGGCGGCCGGTTTCACGATCTCGTCCATTCGAGACGTGACGCCGATTCCCCACAATGGCTGTCGCCCGCCCAAACGCCGCCGCGTCTGATCCCGCCGCGCATTCCAGCAGATCCAAGGAGAGGACCGCCGCTTTGGTGTCGCAACTGATCGAAAAGAATTGGCAGGAATTGATCCGCCCGACGGCTCTCGAAGTCGCGCCTGGACACGATTCCAAGCGGATCGCGCAGTTGATCGCGCAACCCTTGGAGCGCGGTTTCGGCATGACGCTTGGCAACGCTCTGCGCCGGGTTTTGCTGTCGTCGCTCCAAGGCTCGGCGATCACGTCGATCCAAATCGACGGCGTCGTCCACGAATTTTCGTCGATCCCGGGCGTGCGCGAAGACGTGACGGACATCGTCTTGAACGTGAAGCAATTGGCCGTCCGCATGTCCGCCGAGGGCGCGAAACGGATGCTGTTGCGCGCGAAGGGTCCCGGCGTCGTGACTGCGGGCATGATCGAGGCGCCGTCCGACATCGACATTCTGGATTCGGAGCAAGTGATTTGCACCTTGGATGAGGAAGCGGATCTTCGGATGGAGTTTGTGGTGCAAACCGGCAAAGGCTATGTGCCGGCGGATCGCAACCGTCCGGATGACGCGCCGATCGGCCTGATCCCGATCGACTCGCTTTACAGCCCGGTCCGCCGAGTCTCCTACAAGGTGGAGAACACGCGGGAAGGTCAGGTTCTCGACTATGATCGGCTGGTCATGGAGATCGAGACCGACGGATCCATCACGCCGGATGATGCGGCGGCCCTCGCCGCGCGCATCCTTCAAGACCAGCTGCAGATCTTCGTCAATTTCGAAGAGCCGAACGCCGAGTCCGACGACGACCGTCCGACGCTCGACTTCAATCCGGCGCTTTTGAAGAAGGTCGACGAGCTCGAACTTTCGGTGCGGTCGGCGAACTGCCTGAAGAACGACAACATCATCTATATCGGCGATTTGATCCAGAAGACGGAGGCGGAGATGCTCCGCACGCCGAACTTCGGTCGCAAGTCCTTGAACGAAATCAAGGAAGTGCTTGCGCAAATGGGCCTTCATCTCGGCATGGACGTGCCGAATTGGCCGCCGGAGAACATTGAGGATCTCGCCAAGCGGTTTGAAGATCAGTACTGATCGCCGCGCAGCGCTTTAGGAGCCTAAGTCATGCGTCACGCATTCGGCCATCGCAAACTCAACCGGACCGCGAGTCACCGCAAAGCGATGTTCGCGAATATGGCGTGTGCGCTCGTCGAGCATGAGCAGATCGTCACGACCTTGCCGAAAGCCAAGGAGCTGCGCCCCGTGGTCGAGCGCCTGATCACCCTTGCGAAAAAGGGCGGGCTGGCCAATCGCCGTCTGGCGGCCTCCCGACTGCGCAATGAGGAGATGGCGAAGAAGCTCTTCGAGATCCTGGGGCCGCGCTATGCGGATCGCGCCGGCGGCTATACGCGGATTTTGAAGGCGGGATTCCGTCACGGCGACAATGCGCCGGTGGCGGTGATCGAGCTCGTCGATCGCGATGAGGAAGCCCGCGGCAAGGCCGATCGCGAACGCCACGAGGCGGAACTCGCCGAAGAGGCGGCGTGATCGCGCGCTGAGCGCTTGAAACCCGCCGCCGCCTGTGTGACACGCCCCCGGGGACGACGCGCCGGCGGGGGGTTCGCGTGGATCAGATTGAACTGTTCGCCATCGCGGGCTTCGCGCTTGCGGGATATTCGATCGTCGCGAATGACGTCATCCAGACGCTCGGCACCTTTCTAAGCTCCAATGGAAGCCGCCCATGGTGGCAGCTTTGGATCTTTGCGTGCTCCATCATCGTGGCGGTCATGGCCGTCGGCTGGTTCGCCTGCGGCGGCGATATCGCCTTCGATCGCCTCAATCAGATCCCATACCGGCCCTTTGTGGCCGATGACGGCCGTCCCGGCTGGCTTGCGGCCATTGATCCGCCCGGCGGCGTGGAGTGGTACCACGTCGCGCCGCCGCTTGTGCTGTTGCTTCTGACCCGGATCGGAATTCCGGTCTCGACGACCTTTCTCGTCCTGACGGTGTTCACCTTGACGACGGCCGCGTCGGTCGATGCGAACGTTCTTCCGAAAATGCTCGTCAAATCCGGCGTCGGATATCTCGTCGCCTTCGGCGCCGGCGCGGTCATTTACGTGGCGGTGTCGCGGTTCTTTGAGCGTTGGGTGGCCAACACGCGCGACGCGCGCATTCATCCGGGCTGGTACGCCGCGCAATGGTTGGCCACCGGCTATCTTTGGTACAATTGGCTGGTTCAGGACCTGGCGAATATTTTCGTGTTCCTGCCTCGGGACACGACGACCGCTGCGGACGGGACCATCTCGGTGACGTTCGATCCGGTCGTGATCATTTTCGCCACGCTCTTGATGCTGGTTTTGCACGCTTGGATCTTTGCGACGCGCGGCGGGGAGATCCAGAAGATCGTCCTCTCGAAAGTGAACACGACCGACGTGCGCGCCGCGACCTTGATCGATTTCACCTACGGCACGGTTCTTTGGTATTTCAAGGAATTGAACGACCTGCCGATGAGCACCACCTGGGTGTTTTTGGGCCTGCTCGCCGGGCGCGAAATCGGCATTGCGCTGTCCGCGCGGCTGCGGAGCTTCGGGGCGGTGGGCTTTGATCTCGTCACCGACGCCATGCGCGCTCTGATCGGGCTGTTCATCTCCGTCGCTCTGGCGATCGGCGTGCCGCGAGCGGCGGGCGCGCCCGCTTTGGTCGACATCGGTTATGTGGGCGTCTTCGCCGTGATCGCGGCGGCGTTCATCCTGGGCGGCGTCCTCTGGTGGCTGCGAAGATATGCGCAACCCGGCGAAACCCGCGGCTAGACATGTCGGCGCCTCTTGCCGATCGGGGCGACGGATCGCAAGTATCGGGCATGTACAGATTTCATTGGGCGTTGATCATCGTCATCACCGCATTCGGATCGGTTGCGGCGACGGCCCAACGCAGCGTTCCGGAAACCGCGGCCGAAATGCGCCTCTCCTTCGCGCCGGCGGTTCAGGCGGCCGCTCCGGCGGTGGTGAACGTCTACGCCCGGCGGGTGGTGACGGCGAGTTACCGATCGCCCTTCGCCGGTCATCCGCTGTTTGAGCGCTTCTTCGGCGGAGACGCTTTCGGTCTCCCCAATCAGCGCGTTCAGAACAGCTTGGGATCGGGCGTCATTCTCCGGGAGGAGGGCGTGGTCGTCACCAATCACCATGTGGTCGAAAACGCGCAAGAGATCGCCGTCGTCCTGTCCGATCGCCGGGAGTTTCCAGCGCGAATTCTGATGTCTGACGAACGCACGGATTTGGCCGTCCTGCAGATTGAGGAGGCGCCGGAAACCTTGGCGGCCATCACGCTTGCGGATCCGGACGACGCCTTGGTCGGGGATCTCGTTCTCGCGATCGGCAATCCCTTCGGCGTCGGACAAACCGTAACCCAAGGCGTGGTCTCCGCCCTGGCGCGCACCCAGGTCGGCGTGTCGGACTATAGCTTTTTCATCCAGACGGACGCGGCCATCAATCCGGGCAATTCGGGCGGCGCTTTGATCGATACGCAAGGCCGGCTCCTGGGCGTGAACACGGCGATTTACAGCCGGTCCGGAGGCTCCATTGGGATCGGTTTCGCGATCCCCTCCAACATGGTCGAGCGCGTGGTCGCGAGCGCGCTGGGGGAGGCGGATGCGCGCCGCCCCTGGCTGGGCGCCGTGTTCCAAAGTCTCGATCCCGATCTCGCCGCTTCACTGCGCCTGGCGCGGCCGTCCGGGGCGTTGATTTCGCAATTGTGGGACGACGGCCCCCTCGCGCGCGCGGGCTTGCGGAAAGGCGATGTCATCGTCGCGTTTGACGGCCAGGACACGCCGGATCGCGAAACGGTTCGTTACCGCGTCGCCACGCGATCCGCCGGAGACCGCGTTGAGATCCGCTATGTGCGCGGGGGCAAGGAGCGCAAGGCGCGCGCCGTGCTCGCCTTGCCGCCCGAGATCCCCGAACGCGACGCCAGGAGGCTCGACGGGGCCCATCCTTTGTCCGGGGCGATGGTGGCCAATCTGTCGCCTGCGGTCGCCGATGAATTGGATCGGGATCCGTTTCTCACGGGCGTCGTCGTGGTCGGCGTGGATCCGGGAAGTTTCGCCGATCGTTTCCGCGTCGACGAAGGCGATCGCATCCTGGCGGTCAACGGCCGCGAGATCGCTGTGGTCGCCGACCTTGAGACCGCGCTCGCCGAGGGTCCGATCAATCGCGCATGGACCCTCGACGTGGAACGCGGCGGCAATGTGAGCCGCGTGCGGCTGCGGATTTAGCGCGGGCCGCCCATCATCATCTCCATGCCCGGCGGCACGGTGCGTGGTTCGGCGGGCAATTCAAACCGCGACGCGGAGGGCGAACCGCGATCAATCCGCGTCAACCGCATCTCGTCGCCCGAGCGGAGCATGCCTCCGTCGATCGCCTTCAAGGATGCGTCGATCATGGAGGTCATGGATTGTCTGGATGCGCCGGGCATGCTGCCGACCATCGCGGAAGACAGGGCGATCATGCCGTCAAACGCCTCCTTCACGGCCTTGTCGTCGGTGACCACCACCTCGATCCGCTCCTCGGGCGTCGTCACGATCACGACCTCGCCTTCCACGCCCGCGATCGTCTCTTTGCGGCCTGTCCGGTCGAACGAAACGTCGTCGGCGTCGTAATCCGGCGTCGCCTGGCCCATTTGCCGTTCGATCATGGCCCCCATGGGCGAGGCGCGCAGGGCCTCCATCATGCCAGCGATGTCCAGAACGACCGTGTCGCCGCCCGAGCCCATGACGGAATAGGCTCGACCGTCCTTTAAGATCATGTAGTTCTCGTCTCCCATCGACATGCGCACATCGTCTCCGCGCACCTCGATCGTCATGGGATTGCCGTCGGCGTCATAGACCGCCGTGACGTCGGCGTGGGCGGCGCCGGCTAAAGCGACAGCCGAAATGATGGCGAAGAAGCGCATGAAGTCCTCCTATGTTTGGTGCGCAGGACTTTACCCGAAATTGCGACGATGCGCTTGTCCCGCCGCATGCGATCGCTAGGGTGCCGCGCATGAAGTTGATCCTCGCGGCCGCCGCGGGCGGGGCCGTCGGCGCGACCGCGCGTTACGGCCTTTATCTTTGGACCCTCAAGACCTATGGCGCGACGGTGCCGATGGCCGCTTTGCTGGCCAATCTGATCGGTTGCTTCGCAGCCGGCTTGATTGCGCCCAGCGTGGTCGACCGTGGCGTGGTCGGCGACGGGCTTCGAGTGTTTGTGATGGTCGGGATCTTGGGCGGTTTCACGACCTTCTCGGCCTTCGCGCTCGACATCCTGGCCCTCTTGCGCGACGGCCGATTGGTCGCCGCGGGCCTTTTCGTGGGGGCGAACGTGATCGGAGGGTTGGCCTTGGTGTTGCTTGGCGCAGCGATCGGCTTGGCGGCGGCGCGATGACCGAGGCTTCAGACCTCACCGTCAAGGCGGATGAAGCCGGGCAACGCCTCGACCGCTTCCTGCGCCGACGCTTTCCTCATCTCGCCCAGGGCGCGATCCAGAAATGGCTGCGCAAGGGCGCGATCCGCGTGGACGGGGCGCGGGCCAAAGCGGATCGGCGGGTGGCCGAAGGGGAGGCGGTGCGCCTTCCGCGCGCGGCCTTTGAGAATGCATCGGCGAGTTCGGAGCCGTCGGCCCTTTCGCCCGCCGACCGCGCCTTTGTGCACGGCCTTGTTTTGGCGGAGCGGGATGATTTGCTGGCGCTGAACAAGCCGCCGGGCCTGCCGGTTCAGGGCGGCCCGAAAACGGGGCGGACTTTGGACCGCCTTCTTCGCGGCCTCTCCGAAACGGAGGAGGCGCCCCGGCTGGTTCATCGCTTGGATAAGGACACGTCCGGCGTTTTGGTGGTCGCGCGGACGCGCATCGCGGCGGAGGCGGCCTCGACCGCGTTTCGAACCCGCCGGATCGCCAAGACCTATTGGGCGATCGTCCTCGGTTGTCCCGAACCGAGCGACGGCGTGATCGACGCGCCGCTCGCCAAACGGTCGGGCGGACAGTTCGGCCGCGAACAAATGGCGGTGGTCGATCCCCATGATCCGGATGCGTTGCCCGCGCGCAGCCGATATTCGGCGCTGGCCAACGCCGGCGCGCACGCATCATGGTTGGCCTTGCGCCCGGAGACCGGCCGCACCCATCAATTGCGCGTCCATTGCGCGGCCATTGGTTGCCCGATCTTGGGCGACCGGAAATATGGCGCGCCCGCTGATGCGCTCGGCTTGGAGGAGGCCGGGCGTCTGCATCTTCACGCCGCCGCCTTGGACGTGCCGACGGAAAGCGGTATCTGGCGGGTCTCCGCGCCGCCGCCGAGTCACTTTCGCGCCACGCTGCAAGCGCTCGGAATGGAGGCCGGAGACCTGACGACGGACCCATTTGAGGACCACGCGCGGTGAACGAAGCCGACGACACGCCCGACGCGCCGCAGGATGGCGGACCCGCCGCAGCGCCGGTCGAGGAAACCCTGCAACAGGCTCGGGCGCTCTATGAACGCGGGCAGGTTCTGGAAGCGGGCGAGGTTTGCGAGCGTTTTCTTGCCGTTCATGAAGAGCATGCGGAGATCCGGCATATGCTTGGGGCGGCGTTTCGGGCCGCCGGGCGACCGGATGCGGCCTGCCAACACTTCCGCCGCGCCGCCGAACGCGCCCCCGATCACGGCCCCTATTGGCGCGATTTGGCCTCCGCTCTCGGCGAGTGCGGCTACCACCTCGCGGCGGTGGAACCGGCGCGGCGTTGTTTCACCCTGGACGCCGAAAGCCCGGCTGCGATGGAGGCCTATGGCTTGGCGTTGGCGCGCGCCTTCAAAGAGGACCAAGCGCGCCATCTGGTGGAGAACGCCGTCGAGGCGTTCGGCCACGATCCGAACTGGCTGCGCGCTGGCGCCGCCGTGTTCCGGGCGATTGAGGCCTATGACGACGCCGCGGCGTTGTATCAGCGGGTCCTGGAATTGGCGCCGGACCATGTGCCGACGCGCCACGCTCTTGGAATCGCGCTCCGAATGGCGGGCCGGCCGGACGAGGCGATCCCGCATTTGGAGCAGGTTTCCGAGGCGCGCATGCTGGCGGCGGAGCCGCGCGTCGTTCTGGCTCATGCGCACAATCAACGGGGCGACGCGGAGACGGCGATCCGATTCTATGAAGAGGCCTTTGAGCGCGATCCTGCGCAATTTGACGCCCATGAAGGTGTGATCCGGCTCTTGTATCGAATGGGCGATGATGAGGCGCTGCGGAACCATTTGCGGCTCCTATCGGTGCGCGCGCAAAAGGAGCCGCGGCTTCGGCTGCTCAAAGCCTCAACGGAATTGCGCATCGGCGAGCCTGCGGCGGCGTTGGAGACCCTGTCGGCGGCGAAACGCGACTTCGGCATGATCCCAGCCTTTGAAGACGCAGCCGGGCAAGCCTGCTTCGATGTCGGCGATTTGGACCAGGCCGTCGCCCATCACGAAGAGGCGCTCCGCTGGCGGCCCTTTGACGTGGGGTTCTTGTGCAACGCCGCGCGCACGGCGCTGCGTCGCCGGGACTTTCTCAAGGCCGGCCAATATGCGCGGGCCGTCTTGAATGGCGACCCCCTGAACCAATTCGGTCTCGCCTATTTCTGGACCGCATTGGTCGGCTTGGAGCGGGAGGACGACGCCCGGCGATTGATCAATGTGGATCGGTTCGCTCAACCGCTGGACCTTGGACCGCCTGCGGGATGGACCCGCATGGAGGATTTCCTTCGCGATCTGAGAACCGAACTCGACGCCCTCCACGACTCCGAAAGAGAGCCGATCGATCAGACCCTGCGCGGCGGCACCCAAACCAGCGAAGCCCTGTTCAGCCACAAGACACCCGCCATTCAGGGCGTGCGCGGGATTTTTGGGCGCGCCATCGCTCGGTGTGGGGGGTTGTTGCCGCCGGACGCCGGCG
>CAYPOX010000094.1:0-10387 GCA_964412525.1 uncultured Caulobacterales bacterium
TTCTTTTTCAATATAGGTGTCGGTGCGCGGGACATAGGCTTCCGGCTGGTAATAGTCGTAATAGCTGACGAAGTACTCCACGGCGTTTTCTGGAAAGAACGCTTTGAACTCTCCGTAGAGTTGCGCGGCGAGCGTCTTATTGGGCGCAAGCACCAGCGCAGGGCGCTGCAAGCGCTCGATCACCTTCGCCATGGTGAAGGTCTTGCCTGAACCGGTGACGCCCAAAAGCACCTGATCTTGATCGCCCTCTTGGGCTTGCGCGACGAGTTCGTCGATCGCCTGGGGCTGGTCGCCTGCGGGCTCAAACTGCGACACCACTTTGAAGCGCCGCCCGCCTTCGGACTTTTCAGGACGATCGGGTCGGTGCGGGACCCACGCCGCTTGATTGGGCGCGACAGGCTCCGGCGTGAAGACGGCGGGCGCTTCGGAAACGCGGTTCGGCATGTGGGGGATATGCGTCGCCGATCGGGCGGGGTCCAGGGGCGAGCAGGCGCAAGCGGCGGCCACGCGCGTTCCGTCAAGCGCAAGCCTCTGTTAGCGTTGGATTTTCAAAGAAAACGAAATCGGCGAACGATTGGAGCAGGGGAGATCAAGCGATGGCGCTCTTCATCGTCACGACCACGGCGGACGACGTCCAAGACGGACCGGACGCGTTCAATGGCGGCGACCTGGCGGCGGAAACGTCGGACGGCGAGGGTCTTTCGCTGCGCGAAGCGGTGGGCTTGGCGAACGCCGCGCCCGATCCGGACGAGATCATGTTCGACGCGACGGTTTTCGGCGAGTTGGGCGTCGTGCGGCTCGTCGGCGGACCGCTCGAGATCGCCCATGTGCTGGCTGTTGACGGCGACGTCGATGGCGACGGCGATCCGGACGTTTTGATCACCGGGGATGTCTCCGCGAATGACGCGCAGGCCTCGCGGGCGTTCACGGGCGAGACGTTTCCCGCCACCGATCCAAGCTTGACGGCAATGCAGGGCGGCTTCGCCGACAATGTCACCATTTTCGCCCTCGCGACGAGCGCTTTCGTCACGATTCGTGGCTTGGCGCTGACGGGCGGGAGCGCCGCCGATGAACGCGGCGGCGGCGCGGTCTATGCGGCCGAAAGCGCCTTTGTCACCATTGAATCGAGCCTCATCGCCGGAAACTACGCGGGCCCGGACGCGCGCTCCGGCGGCGGCGTGCGCGCCGGGGCGGATGGAGCGACCGCGATCCGCAACTCGGCGATCGTGGACAATCTCGCCGTCGCACCGTTCGCCGGCGGCGCCGGCGTCGCCTCCGACGGCAGCTTGCTGATCGAGGACTCGCTGATCGCGGACAATGTGACGACCGGCGACGGCGGCGACGGCGCGGGCCTGTTGGTGCGGGACGCCGTCAGCGTCAATATTTACGACAGTACGTTTCGCGGGAACCGCGCCGAGGGCGGCTTCGCAGATGGCGGCGGCTTGCAACTCTACCGAACCGACGCGCTGCTTTCCGGCGTCACCTTCGAAGGCAATGAAGCGGTTCGCGACGGCGGCGGGCTCCAGGCTGGCCAGGTCGACGCAACCCTCATCAACGTCACGTTCACGGGCAACCAAGCCGGGCGCGACGGCGGCGGCCTTGAGCTCGACGGCGGTCAGATCGACCTCGTCAACGCAACGATGACCGGCAACGCCGCCGGTCGCTATGGCGGCGGATATGTCAGCCTCGGCGCGAGCGACAGCGGCGACGGGCTGGTCTCGCTCGCGAATTCCATCGTGCTCGGCAACAGCGCGCCGGCTGGGGGCGGCGAAGGGACCGCCGGACCGGGCGGCGCCGTGTCGATCGCCGGCCCGACGATCATCGGCGGAGAGTTGCGCGCCGCTGACGGATCGATCACCGCGCTCGGCGCGGCGGAGGACGTTGCTGCGGCGGTTTTCGTTCAGGTCGACGAAGGAGCGGGGGTGGCCTCCGACAATGGCGGTTCCGTCGCAACGGTGGCGCTCCTTCGCGGCGGTCCGGCGGTCGATGCAGGCGACTCGGATGCGTTTCCGCCGTCGACCGTGACGGACGCGCGCGGATCGCTGCGGCTGCA
The DNA here is from genome assembly GCA_964412525.1 of uncultured Caulobacterales bacterium. Lineage (GTDB taxonomy): Bacteria > Pseudomonadota > Alphaproteobacteria > Caulobacterales > CAYPOX01 > CAYPOX01. Next base: position 2,054 of record CAYPOX010000094.1, read on the forward strand.
AGGCGGGACCATTGATCTCGGCGCGTTTGAGGTCGCCGATCCGGATCCGGCGCCCGAGGAGTTGAACAGCCTTGCCGTCTCCTTGTTCGACGTCGCGTTTTATCTTGGCCGCGGCGGCAACGCGCCGGTCCTGGAGGCGGACGGAATCAGCGAACCGCTCGAGGCCTTCGCCCATTGGGTGGGGACGGGGTTCGACCAAAATCTTGACTACGCGCCTCTGCTCGACATCGACGCCTTGTTTGACGAGGCGGCCTATCTGCGCGCCAATCCGGACGTTCAGGCTGCGATCGGCGCAGGCGAGGTGGAGAGCGCACTGGATCACTACATTCGGATCGGCTCAGCCCTGGATACGCCGAACGACACTTTCGGCGTCCAATACAACCCGAACGCGTTTTTCGATCCTGCGGCTTATCGGAACGCCAATCCGGACATTGTGGCGGCGGTCGACTTCAACGGAAATCCGATCGATCCCTTCGTGCACTATCTTCAGTTCGGCGAGCCGGAGTTTCTGGCGGAAATGCGCGAATTGGACGGCCTTGTGGGTTTCGATCCACGGTTCTACCGGACGAACAATCCGGATGTGGCAGGTTTCATCGACGCCGGCGTGGACGGCAATCTGGGCCTCATCACCTATTTTCAGCACTTCGTCGATTTCGGTCTTGAGGAAGGACGCGCGGGATTGCCTGAAGGCGCGACGGTTTTCATCGCCGAACCGATGGAATTGATCTAATGGCGGGGCGGCGCCGGCCGCTTTCACCTGACGCTCACAATTCCAAGCTAAAAACCTGCCCGCGGAGGGGGAACGCACCAGTTAGAGGATCAGGCGATGGCGGTTTTGCAGGTGAACGCCCAAGGAGGCGCCCCGTTCCAGAGCATTCAAGCGGCGGTGGACGCCGCGGCCCCCGGCGACGAAATCCGCATCGCGCCCGGCGCGTATCAAGAGGCGGTGACGGTCGCCACGCCCGGTCTTTCCTTGATCGCCGAGGGCGACGTCACGATCACCAATGGCGGCAGTTTCGGCCTCCGCGTCGACGCGGCGGACGTGACGCTTCAAGGGCTGACCGTGCGCGGCATCTCAGGGGAAGCGTTTCCTTCCGATCACATCGCGACGGGGATCGTAGTGAACGCGCCTGGCGCGCGCCTGATCGGCGTCACGGTCCACGGCAACGCCCACAATGGCGTCCTTGTCACCGACCAAGCCCGCGACGTGCGGATCGAAGGCGGCGCCGTCTATGACAACAGCGTGGCGGGGATAGCGCTCGGCGGCGGGACCAACATCACGATTCGCGGCGTGGAGCTTTACAGCAGCGGCGGGTCCGACGCCGGCGACGGGCGGTTCCAAAACCATGGAATCCTCGCCGACAATGTGGGGGACACCACCCTGATCGATGGCGAGATTCGCGACATCGACGGCAGCCAATCGGTCAACGGCCTAGTCATGGAGGACCTGATCGTTCGCGACCACCCGAATTACGGGATCCGCATCGCGGTCGCGAATGAGGCGTTGAGCGACCTGCCCAGCGGTCGGATCACCAGCTTCGACGTCACGCTCCGCAACAGCCAAATCCTCCGAAACGGCGCCGATCTCGACGATTTCGTGGGTGGTCTTTACCATTTGGGCGGCGTCTTGATCCAACACATCGACGGTGCGCTGGTCGAAGGCAATCTGTTCCAAGACAATTTTCACTGGGGTCTGGACGCCTACGCCGTCAACGACGCCATTTATCGGGACAATTACTTTCTCGACAACAACGCAGGGGCAGAAACGCCGGGGGTCACATTTGAGCCCGTGGCGCTGGAGGTGAATGGCGGCGCGCGCAACATCATCGAACACAATCTGATCACAGGCAGCACTGCGGGTTTGTTCTCCAGCTACATCCCAGACGGCGGCGATGATTTTGACGGGAACGCCTCCGTGACGATTCAAGACAACATCCTTTTCGGAAACGCCGAGGTTGATCTGGAATTTCTCGGTGGCCCGGATGTATTTTCCCGCACCACTACAAACAATGTTGTGGGATTTATGCCGGAATGGCTGATCGATTACATCACCGAAGACATCGATCCAGGATTTTTGGACAACAATTTCTACGGCGCCGACCCTCAATTCGCTGACCCCGCAAATGGCGACTACGCCCCCGCGCCTGATGGCCCTGCGGCGGGTTTGGGGCCGCGGGTCGCGCCCTTGCAGGCGGGCGAGGAGGCGCCCTCCGGGGACGGCTTCAACTTCAACGCCCTTCAGGATTGGACGCGCGTTCCAGGCAATCCAGTGCTGCGCGATCCGGTCGATGCGGGGGGCTTCGAGGTGGCGAGCGACCCCCATGTGTTCGTGGACCAGGATGGCGTGCTGCGCATGGTTTACACCGGCGACGTCGCCGGGAACGCCAGCATCTGGTTGGCGACCGGCGCCGATTGGGCGACCTGGGAGACCGAAACCGCGCTCTTGTCCGAGGTTGGGCCGTCGGGCCTTGACATCCAAAAGGAGACGCCGTTTTACCGCCTCGCCGCGGACGGGACCCACCAGCTTTACTATATCGGCTATCCAGACGGGGACACTTATGAAGCGTCGCTTTATCTGGCCGAGTCCGATTCCTTGTTTGGTCCTTACGAGCAGCGGGCGGAACCGATCGTCGCCTTGGGCGACATCGCCGGCCGGGACGTCGAAGTCATCACCTCGCCCAGCGTCGTTTCCTATGACGGCGTGTTGCACCTCGTTTTTCTTGGATGGGAGAGCTTTCCCAATCCGCAGGAGATTTGGACGTTCGGCGCCACGTCGACCGACGGCGGCGCAACTTGGACCGGTTTTCAAGAATTGGACGCCCCGATCGGCGCGGAGGGGCAAGTCACGCTGGGACCGGACGGCGCCTATTACGCCGTCGGCACCGGCGGCGAAGACGGGGCGGAGGCGATTCTCATCGCGCGCGCCGAGCATCCTTTCGGACCCTATGAGACGCTGCCCGACCCCATTCTGACCCAGGCGGGCGCGCCCTATGAGACGGACCAAATCATCGCGGCCCAGCTGACCTTCGATGCGGCGAACGACGCCGCGCACCTGTTTTACACCGGCGCAGAGGAAGCGATCGGTTGGTGGGTGATGGCGGCGACTGCGGACGGCAATGGCGCGCTGAACCTGCTCGGCGACGGGCCAGACGCGTCCGACGTGTTTCGTTTTTTCAATCTCGAGAGTGGCGGGCATTTCTTCACCCGCAGCGCGCCCGAGCGCGACGCCGTTCTGGCGTCCGGCGACGCCTTTCGATTTGAGGGGGTCGGCTTTGAAGCGCTGCCGGCCGAGATCGCGGAGGCGGATGGTGCGGGCGGGGCCCAACCGGTTTTCCGTTTTTTCAACACAGAGACCGGGGGGCATTTCTTCACCATGTCGACCGCGGAGCGGGATGCGGTGCGCGCGTCCACGCCCAGCTACCGCTTCGAGGGCGTGGGTTTTGCAGCCTTTGATCAACCGGATGCGGCCGAGGGGATCGCGCCGGTTTTCCGCTTTTTCAACACGGAGACGGGCGGCCACTTCTTCACGATCTCCGAAACGGAACGCGATGCGGTGCTCGACGGTGCGCCAAGCTATCGCTTTGAGGGCGTGGGCTTTTATGCGTTCCCCGCGAGCTTGGAGATGACGGACGCGTCGACCGGCTCGGGCGCCGGCGACGGCTTGTTCTGACCGGTCACGTCTCCGACCCGTCGATGACGGCGAGCGTGCCGCCATAAATGCTGACCAGCGCCCCTTCTTGGGAGGTGAATTCCCGGATCATCGCCTGGATGCGGCGCAGCGTGACCTCCGTGCGCGCCGCGTCATGGGCGTCCGGAGAGAAGAAGGCGCGAGCCAGCTCCGGAAAGGTTGCGCTCGCGCCGCGCGCTTGCTGGAAATAGGTGCGGCGAAGCTGAGCCTCCAATTCGTCGTCCCAACGGCTCAAGGCGCCGCCGTCACGCGCGGTCTCCCAGGCGACGCTGTTCAAGATGGGCGGGGCGAGGCCGTTCGCCATGACGTTTCGCGAAATCAGCCATTCCACCGCGGTCTCGTCCTCCTCCGGCGGGGCGCTTTCCAGCGCCGCCGTATAAGCGGCGATCACTTGCTGGTGATAGGCGTAGGCGGTTTCGGCTTCGCGCCGATTGTCCGCAATTTCCGCTCGGACGCGCACCAAGGCCTGGGCGGCCTCCGCATGTTGTTTCCGTCCGTCCCACCAGGCTTCCAACGCCAAGGCCAGCAGGACCGAGCAGACGATCAACAGGCCTTCGGCCACCAAAAAAAGCCAACCGCCGCGGCGCATACGATCCGCCATGCCATCTCCTTTGCGTCGCCATAGGACGCGGCGCCGCTTTCATGCGAGTGTGTCGTGACCACGCATAAAAGGAGAGACATCGTCGTGAAAAGACTCCTTTTGGGGATTGGCGTCGTCGCCGGGCTGTTGGTCGGCGCCTTCTTGGTCGGCATGGTCGCGCTCCCGCGCGACGTGCGCGTCGCGCGAAGCGTCACAATCGATGCGCCGCAAGAGACCGTGTTCGGGATCATCAACGGTTTCGACCGTTTCAATGAATGGTCGCCATGGTATCCGCGCGATCCAAGTCCGTCGGTTTATACGGTTTCCGGCCCCGCGACCGGCGTCGGAGCGCGCATGACATGGGACTCGGATGTCTCGGGCGTCGGGTCTGGCAGCCAAGAGATCATTGCGAGCGAACCGGATCGACGAATCCGCACCGAACTGCGCTTTGGAGGTTTCGATCGACCGTCCTACGCCGAGCTGCTCCTGGAGCCTGTTGGCGACGGCGTGAAGGCCACATGGACCATGGAGGCCGACATGGGCGTGGGGCCGGGCCGCTGGATTGGCCTATTGATGGACGCCTGGGTGGGCGCGGACTACGAGACCGGCCTGGCCAATTTGAAACGCTTGGCGGAGGCCGAGACCGATCGCTAGCGCGCCTGGTCGTCCTCTCCATCTTCGACGACTGTGACCGCCAAGTGCATCAGAGGGTGGATGGCGCAGGTGACGTGGAAGACGCCCGCATCGTTGAAGGTGTAGGCGAACGACTCCCCCGGGCGCATGAGGGGCGAGGAGAACAACACCTGCGATCCGACCTGATTCATCACGTGATGGGCCGTCCCGTCGTCATTGACGAATTCGAGCGTGTCGCCCGTTTGGATGGTCAACTCGTCTGGCGCGAATTGGCGCCCCTTCTGGGAGATCGTGTGGGTCGCGCCCGCCCCGCGCTCCCAAGCGCTGACCGCGCCTCCAAGAACGCCTCCCGTCACAATGGCGGTGATCGCAAAACGCAGCACGCGACTCATCCCTCCGTCTCGGCGGCGCGGCGTCCGACCTCGGAGGCCGGCCCGCTCGTCAAAGAACGCAGAAACGCGACCAAGTCGGCGCGTTCCGCGTCACTAAGTTTAAACGATTCCATGTCGCTCGAAAGGCTTTCGCGCATCACGAATCCGTTCTCATAGTGACGCACCACTTCGATCAAGGTCGCAAGCGAACCGTTGTGCATATAGGGCGCGCGCCGTTCGATGTCGCGCAGGGTCGGCGTCTTGAAAGCGTGTTGCAGAAAGGGAACCGGAATTTGCGCGCCGCGCCCCCGGTCCTCGGTGACGAGGCCGATGTCGTGGAACGCGTCCTCTGTGAAGCGCCATCCGCTATGGCATTTGGCGCAGCGCGCTTTGCCGTTGAAGAGCGCGAAGCCGCGCAGCGCACCGGCGTCCATGCCGTGATCCTCTTCGCCATCGACCCAACGGTCGAAAGGCGAGTCGCCGGATCGGATGGTTCCTTGGAAAGCGGCCAGGGCGCGGCCGACTCGATCCCGATCGATCTCGTCATCCCCAAACGCGGCACGGAAGGCGGCGCGGTAAGAGGCCTCCCGCGCCATGCGGGCGATCAGTTCGTCGTCGTCGGCCAGGGCCATTTCATTGGGGTCGAAAAACGGGCGGAGGCTCGCATCCGCGAGGCTTGAGGCCGTTCCGTCCCAACGGAAAATCGTCTGCGCGAAACTGTCGATGACGGTCGGCGTGTGCCGGGAAAGCGTCATGCCGTCCCGACCTTGTGCGAGCGCGCGGCCGTCTTCCCAGCCCTGCGCCGGGTCATGGCAAGCGGCGCAGGAGCGCACGCCGTCTTGGGCGAGAGCGGCGTCGAAGAAGATCTTTTCGCCAAGCCGGACGAGCGTCGAGGCGGCCGGCTCCGTGGCGGGCGGGCGCCGATAGGCGTCGCGCAGCGCCGCAAGATCCGCAGGCTCATCCGCGCGCAACGCGCTCGACCCATGGGCGATCAACACAACCGCCGCTATGGCCGCCGAAATCATGCTTCGCATCGCGCCGCGCCCTCCTGGTCGTTGCCAAGACGTTGAAAATGATCGTCGAATAAAACGTTTGACGCGCAATCTTGATGCATCTTACGGTGGTCCTGGGCGGTTGAGGCGCGCGGAACGCCGCTCATATCTTTGCGGAAGGCCCAGCGTCGTTCGCGGCATTTCATGCGCTTTTGTGTCAAGGATTCGTTAACAGTTCGAAAGTACCTTACATTTGAAGGAGAGCCGCATGATCCGTCTGATCGCAATTCTGACCGTCCTCGGCTTGGCCGCCTGCAGCCAGGAGCCGATCATTGACGCGCAGCTCGACGGCAAATGGGGCTGGGAGGAAGTCGCCAATTGCCGGGACAATCACTCGGTCTGGGTCTTTTCCGGCAATGTGTGGCGCATTTATCGGCAGGGCGAACGCGTCGCCATGCGCCCCATTCAACTGGAGCGCGAAGACGGAAACTTCATCACCGTTCGGTTCGTGGACCCTCCGCACCGCATGACCCGTCGGATGCGCTTTGAGAAAGGCGGGCGCCGTCTGCGCTTGCTTGCCGGCCAGGTCGATGGCCTGAACGACCCTCAAGTGGCGCTTTTCGTCAATCAGGTTTGGGTGCGCTGTCCGACCACCTACGCATCGTCTCGTTGACGGCGCCCCATGGCGGCGGCGACGCGCCGGCGCTAAAGAACGTGCATGTCCGTTCTGACCACTTCGTTTTCGCCGCAATCCCCCGAATATTCGGCCAACGCCATGGCGATGTCCGCCTTGACGTCGGACTTGAAGGCCAAAACGGCCGCCGCCGCCCAAGGCGGGCCGGAGACTTCGCGCCAGCGCCATATTGACCGCGGCAAGTTGCTGCCGCGCGCGCGTGTCGAGCGGCTTTTGGATCCTGGGACCCCCTTTCTGGAGATCGCGCCGCTCGCGGCCCTCGGCCTTTATGAGGGCGACGTGCACGCAGCCGGCGTGATCGCCGGCATCGGCCGCGTGTCCGGGCGGGAGTGCATGATCGTGTGCAACGACGCCACGATCAAAGGCGGCGCCTATTACCCGCTGACGGTGAAAAAGCACCTGCGCGCCCAGGAGATCGCGCGCGAAAACCGCTTGCCCTGCATCTATTTGGTCGATTCGGGCGGAGCGAATTTGCCCCATCAAGCGGACGTGTTCCCGGACCGGGATCATTTCGGCCGGATCTTCTACAATCAGGCGCAATTGTCGGCCCTTGGGATCCCGCAGATCGCCGTCGTCATGGGCTCCTGCACGGCGGGCGGCGCCTATGTGCCGGCCATGTGCGATGAGACGGTGATCGTGCGCAAGCAGGGCACCATCTTCCTCGCAGGCCCTCCTTTGGTGAAGGCTGCGACGGGGGAGGAGGTGACGGCGGAGGATCTGGGCGGCGCCGACGTGCACGCGAAAACCTCGGGCGTGGTGGACCATTATGCGGAGAACGACGACCACGCGCTTTCCATCGCCCGCCGGATCGTCGGAACGCTTGGAGCGAAGCGGGCGCCGGACGTGACGCTCGCCCGGCCGCGCCCGCCGCTCTATGACCCGGCGGAGTTGGACGGCGTCGTGCCGCCCGACCTCAAAACCCAATATGACGTGCGCGAGGTGATCGCGCGTTTGGTGGATGGGTCGGAGTTCGACGAGTTCAAAAGGCTCTACGGAACCACGCTGGTCGCCGGATTCGCGCATATTTGGGGCTGCCCGGTGGGCGTTCTCGCCAACAATGGCGTGTTGTTTTCGGAAAGCGCCCTCAAGGCGGCCCATTTCGTGGAGCTTTGCGCCCAACGCCGCATTCCGCTGCTTTTCCTGCAGAACATTTCCGGCTTCATGGTCGGCCAAGCCTATGAATCCGGCGGCATCGCAAAGGATGGGGCCAAGATGGTCACCGCGGTGGCGACCGTGAACGTGCCCAAGATCACCGTGGTGATCGGCGGCTCCTATGGCGCGGGCAATTACGGCATGTGCGGCCGGGCCTATCAGCCCCGGTTCTTATTCCTTAGGCCGGATGCGCGCATCTCCGTCATGGGCGGCGAGCAGGCGGC
>CAYPOX010000095.1:0-9636 GCA_964412525.1 uncultured Caulobacterales bacterium
GCGTGACAAGAGCTTCACCAAAATGGAGCAAGCCGATTTCGACGCGGTGGTCGACGTCCATTTGCGCGGCGGGGCCATTTGCGCGCGCCACGTTTTTCCGATCATGCGCGACCAGAACTACGGACGGATCGTCATGACGACGTCGTCGTCCGGTCTTTTCGGAAATTTTGGCCAAGCGAATTACGGCGCGGCGAAGCTCGCTTTGGTCGGTCTGATGCAGACCCTGAAGATCGAAGGGCAAAAATATGACGTGCGGGTGAATGCGCTGGCGCCGGTCGCGGCGACCCGGATGACCGAAGACCTGTTCCCGCCCGACGCTTTGGCGCTTTTCAGCCCGGAGCGCGTCACTCCTGGCCTCATCGTGCTGGCCTCCAAGGATGCGCCGAACGGCGCGATTCTCTCCGCGGGCGCCGGCGTGTTCGCCCTCGCCCAGATCACCGAGACGGCGGGCGTTCATGTGGGCGCCGAGCCGACCGCGGAAGACGTGCGCGACGCCTGGGACCGCATCGCCGACCAAACCGGCGCGAAAGCCCCGTTTCAGGGTGCGGAACAGACTTTGAAGTTCATCGAACGGGCGACTGGGAAGTCGTTGGGCGGTTGATCAACGTTGGTGCGGCGCCGCGGGGGCGCGCCCGCCGCGACGCCGTTGTCACGCAAGTTTCACGAAGTGCCTCCATAAGCCGAGTCGCTTGCGTGAACGGAAGTCGATTATGGCGAAGACTCCAAAGCCGGCGAAAAAACGACCGGGCCGAAACGCGGAAAAAAAACGCGTTCCCGACGCCTCGAAAGACCGAAGTTGGATTGTTCGATTTTTTCGAAATCTTAAAATAACTCAGAAACTTGCACTGACGTCTGTTTCATTGATCCTGCTTTTGGCGGTCGTCGCCGGCGTGGCGAATATCAGCCTGGCGCGTACGGCGGGCCTTTTTCGAGAGTTTCGGCAACTCTCCACTCTAAGCAATGTGATCGCCACGGCGGAGACGCTGTTTCTCCAAATGCGATTGAGCACCGACCGTTACATCACCGATAAGGATGCGACCGACGCGGAGCGCGTGAACGGCTCTCTGGACGAAGTGACGGCGTTGATCAATTCGGCCAAAACGGCGGCGCGGAACGTCGAAAACGCTGTCGCCATCAGCGATGTGGTGGACCGCTTGTCGACCATCGAAACCAAGCTCGGCGAGTTCCGCGAGAGCTTCAATCAGATCGTCAATTTCAACAGCCAGGTCGAAGCGCGCATGACCGGCCCGGTGGCGGAGGCCAGCCAGACCATCGAGTCGCTCTTGATGGAGATCCAAGCGCAGGCCGCCGAGAGCCAGAGCTTCCGCGCGGCCTACAATGCGGCGCGGGGCGAGAGTTTCTTGCTGCGCATGAACGAATCGTCGCGCGCCTTCGTGGACAGCAAACAGCAGGAAGACCGCGACGCCTACAACGCCAAACTCGCCCAAATGCGCCAGGCCGTGAACGAGGTGTCGTTCAGCACCACCGGCGAATTGCGGGACAAGGCGAACGCTCTACGCGGCGCCTTGGATTCCTACGACACCAGTTTTGGCGGCGCCTTCATCTTCATCGCCCAGGGCGACCGGATTTACGAAAGCCGCGTCGTGCCCGCGGCGGACCAAATCAATGACGGCATCCACACCCTCAGTGTGATCATCAACGACTCGCTCAACACCATGGGAGAGGACGCCCAATCGGGCGCCGACAATTCGCGAATCACCATCACGGTCACGACGCTCGTCTCCGCCGCCATCGGCTTGATTCTGGCGGTGCTGGTGGCCCGCCTCATCTCGCGGCCGATCGTGAAGATGGTGTCCGCCATGAAGCGCCTGGCGGAAAGCGATCTCGACGTGGAGATCAGCGGTCGCAGCCGGAGGGACGAGGTCGGCCTGATGGCGCGGGCGGTCCAGGTCTTCAAGGACAACGCCATCGAAGTGCGACGATTGGAGAAAGAGCACGCGCGCGCGGAAGAAAAGGCTCGGCGAGAGGCGGAGAACGCGCGTTTGGAGCTCGCAGACCGGTTTGAGGCCGAAGTCATGCAGGTGGTTCAAGCGGTCGCCAACGCCGCCACGGTGCTGGAGGAAAGTTCCGAGAAGCTCTCGGCGACCGCCCAGCGAACCAGCCAGGAGACGGCCGCCGTCGCGTCCGCATCCGAAGAGGCGACCGCCAACGCGCAATCGGTCGCCGGCGCGTCCGGGGAAATGGCGACGAGCGTGAACGACACCGCGTCCAAGGTCGAAGAATCGTCGCTGATCGCCCAAGACGCCGCAGCAAAGGCCCGCGAAGCGAGCGAAACCGTCCGAAAACTGGCCAAGGAAGCGGCCAAGATCGGTGAAATCGTCGATCTGATTTCGGACATCGCCGAACAGACCAACCTGCTCGCCCTCAACGCCACCATCGAGGCCGCCCGCGCCGGCGAGGCGGGCCGCGGCTTCGCCATTGTGGCCGCCGAAGTCAAAACCCTCTCCCAACAAACCGCCAACGCCACCGAAGAGATCGCGCAACAGATCAACGCGGTTCAGACCGCCACGCGCGGCGTGGTGGACGTCATTGAAGGGGTCGTGACGACGATCGAACGGATCGCGGACGTCTCGACCAGCATTTCGTCCACGGTCCAAGAGCAGTCCGTGGCCGTCCAGGAGATTTCGCGCAACACCTCCGAAATCGCTGAATCCTCGAAAGAGATGACTCGGTCGATCGACGTGGTTAAGTCTGGAGCGGAGATCACAGGCTCGGCGGCGGAGCAATCGCGCGACGCGGCCAAGGACCTGGGGCGGCAATCGAGTCTGTTGCGACGTCAGGTGGAAGAGTTTCTCGCATCGATCCGCGCCGCCGCTTAGTTGCGGAAGGGTAGTTTCCCGGTTCGATGCAATATCTGATTACGCTGGCGATCAATTCCGTCCGCGGCGTCTTCGGCGCCGTTTTCACTGTCATCGGAATTCTGGTGTTCGTTCTCGCGGCCGTGGCCCTACACAGCACGACGTCCCTGCGTGAACGTGTGGAAAGCCAAGCGCGTTTTGGGGAAAGCGCGGAGCAGATCGCCCGGGCCCGCGACGCCGCAAACGCTTTGAGCGACCGCGTCGCGATCGCGTCCCGATCCCTGACCAGCGTCGATGTGGACCTGTTCCAGAGTCAATTGGCGGACGCGCGTGACGCCAATGCGAAATTGACGTCCGACCCGACGACAGACACGCGTCTTCGAGACCTCGCTTGGAAAGCGCTCGACGCTTTGGAGCAGTTGGAGGATACGACCCAGCAAGGCCTGGCCACCCATAACCGGGTCGTGGCCTTGGCCGAGGCGATCCGAACGCGCACGGATCTCGGACCGGCGTTTTTGGACGCGTCCAATGCGGCCAAGGGGGCCGGCGATTTGAATGCGGGCCTTTCGGCCGCCGCCGCCGGCGCATATTTCATCTTGGCCTCGGAAGAGGCGAACCGATTCCTCCTGGCGCCCACTCCGAGCGGCGCGGAGACGACCCGGCGTTACCTGGCCTCGGCCCGGCAAGGCGCGATCGAAGCCGACGCCTATGCGCCGGAAACGCAAATGCTGCGTTCCGCGGTCGACGCCGTGGAAGCCAGTTTCGGCGGCGCGTTGATCCTGGCGAACCGCCGCGCCTCGCTTTTGCGGAATGAATTGGAGCCGGGCTCGCAAGCCTTCGCAGACGCGATCGCGGCCCTTGAGGCCGGCTTGGACGAACGCCGCGCCGCCCAAGCGGCCGAGGCCGAGACTTTCGCGGCGTCCAGCACACGGATCGTGGCGATTTGCGCGATCCTGGTTTTGGCCGCGGCGGCGGTCGGCTGGATGATCATGTCGGAACGGGTCGCAAAGCCGACGAGCCAAATCACCGATGCGCTCTCGAAGCTCGTCAAGGATGAAGCGCTCTCAGCCTTCCCCGGCGAAGGCCGTCAGGACGAGTTTGGGAGACTGGCGGAAGCCGCACGCCGCCTCTTGGAGAACCGGCAAGAACTGAAGCGCCTAAGGGAGGAGCGAATCCGCGCGCGCGCCCAAGCCGCCATGCGCCGCCGCGAAGACCTCACCGGCGTGCTGGCCAGCTTTGAAGACGAATTCGCCGCCGCGGTGCAACGCGTCGTCGAGACGGCCGACGCCATGCGCCGCGCCTCCAGTCGAACCACCGAAGTGACGACGACCGCCTTTGGCGAGTCCGCCGAAGCCGTGGATGCGGCCGACGTCGCCGGTCGACGACTCCAGGACGCCTCATCGGCCGCCCGCGCCCTGCAAGAAACCGTCAACGCGGCGCGCGCTGAGGCGGCGGACGCGTCCGCCATTGCGACGGAAGCGGCCCGCAACGCCGACAGCGTCCGCAACGCCGTGGCGGAGTTGGGCGAAAGCGTCGGTCAAATCGGCGACGTGCTCGCCCAGATCAATGACATCGCCGATCAAACCAATCTTCTGGCGTTGAACGCCACGATCGAAGCGGCCCGAGCCGGGGCGGCCGGAAAGGGCTTTGCGGTGGTGGCCACAGAGGTGAAGTCTCTGGCGAACCAGACCAGCACCGCCACCAACAACATCGCGGAACAGGTGTCCACGCTTCAGCAGGCGTCGGTGAATGCGGAGAAGACCCTCAAAGACGTGGCGGAAGTGATTGACCGCCTCAACCAGTCCGGCGAGCGCATCGTCGACGCAATCAGCACCCAGCAAGACACCATGCACACGGTCAGCGCCGCGACCCAGGAGGCCTCTCAAACGGTCAAGCTCGCCAAGGAGGCGATGACGCGCCTGCGCGAAGGCGTCGCGACCGCCGGCAAAGCGGCCACGGACTCCAACGCCGCCGCGGAAATTTTGTCGAAGGAGAGCCGCGCGCTGACCGAAGCGATGAATCGCTTCTCAAACTCGCTTCGAAACGCCTTGGACCGGGAAGCGGACCAAGCGCGTCTTGATGAAGACAAGGCGGCCTAAGCCACTGCCGTCCGCGGCCCGGCCCCGGACAATTCCGCGAACCGGCCCATGGCCCAATCCACGTCGCCGAGGATCTTGTCGATCATGGTGAGGCGCTTGAAATGGTGCGCCGCCTGCAGCTCCCATGTGACGCCCATGCCGCCATGCAGCTGCACCGCCTCCTGACCGACCAAGCGCCCGGAGCGCCCCACATAAGCGAGAGCGCCCGCGACCGCTTTTGCCCGCTTCGCGTCGTCCTCAAGCTTCAGCGTGGCGCGATAGGTCTGGCTCGTCGATTGCTCCAGGGCCGTGTACATATCGACCAAACGGTGTTGGATGACCTGGAACGCCGCCAAGGGCTGGCCGAATTGCTTGCGGGTCTTCGTGTACTCCATCGTGGCGACGTGCAGCGCCCGCATCAGCCCCACGGCTTCTGCGCAGAGCGCCGCGCGTCCGAAGTCCGCCACCTTTTCGACAATCGAATAGCCTGCATCAACCTCGCCCAGCACCGCGTCCGCCGGGACGTGGACGTTCTCGAAGTAAATCTCGCTGGCGCGGCGCCCGTCATTGGTGGGAAAATCCCGCCGCGACACGCCGTCCGCATGGGCGTCGATCAACAACACGCTGACGCCCTGCGTGTCGCGCCGCCCGCCCGCCGTGCGCGCGGTGACGACGAAGACGTCGGCCCACGGCCCGGCGAACACCACGGCCTTGTGTCCGGAGACGATAAAATCGCCGCCGTCTCGTGTCGCTTGGGTGCGTAGGTCGAAGAGATCCCAACGGGCCTGAGGTTCGGCGAAGGCGAAGGCGAAGATCGCCGACCCGTCCATGATCTTGGGAGCCCATTGTTCTTTCTGCGCGTCGTCGCCGCCGAAACGCAGAAAGCCGCCGCCGAGGACGCAGCTCTCCCAATAGGGATCGACCGCGAGCGACGCGCCGATTTCCTCCATCACGATCATCACGTCGACCGGAGACCCGCCGAGGCCTCCCATCTCCTCGGGAAACGGCGTCATGAAGACGCCCATCTCCGCCATTTCCGCCCAATAGTCGGCGCGGCGGCCGAGCTCAGAGCCCACGATCGTCTTGCGCGTCTCAAAGTCATACTTGTCGCGCATGAACTTCGCGACTTGATCGCGCAGGAGCGTCTGCTCCTCCGTGAAAGAAAAATCCAAGTTGGCGTCCCCCCCCTTGTTTTCGTTCGAACGTCCGCTTTAGAGGCCGAGCACCATCTTGGCGATGATGTTGCGCTGGATTTCGTTCGAGCCGCCGTAAATCGACGTTTTACGCATATTGAAATAGCCGCCGGCGGCGAAATGCGCGTGATCCGGTCCGATCGGATAGGCGTTGCCGCCTTCGACTCCATAGCCGCCCACATCCGGGTGTCCGTAATGGCCGACCGCCTCCAAGGTCAGCTCCGAAATTCGCTGCTGAATCTCGGAGCCTTTGATCTTCAAAATGGACGATTCCGGGCCGGGGCCGCGGCCGGACGCTTCCGACGACAGGCTGCGCAACTCGGTGATCTCTAAGGCGTCCAACTCCATCTCCACATCGGCCAGCTTGCGGGAGAAGATTTCGCTTTGGATCAACGGCGCGTCACCGGTCACTTCAATCCGCGCGACGTCCGTCAAACGCGCCAGGGCGCGCCGTGAACGCGCCACGCCGGCGATTCCCGTCCGCTCATGCGCCAGGAGGAATTTCGCGTAGGTCCATCCCTCATTTTCTTGACCGACCAAATTTTCGATCGGCACCTCGACGTCGTCGAAATAGACCTCATTGACCTCGTGGGCGCCGTCGAGCGTATGGATCGGCCGCACCGTGATGCCCGGCGTGTTCATGTCGATCAAAAGGAACGAGATGCCCATTTGCGGCTTGGCGGCGTTCGCATCCGTCCGCGCCAGGCAGAAAATCCAATCGGCGAATTGCGCCAAAGTCGTCCACGTCTTTTGGCCGTTCACCACATAGACGTCGCCCTTGCGCTCGGCGCGGGTCTTCAGACTGGCGAGATCTGAACCGGATCCCGGCTCGGAATAGCCCTGGCACCACCATGTCTCGCCGCTCACGATCGGCGGAAGGAAGCGCTTCTTCTGCGCCTCGGACCCGAAGGTGTAGATCACCGGCCCGACCATGCCGAGGCCGAAGGGAAGAAGCATCATCGTCTCTTCGTCGGCCAAGACCTCGTTGAACAAATGCTTCTGCGTGATCGACCAATCCGTGCCGCCCCACTCCACCGGCCAGTTCGGCGCCGCCCAGCCCTTCTTGGCGAGAATCTTGTGCCACGACAGATACTCGTCCTTGGTCAGATCGTCCGTCCGTTTCTCACGCAGAACCTGTGGATAATTTTCCTGCACGAACGCGCGAACCTCTTCGCGAAACGCCAAATCCTCGGGCGAAAAGTCCAAATTCATCGCCATGCTCGGAGCCTCCCTAAACACTGTTCACATAACAGTAGAGCGGACGCGCGGATCCGCAAAGGCGTCGCGACGAAGGGCCTCTTGCGGCGGCTCAAGCGGGGCCCGAAACGCCGGCGTCTTCGAACGTCGCCATGCCGGCGTGAGCCGCGCAGGCCGCTTGGATGACCGGAATCGCGAGCGCCGCGCCCGACGCCTCGCCAAGCGCCATGTCCATATCAAGGAGCGGTCGTTTGCCAAGCGCGGCGGCCAGCCGCCGATGTCCCGGCTCTCGCGACGCGTGACCGATGACGCAATGGTCCAAGGTGCCGGGCCGCGCCTTCTCCAACGCCGCCGCCGCGACGGTCGCGGCATATCCGTCCAACACCACCGGCACGCGCTGCATCCGCGCGGCGAGGATCGCGCCGGCCATCGCCGCAAACTCCCGTCCGCCGACCCGACGCAACGCCTCCAACGGATCGATCGGAGGGTCCCCGCAACGCACGACGGCGCGCGCCGCCACCTCGGCCTTGCGTGCGCGCATCTGCGAATCGGCGCCGGTCCCGGCTCCGACCCATCCTTCCGCGTCCCCGCCGAACAGCGCTAGGGCCAACGCCGCCGCGACCGTCGTGTTGCCGATTCCCATCTCGCCCACCGCCAGAAGATCAGGATCGCCGGACAAGGACTCCATTCCGAACGCCATGGTCGCGACGCACGCCTTCTCCGACAGGGCGTCTTCGATGGTGATGTCCGGCGTCGGCGCGTCCAGAGCCAAGTCGAAGACTTGCAGGCCGGCGCCGATGCTCCCGGCGATTTGATTGATCGCGCCCTTCCCCTCCCCGAACGCGGCGACCATTTGTGCCGTCACCTCCGGCGGGTAAGGCGACACGCCCTGGGCGGAAACCCCATGGGTTCCGGCATAGACGGCGATCATCGGGCGGGCTGGGCGCGCGCAGGGATCGCCGCGCCATCCGGCGTACCAGACCGCCAAATCCTCCAAACGACCCAGCGCGCGTGGCGGTTTCAGCAAGACGGCCTGTCGACGATGGGCGGCGTCCAACGCGTCCGGATCCGGCTCCGGCAAGGCGTTCAGCATGGCGCGTACATCGTCGAAGGGTCGGCGGTCGGTCATGAATGCGGGGTGCGTCAGCTCGGGGATCTCGTTAGGCCGTTCGTCATGCACGGGTTTCGAGGTCAATTAAAGCAAGCCGTCGCGGATTTCCGGATCGCGCTCAACTTTCTCACGCGCTTGCCCGGGGGCGCCCATACGGAGGATCCGGCTGCGATCGCACGGGCTTTGCGCGCGGCCCCTGCGGTCGGGGCGCTGACCGGGGCGATCGGCGCTGCGATCTGGCTTGTCGCGCAACCGCTTGGCCCCTGGCCGGCGGCCCTATGCGCGGTTTCGGTCCAGTTGCTGGCGACCGGAGCTTTCCATGAAGACGGGTGGGCTGACTTTTGGGACGCGCTCGGCGGACGCGACCAGGAGGAGCGTTTGGCGATCATGCGGGACAGCCGGCTCGGCGCCTATGGCGGGGCGGCGCTCATCTTGGCCTTAGCCCTGAAGGCGGCATGTCTTGCTGAGACGTCGCCTCGGCTGGGCGCAGCGCCGTTGATCGCGGCCGGCGCGATGGCCCGCGACGCCACCGCAGGCGCCGCCGCTTGGCTTCCCCCCGCGCGAACGGACGGTTTGGTGGCGCAGGCCGGCGCCGCCTCCCGACGCGTCGCGTGGACGGCGGCGCTTCTGGCGGCCCTTGTGAGCTTCGCGGCGCTTGGCCCGCCGCGAACCGTCGCCGCAATCCTCGCCGCCGGGTCGGCGGTCCTCGCCTTGGGTCTGTTCGCCCGAAGGCAATTCGGCGGCCGCACCGGCGACGTTCTCGGAGCGATGGCGGTCGCCGCCGAAATCGCCGTCTTGGCGTCCGCGGCATGGACGATTGCGCCGTGACCGCACGGGCCTATGATCCAGCGCCATGACTCGCGCCGCCATCGAAAGCCCCTGCGTGCAGGTCTGCACGGTCGAGCCGAAAACCGGGCTCTGTTTCGGTTGCGGGCGGTCTTTGAAAGAAATCGCCGAATGGAGCCGCTACTCGTCCGACGCGCGGGACGAAATCATGCGGGCCTTACCGGACCGCTTGGCGCGCCTGGAGGAGACCCTCGGCTGATGAGCTATCACGTGGAGACGGCCGTGGCGCCGAACACGGACGCGTTCGAAACGACGCCGTTCGTCAAACCCTCCGGATTTCGCGAATATGACGCCCGCTGGCTGTTTGAGAGCGAAATCAACCCTTTGGGCGTCCAAGCGCTCGGCCTCGGGCTCGGCCGCCGCCGCGGCGCCGGACACGCCCGGCGCCCCCC
>CAYPOX010000095.1:9646-10294 GCA_964412525.1 uncultured Caulobacterales bacterium
CCTCGCGCTCGGCCACATTGTTCGAGACATCGCGGCGCGCCCGCGCAGCGTGGTGGGCCACGACTATCGCGCCTATTCGGGCGCGGTGAAACGCGCCTTGGTGATCGGCCTTTTGGAGGCGGGCTGCGAAATCCTCGACATCGGGCTCAGCGTCAGCCCCATGGCCTATTTCGCGCAGTTTCATCTCGACGCGCCGGCGGTCGGCATGGTGACGGCGAGCCACAACGAAAATGGCTGGACCGGCGTGAAGATGGGCGCGGCGCGCCCCCTCACCTTCGGCCCGGATGAGATGGCGAGGCTCAAAGGCCTCGTCCTGGAAGGGCGGGCCGAGCCCGCCTCCGGCGGCGTCTACAAACGCGTCGATGGCGTGCGAGAGGCCTATCTCGACGATCTCACGCGCGACAAAACGTTGACCCGCCCGTTGAAAGCGGTGGTCGCCTGCGGCAACGGCACGCCGGCGGTTTTCGCGCCGACCGCGCTTGAACGGTTGGGGGTCGAGGTCGTGCCTCTTCATTGCACGCTGGATTGGACATTCCCGCACCACAATCCCAACCCGGAAGACATGGCGATGCTCCACGCGGTCCGCGACGCGGTGCGGGATTCCGGCGACCATGTGGGCCTCGCCTTTGACGGCGACGGCGCTCGCTG
>CAYPOX010000096.1:0-10203 GCA_964412525.1 uncultured Caulobacterales bacterium
ATCGTCGAGCCCATTCAGGGCAAGGGCGTGAATATTACGGACGACGCCTATCTTACTGAGGCCAAACGGCTTTGCGGCAAATACGGCACGCTCTTCGTCGCCGACGAAATCCAAACGGGACTTGGTCGGACCGGCGCGATGTGGGCGGTGGAGCACTGGGGCGTGGAGCCGGACATGCTGCTCACGGCGAAGGCTCTGTCGGGCGGACAGGTGCCGGTCAGCGCCATCTTGGCTCGCTCCCAAATCATGGACGCGGTGTTCGACCGCATGGATCGCGCGGTCGTCCACGGTTCGACGTTCGGCAAAAACAATCTCGCCATGGCGGCCGGCCTCGCCACGCTTCAGGTTCTGAAGGAAGAGCGACTCGTCGCGCACGCCGCCGAGATCGGACGACGCTTGCTGGAGGACTTGCAGGCCCTGGTGCCGCGATACGAATTCGTGCACGGCGTTCGCGGCAAAGGTCTCATGATCGCGTTGGAGTTCGGACCGCCGAAAAGCCTCAAGTTGAGGGCCCAGTGGGCGATGCTGGAGGCCGCGAACAAATCGCTGTTCAGCCAGATGGTTCTGATTCCCCTTTTTGAGCGCCATCGAATTTTGGCTCAGGTCGCAGGCCACGGAATGCATGTGATCAAACTGTTGCCTCCGCTCGTCATTTCCGACGCCGACCGGCATTGGATCACGGAGGCCTTCGACCAGGTGATCGCGGACTGTCACAAAGTACCGGGCGCGGTTTGGAGCCTCGGCGCATCGCTCATGCAGCATGCGGCGGCCCCGCGTCGGAAAGCGCGCATGCCGGCCGCCGCGGAATGACGGTCGCGCCTCAGGCGGCCATGCGGTCGCGGATCGGGCGCTCGATAGGCGCTGCGTGACCTTGACGGCCGATGCAGACGCCCAACACGCGCGATCGCAACGCGTCTTAGGGCCTTCGCTGCGCCACCCGCTCATGGGGGCGCGCGCCTCCGTCCTTGTGGGCGCCTTGCTGCGTCATGGGGGCGTGGCGCCGCGGCACGCACCCCTGGTGTTGGCGATGCTCTTCAGCGCCTTGGCGCGGGCGCCGTTCCGATTGTTGGAAGGCCGCGCCCATCGCCGCTTGGCCCGCAAGGGAACCTCACCCTCCGCACCGGTGTTCATCATCGGCCATTGGCGTTCCGGCACCACCCATTTGCACAATCTGATGGGACGCTCGCCCATCTTCGGCCATATCTCGCCGCTCGCCGCCGGTTTGCCCGACGAGATACTGACCCTTGGGACCTGGTGCGCGTCCCTCTTCGAACGCGCGCTCCCCGAAGATCGGCATGTGGATCAAGTGGAGGTTCGCCCGGACTCGCCCCAAGAGGACGAGATCCCGCTGGCGAATCTGCAGCCTCTTTCAGTGTTTCATGCGCTCTATTTCCCGAAGCATTTTCGGGAGCTTTTCGATCGCGGCGTTTTTTTCGACGGTCGTCGGGCCGAAGAGATCGGGCGCTGGGCCCAGGCGGCGCGAGGTTTCGCCGACAAGATTTCGCTGCAGCAAGGCGGGCGATCGTTATTGATCAAAAATCCGGTCTACACGGCGCGGATCGCGCGGCTGCGTGAGATTTGGCCGGACGCGCGTTTCGTACATATACGCCGCAACCCCTATGACGTGTTTGCCTCGACGCGGCGCTATTATGCGACGCTGCTTCAAGAACTGGCGCTCCAGAATATCGCGCCCTTTGATATGGACGAATTCGTTCTCAACACCTTCGTGCGCCTGATGGACTCCTATGAGGCCCAGCGGACGGCGTTGCCGGAGAATGCGCTCGTGGAGATTTCCTATGAGTGGCTGCGCCGCGAACCGCTCGCCGTCTTGGAGGGCCTCCATGAGAGACTGGGGCTGCCGGGCTGGAGCGAAGCCGAACCCTATGTGCGAGACTATCTCGATGACGTCTCCGGCTACAGGGTCGGCGTCCACGAACTCAGCGCGGCGGAGCGCGCGGCGGTGGACGGCGCTTGGACGAAGCATATCGAGCGCTGGGCGGCGCTGGACCGCTAACCTTCCTTTGCGCGCGCCGGATGTCGTCGTGAGAGAATTCCGCTAAGCGTGCGATTCGGTGCGGGAAGAGAAAGGACCGGCGCGCATCCCATGAACGAACGACCGCCGCTCACGCGACGCCCGATCTCCGCCCTTGCGCTCGCCTCCTATCGAAAGCCGCGTCTCGCCCTGGCCTGCGTCCTCGTCGGGGCCGTGCTGGCCGGTCTCTTCGCTTTCAAAACGATGACCGTCTCCACGGGCGTCAACGACCTCATTGACGCCTCTGTGCCCTATCGGCAGGCCTCGATCGCGTTCCGAACCACATTCGGCCTCGCGACCGAGAACGTCGTCGCCGTGATCGACGCCGACAGTCCGGAGGAAGCGGATTTGGCTGCGTTGCGGCTGCTGGAAGGGCTCCGTGCGCGCCAAGACGTGTTCCGCAAGATCGATGCGCCGTCTTTCGATCCCTTTCTCGTTCGCAACGGCCTCTTGTTCCAAGACGCCGAATCGCTGGAACGCACGGCGGATCTTTTGGCGGGCGCGCAAGGATTTCTCACCTCCGTCGCCGAAAATCCCACATTGCAGGGCCTCTTCGATCCGATCATTGAGGGGGTCGAAGCGACGGAGCGTGGCGAAATCGACGCAGACGACCTTGCGCCGATACTGAACGCGCTCGCCGAATCCGCGCGCAGCCACGCCCAGGGCGCGCCGGTCGCTCTGCCTTGGAGCCAAGTTTTTTCCGGAGCGGAACCGACGTCCGCGCGGCGTTTCGTCCAGGCGACGCCCCGACGCATCGGCGGCGGGCTCAGTCAGCTCAAAGCCGGTCTCAAGGCGTTTCGCGCCGCCCTGGACGAGTCCGCAGCGGCGCGCCCGGCCGCCACGTTTCGCGCCACGGGAGAGCCGCTGATCCGGCAAGCGGAAATCGACGCGGTGCTGAAGGGGCTGTCCGCCGCCGGATTCGTCTCCCTCTTGGGAGTCAGCGCCATCCTGGCGTTCGGATTGCGCTCGGCGATTCTCAGCGTTTCGCTCGGACTCGCGCTCCTCGCCGGCTTGGCGCTGACGCTCGGTCTCGGCGCGGCGACGGTCGGTCAACTCAATTTGATCTCGGTCGCCTTCGTGGTGCTTTTCATAGGCCTTTCGGTCGATTTTGGCATCCATTTCGGCCTTCGCCTGGTGGAGGAATCCCGTGCGGGCGCTGCGCCGGCCCAATCCGTCGAGACGGCCGCCTACAGCGTCGGCGGCGCCCTCGTCCTATCCGCGGCGTGTGCGGCGGCCGGATTTCTGTCCTTCTTGCCGACCGCCTATCGCGGTCTGGCGGAGCTCGGCGTGATTGCGGCGGGCGGGATGGCGGCCGCGCTGCTTCTGAACATCGTGACCCCCTCGGCGATCATGGGCTTGCGCGCGCCGAAACAACGCCAAATCTCAAAAACCAAGGTCGCCGCGATTTCCGTCACGCGCCGGCTTCAAGCCCGCGCCGGATTGGCGACGGGAGTCTCCGCGATGCTGTCCGTCGTCGCGATCTTGGGCGCGGCGGGGGTTCGTATTGACGTCAATCCGCTCAATCTCGCGCCGATTTCCGACGCCGTCGCAACCTATGAAAGCTTGGCGACGGACGCGCGAACCAATCCCTATGTTTCGAACCACCTCGCCGATAATCTCGAGGACGCAGCGGAGTTGCGCGCGCGCCTCGACGCGCTTCCCGAGGTGGCGGAAGCGCGCGACGTGACGGTTTTCGTACCTGTCGATCAAGAGGCCAAGCTGGGCGTTTTGGAAGACATCGCCTTTTTCGCGCCGCCGCCCGTGGCGCGGCCGGCCCCAATGTTTGACGACGACGCCCGCAAGGCCGCGATGGCGGCGCTGCGCGAGGCCCTGCATGACGCTTCGTCGCTGGGCGCCCCCGGTTATCTTCTCGACGCCGCCTTGAGCAATCTTCTCGACAATGGGTCGGAGGCGCGTGCGGCGTTCGAGCATAACGTGATCGCCCCCTTGGCTCGTTTGATCGACGTCGCCTCAGCCGCACCGACCTTGGCGGCGCTCTCTCTTGACGACGTGCCCGCCCGGATCCGTGCGGATTGGATCGCGCCCGACGGCCGCGTGCGCGTGGAAGCGACGCCCGCTCTTGACGTTACGAACTCATCCCAAATGGAGGTGTTTGCGGACGCGGTGTTGGCCGTTGATCCGCGCGCTTCAGGAGCGGCCGTCACGGTCGTCGAAGCCAGCCGGGTCGTCCGCAACGCTTTCCTGACCGCCAGCTTGATCTCCCTCGTCCTCGTCTCGGCCATCTTGGCCATTGTTCTTCGCGACGCCGTGGCCGTCGCCTTGGCGCTCACGACGCCAATGCTCGCGGCGCTTTGGACAACGGCGGTCGCAGGGTTTCTCGGCGTTCCATTTAACTTCGCCAATGTGATCGTGCTGCCGCTTCTTTTTGGCTTGGGTGCGTCGGCGAGCATTCACATGGTGGTGCGTTTTCGGCGTCGCGAAGCCGGCGAGGGAGAGGGCGTGTTCCAGACGTCCACGCCTCTGGCGGTCACGCTCAGCGCGCTGACCACGCTCGCATCCTTCGGCAGTCTGCTCCTGTCGCCTCATCGCGGCATGCAAAGCATGGGGCTGCTGTTGACCATTGCGATCGGCGCGATCCTGCTGGTCGCGCTCGTGACGCTGCCGTCCCTGATCAGCCTGGCGGATCGCCTGCGCGCGGGACGGCGTCGCCGCGTGGAAGGGCCGTCATCGGGTCAGATTTGAAAAGGAGGGCGCGAGCCCATGCGATTCGACGTGGACATCGAGACGTGGCCGTTGGCGCGGCCGTTCCGGACGGCTTCACACATGATCGAGTCTCTGGAGCTCATCGTCGTGCATGTGGAGCGAGACGGCGTGGTCGGACGAGGCGAAGCGGTGGGCGTTCACTATCGCGGCGAGACGCTGCAATCCATGGTCGAGCAGATTGAAAGCTCGCGGCGCGGCTTCGGAAAGGGCGTCGATCGAGCGGCCTTGCAGTCGGCGATGCCTCCCGGCGGCGCGCGCAATGCGGTTGACTGCGCGCTTTGGGATCTCGCCTGCAAACGCGAAAGCCGCACGGTTTGGGAGTTGACCGGCATCGAGCCGAAGCCCGTGACGACGTGCTACACGATTTCGCTCGCCTCCGCGGACGCGATGGCCGCCCACGCCGCGGAGGTGACGCATCCGCTTCTCAAATTGAAACTCGACGGCGACGATCCGGTCGGCAAGGTTCGGGCGGTTCGCGCGGCGCGGGCGGATGCGCGATTGGTGGTCGACGCCAACCAAGGCTGGACGAAAGACCTGTTGGAGACCGCAGCGCCGGCGCTCGCGGAATTGGGCGTGGAGATGATCGAGCAGCCCTTGCCGGCGGGCCAGGACGACGCATTGGAGGGGCTGGTCAGTCCCGTGCTCCTGTGTGGTGATGAGAGTTGCCAAACGTCTCGCGATCTTCCGACCGCGGTGCGGCGTTACCGAATGGTCAACATCAAACTGGACAAGACGGGCGGCCTGACCGAGGCTCTTCATCTTGCGCGCGCTTCGAAGGCCATCGGCCTCGATCTTATGGTGGGATGCATGGTCGGCACGTCGCTGGGAATGGCGCCGAGCTTCGTCATCGCGCAATTTTGCCGTTATGTGGATTTGGATGGACCGTTGCTCCTGGCGCGCGATCGCGAGAACCCCATGGCCTATCGCGAGGGCATGGCGCACCCGCCCTCGCCGAGCCTATGGGGATGACGGCGGCCCGCCGCGTTTCAGAAGATCTTTCGGCGTCAGCTCCGGATCCGCGATCGTCGTTCGCGACAAGCGGAGACCGCGTGCAATGATCTGGCGCGCGGCCATAAAGTCCGCCGCAGCGTTGACCGCTTCGCAGGCCAGCACCCGATCACTCTGCAGATAATAGATCGCGAAGGCGTTTTCGGCCGGGTCGCCGCGAAGGACCGTCGTGTCGAAGCCGTCGATCAGTCCGGCGATCTGAAGCTTGAGATCGTACTGATCGGACCAAAACCAGGGTACGTGGTCCAGCCGGGGCGGTTTGCCGGCCAATCCGCCGGCGACGGCGCGCGCCTGGTCCAGAGCGTTCTGGACCGATTCGAGGCGGAGCCGCCTTTGAAACAGCGGGTTCCACTGATTGGCCACGTCGCCGATGGCGAAGATTTGAGGATCGGACGTGCGTCCTTCGCCGTCGACCAAGACGCCGTCGTCGCAGGCCAAGCCGCCCGCCGCCGCCAATTCGAGATTGGGAACCACGCCGACGCCGAGAAGGGCGACGTCCGCGGCGATCTCCCGCCCGTCGGCGAGCCCGACGGCGCGAAGCGCGCCATCGGCGTTTAGGAATGCGGCGACTTTGGCTCCTGTCACAAGTTCGACGCCCGCCGCCCGGTGCGCGTCCTCATAGAACGCCGAAAGTCGCGGTCCGCTGACCCGCGCCAACACTCTGTCGGCGGCTTCCAGCACGGTGACGCCCACGCCAAGGGAACGGGCGACGGCCGCCGCCTCCAGGCCGATATAGCCGCCCCCGATCACCACGAGGCGACGCGCGTTTTGAAGCCGAGCACGCAGGGCTAGGGCGTCGTCCAGCGTTCGCAAAACGTGGACGCCGGCTCCTTCGACTCCGGGGAATGGCGGCCGCTTCGGTCGCGCCCCGGTCGCGAGGATCAGGGCGTCGTAAACCTCTTCCCGGCCGTCGTCGGCGTATACGCGGCGGGCTTCCCCATCCAATTCGACCGCGCGAACGCCGGTGCGCAGACGAATGTCGTTGCTCCGCCAAAATTCGTCGGGTTTCAATGCGGTCTCCGCGGGCCCGACATCCCCGGTCAGAAGCCCTTTCGAGAGCGGCGGCCGTTGGTAGGGCGCGACGCGCTCCTCACCCATGATGGTGACGGGGCCGCAATGGCCATACTGACGAAGAGCCGCGGCGGCGGATCCGCCCGCGTGACCGGCCCCGATGATCAGAATGCGCGCATCCTGCGCTGTCGGCATGCGACGACCCCCCATGACGACGGAGACGCTTCACGCGCCCGGACAGAAGGATGCGCAGGGGTCGCGCGATCGCGCAAGACGTCTTGGCCGGCGGCGCCTGGATGCGCGGATTGGATTCTTCACCCAAACGGGCGGGTCGTTTATGGCTGGGGCCAAGGCTGGAGGTGACGTCTATGAGCCATGACATTCGCTACGAGGCGTCGCCCCCGATCGCGCGGCTGGAATTTCACCGCCCGCAACATCGCAACGCGATCACCTCGGCCATGTGGGATGTTCTCGCGGATCGCTTGGCGGCGTTTGCGGCGGACCCGAGCCTGAAAGCCATGGTGATTTCGGGCGCGGGCGGGGCCTTCGCCGCGGGCGCGGAGATCGGCGAATTCGCCGACACGTTCAAGGACGAGCCGTCCGCGGACGCCTATGATCGGCGCATGGAGGTCGCGCTGTCCCGTCTTTGGAACGGCCGCAAGCCCACGATTGCGCGTATCTCCGGACCTGCCGTCGGCGCGGGCTGCGGCGTCGCCGTGGCCTGTGATTTTCGCCTAGCGACCAAGGATTCCATGATCGGGCTCCCGCCGGCGCGGCTCGGCATCGTCTATCCGTTCGACCAGACGAAACGCCTCGTCAATTTGATCGGCCCGGCCCAAGCCAAGCGGCTCCTTTTCACAGGGCGACTGATCGATGCGGATGAGGCGCATGCGATCGGTCTTGTCGACGCGGTGGCGCCAGACGACGCGGCGCTTGACGCTATGGTCGACGAATGGGCGGCGACCATGGCGACGAACGCGCAATCGGCGATCCAAGGGATGAACCGCATGGTTCAACTCGTCCTGGACGGGGTGACCGAAGAGAACGATGAGGCGCGGCGTCTGTTCCTGGACAGCGTGGCGTCGGACGACTTTCGTGAAGGGTATCGGGCGTTTCTGGAGCGGCGGAAGCCGAGTTTCCCATGACGGACCTCTCGCCGCCGGCGCTGTGCGATTTCGCCGACCCATCGGCGCGGGCCGCATGGTATCCGATGAACGACACGGTCATGGGAGGCCGCTCCCGTGGCGGGCCGTCTTTCGAGCAGGACCGGCTCGTCTTTTCGGGCGTCACCAACACGCAAGGCGGCGGTTTTTCCTCCATTCGCGTCCCTTTGCCGAAAGCTGTGCTGCGCGAGGCGGAGGGGCTCCGAGTCCGCGCCAAGAGCGACGGGCGCGACTACCAAGCAAGTTTCACGACGGACGCCCGTATTTGGGGGATGCGCGTGTCGTTTCGCGCGCCGCTCGATTTGCATTCGCCGAGCCAATGGCTGGATGCGGTCGTGCGTTTTCAGGATCTCAGGGCGACCTTGCGCGGTCGACCCAAGCCCAAAGCGCGGTTCGACCCCGCGCGTGTGGAGACGTTCGGCTTTTTCATCTTTGATCGGCGGGACGGTCCGTTTCGGCTGGAGGTGGAACACATCGCGATCCTGGCGCTGGGCCGCTGAAAGGCTAGGTCGCCGCGCGCGGAAACGGGGCCACTTTTTCGTCGCCTTGTGCGGACGGCGCAGCGTCGGCTTTCGGACCGATCAGCCGATAAACCGGGGTCGCCCCGACGCCCTTCAATTCCACCTCGCCGGCGGGTTCGAGGTCGAAATCCGGACGTAGCCGCCAATAGGCCGCTTCGCTGACCCGGATCTCGCCCGCGGGTGCGGAGGATTCCAAGCGGCTCGCCAGATTTACGGCGTCGCCCCAAATGTCGAAGACCATTTTGGACTTGCCGAGAACGCCGGCCACCAGCGGCCCGTTGTGCAGTCCGATGCGGGACTGCAACGGATAGCCGAGGCGCTCGCCGGCCTTCGCAATGATGTCCTGAGCGCGCAAGGCGAACTCGGCGCAGCACTTCGCGTCGTCCGACTGCGGCTCGGCGACGACGCCGGCGGCGGCCATGTAGGCGTCCCCGATCGTCTTGATTTTCTCGATCCGACACGCCTCCGCGGCTTCATCCAAATCGCTGAACACCCGATCCAAGGTTTCGATCAAATGGGAGGCGCCGAGCCGCCGCGTGAGCTGGGTGAAGCCGACAATGTCCAAGAAAACGACCACCGCCTCGGCGCGACCGTCCGCAATTCGACGCTCGCCCGCGCGAAGCCGATCGGCGATGGGTCGCGGAAGGATGTTGTTCAGCAACTCGTCCAATTCTTGAATTTTTCCGCGAATGGCGTCTCGCATGCTGTCAAGGCCGCGCATAAGGACGGCCAACTCCGCATTTCCGACCACCTGCGCGGGACGATCCAGGTCTCCCGCCGCGACGCTGTCCGAAAAGGCGACGGCCGCGCGCACTTTCCGCACCACCATCTCTCCCAGAACCGCCGATGCGACCACGGCGATCACGATCGCGCCGAACAGCGCCGCAATGATGATCCATCCGGCGCGCGCGGTTTGCGCGTCGAACGCCTCGGCGGCCAGAAACCCTTCCGCCGCCAGATCTTGTATGAAGTATTCGATGTCCTCGCCGAGCCGTTCCCAACCCGCCACCCAAATCGCCACTTGCTCGGCGCTGATGGGGTCGTCGCCGAGCATCGTGACGATACCGGCGCGCAAGCCTTCGACATCGGCGATCAACGCGTTCGGCCGCGCCGCGATCGTCTCCGGCAGGGGCTGCTCGGTCTCCGCCGCCACACGAAGGTTGCCGACGATCTCGTCAATAAGAAACGCCGCCGCGCTCGCCGGATCTTTCTCCCCAAGCCGCGTCGCCATGCGCGTCACAATCGCGTCCCGTTCGCGGCTTCCGCTGCGCATCAAATCGTCCGCAGCGACGGCCGCCTGAACCAGAAGGTCCAAACGTCCGAAATCGTTTTGGGCGGCGCGCGCATAGATCGCGGGCTGATGGACGCCATAGTAAAGATAGGCGCCTTGGCGGGCGGTCTCTCGATCCGTGACGTAGCTGATGAGGCCGAGCATGGCGGTGGCCATGGTCGCCGCCAATCCGACGGCGACCATTTTCAAACGCACAGGCATCCGCGCGATGAAAGGCGCGCGGGGCTCTTTTGGGTCCTTTGTCACGACCGCCTCTTCGCTGGCGCGCGACGCGCGCGCAAACACAAAAGGTATCGTAAAGCGCCATGTCGGCAAAAAAAAGCCGGACGCGCAGAGGCGTCCGGTGCAGGTCCAGATCAAGGGAGGGCGGCGCCGCGCGGGGGAAACACGGTGCCGCCTTTTTCGGCTTCAGCGGCGGGCGCTGAGGGGCGTGCGCCCTTCCGACTGCCGCCG
>CAYPOX010000097.1:0-10147 GCA_964412525.1 uncultured Caulobacterales bacterium
CCTTGTTTGGCCCTTCGAGAGACAAAACGAATCCAAGGATCCGCCCGCACGTATGAACTCACATCATTCTCCTTCCATTCTCTGGATGATGAAGCCCTCGCCGCCGAACAGACCGGTCAGCACGCGCTTCTGGAAATGGAGCCCGATCGCCACGCCCTTGGCGGCGCAGAGAAAGCTGTCGCGTTGGCAGATCAGCGTGCCGCCCACATCCGACAGATGGATCGGAACGATCGTGCCGGGATAGGGCGCTGCGAAGGCGACATGGGCTTTGCCGGCGCCGTTATGGGTGAAAACGGTGGTGAACAGGCTTTCGCCGGTCAGCACCCGCTTGGCGCCGGAGAAGAGGCTGCCAAGGACGCCTGCGTCCTGGCCGCGTCCGTCGCCAAAGATGGTCTTCATGCCGATGTCGGCGTTCTTGTACATGAGCGCGCCGGCCTCGGCGACGGCGCTCTCGCCGGGATCCAGCTCGATCTCCACGAACTGCATATCCTCGCCCACAAGGCGATAGTCGATTTCATCCGCGGATTTCATGGGCGGTTCTCCTTCAATCGGAAGCGGGAATGGGATCGTCGCGGCGGAGACTGTCCTTGGCGTCGGCCGCAAGCCAAGCGAAAGCCGCATAGGCGGCCACATTCTGGCGCATCTCCGCCGGGTCGATTTTGTCGAGGGTGTCGTCCGGCGTGTGATGGTAGTCGAAATAGTCGAGGCCGTCTTGTTGCAGGCCCGCCACGGGCACGCCGGCGAGCCGCAGGGGATAGACGTCCGGTCCGCCGCCAGCGTCGTTGTCGCCGCGGTTGACGCCCAGCGGCTCCAGCACGGCGCCGATGGCGTCGGCGAGGGGGAGCGCCGCTTCCGCGACGCGGGTGTCGAACCGCCAGATTTTGCGCGCGCCGAAATCGGATTCCGCCCCAATCACATGATTTTCCAGTTCGTCGGCATGGTCGCGGGCGTAGGCGCGGGCCCCGATCAACCCGACTTCTTCCGATCCCCAAAGGATCAGCCGGATGGTCCGGCGTGGTCGCGGCGCTCCGTCGAGGATGATTTTGGCGGCGGCGGTCGTGATGCCGACGCCCGCCCCGTCGTCGAGCGCGCCGGTGCCGAGATCCCAGGAATCCAGATGGCCCCCGATCACGACGATCTCCTCCGGTCGTTCGCGTCCGGGAATCTCGCCGATGACGTTGCCGCTCTCGACTTCGCCGAGGGACGCTGGGCTCATGTCGATATGAACGACGACCTCGTCGGCGCGTTCGAGGGCGCGCGCCAGCTGATCGGCGTCCGGCGCCGACAAAGCCGCCGCAGGAATTTTCCTCACGCCCTCCGCGTATCGATTCATGGAGCCGGTATGGGGAAAGCGGTGAGAATCCGTGCCGACTGAGCGAATGAGCACAGCCACGGCTCCGGCGGCCCCGGCGACGGAGGCCGCGTCGCGGCGTTTGCGGTTGGCGGGCCCGTAGCCGGACCCGTCCATGGTCGCGGTCATGCGCTCGTCGATGAAGGCGATCTTCCCCTCCACGTCGCGACGATCCGCCTGCTGCAGCTCGGTCAGGCTCGTGAAACGCACGATCGGGGCCGTGACGCCGCCTTCCGGCGCGCCGACCGAGCCGCCCAGCGCGGTGATCAAGAGCTGTTGGGGAAAGGGCGAGACGATCTCCCCGGTCTCCACGCCGCGCACCCATTTTTCGACCAGGAAAGGTTCGACACGGACATTCTCAAACCCAAGCTCCTTGAGCCTCGCCACGCCCCAATCGCGGGCGCGCGCTTCCGCTTCGCCGCCGGCGAGGCGCTGACCCACGCGCGTGGTGAGATCTTCGACGAGTTCGTAGCCAAGGTCGCTTTCAAGCGCCTCCGCCATCAGCTCTTCGGCGATGCGGATTTGCTTGTCGCTGAGCGGCGCTTCTTGCGCCTGCACAGCGGCGAAGGCGAAGCCGCCCGCGGCCAAAGCTGCCCTTATCCCCATTTGGTTGGCTCCTTTTCTCTAGGCGCGAAGGGTGCGCGTTCGCGCGCGGCCGCTCAAGAGGCGCGCATACGCCACGTCTCCGGATCTAAGCGATAAACACGCCAGGGACTTTCGAATCCGATTCCGGGCATGTGGTCCAAAACCTTTTCCAACTGTCCGCCCATGTCTTCGGCCAATCGGATCGCTGGATCGTTGCCGGGCGCGATGGAGAACCGAACGCAGGGCCAGCCCAAATGGCCGAGGGCGTGGTCGACGCCCGCATGGACCGCTTCGCGTGCGAAACCGCGCCCCCAAAACGGCCTGGCCATCAACCAACCGAATTCATGACCGGGTGAACCTTCCGGCGTCCACGGGCCGATGCGTCCGATCCAAAGATTGCTTTCGCGCTCGACGACCGAGAAAGGGCCGTAGCCGAACAGGGACCAGTGGCCAGCCACGACGGCGAACAGACGCCAGGCGGTCGCCCGGTCGCGCGCGCCGCCCAGCCAATGCATCACCTCCGGATCGGCGGCGGCTTCAGCGAAGGCGTCAAAGTCGGCGGCGATCGGCGGACGGAGGGTGAGGCGTGCGGTTTCCATCGATTGCGCCGCCGGAATCATCGCTGGCGCCTCAAGACAAGGAGATCCCCAAGGCGTGCGCAATCGCCTCCGGCCGATCCTCTTGCATAAGGTGCCCGGCGCCGGGGACAGGAATGAAGCGCGCATTGGGGATGAGGCTGGCGAGCTCGCGGCCCCGTTCGATCGGGATCCAGACGTCGTCTTCGCCCCAAAGGATCGTCGTGGGGCAGCGCACGTCGCCATAACGATCTTGCACCGCGTCGGTGTAGGTCAGGTCCATCTGGGCGATCTGGCGGTAAAAGCCGCGCTGTCCGGTCTCGCCAAGCCAGGGTTCGGCGTAAATGTCGATCACGCTTTTCGGCGTGTCTTGGTGAAGCGCGGTCGGAATGTAGGCGTGGAGGAGCGCCTCATGCATGTAGGCGGGCATGCCGGCGAAGGCCGCTTCGTGCTCGCGCACATGCTGCACGAAGGGCGAGCCCCAGGGCCGCACCGCCACGGCGTCGATCAGCGTCAGCGTGCGATAGTCGCAACCGTCGATCAGGTGGGCGCGCAAAGCCGTGGCGCCGCCAAAATCATGGGCGACCACATCTGGCGCGTCCACGCCGACATGGCCGAGGAAGGCGGCGAACGCGGCGTTTTGGACGCCGAGCGAGACGTCCGCATCGGGCATGTCGGATTGGCCGTAGCCGAGCAGGTCGTGGAAATAGACACGTCGCGTCTCCGCCAGCCACGGCGCGATCCGCCGCCAAACCTGGCTGGAGAAAGGCGTGCCGTGCAGCAGGAAAAGCGGCGGCGCGTCCGACGGACCGATCGCGCCATAGCGTATGGCTTGGCCTTTGAAGGTGAAGGTGTGCTCCAGCGGTAGTCGCATCTGCAATGGATCCTGTGTTCTCCGCCAAACGATTCGCGACGGCGAACGCCCATGCTCGGCTTCTTGATCCGCCGCATCAAGGCGATCGAGTCGCCGGTGGTCTGTCCCCTGGTTTTCATCCCGATTTGAGTCGAGCCAGTCTGGCGGATTGAGTACTTCGGGTTGGGCGGTTCCGGCAAAGGACGGATCGGCGGACGCAGCGTGAGGCGACCCGTTTCAATGGCGGAATGCACAGGGACGCTTCAGTCGAAAAACTCGCGGAGCCGCGTCAGATCCCGCGTTCTTCGCGCCAGCGTCGATAGGCTTCCTGTCCGGCTTCTTGGCCGATCCGTTGACCCCATGCTTGGCCCAACGCAGCGCCCTGTTGGGAGAGAATGGGCTGTTTCTCGACCAATTTGCGTCCGATGGGCGAATCATAAAATGCGATCAACTCACGAAGTTCGTCATTCGTGAAGTTGTTCGCATAAATGGGGGCCATTTCCTCCACGAGACTTGGAAAGCGTTTGCCGAACTCCTCGCCGATGAGTTGGGCCATTCGCGCAAAATCCGCATCGGTGAGCTCCAGCTGCGCCGCGTTCGGATCGACTTTCGCCGCAAGAGGCAGCATCTGCCGCGCAAGCAATTCCATCGATTGCGTCATCGGCCCGGTCATGGCCTCCGTAATGCCGGACTTGTCGATCAACTCTCGCGCAAGACGTTCGCTTTCGTCGCCCTACTGGGCGAAGGTCGTTCCGTTGAAAAAGAACGCCGTGAAGGCCGCGATCCGAACTAAATGGCTGACGGATATCATGCTGCAACCTTCATCACTTGAGACGCAGTTCAAGCTATCTTCTGTCTCAATAACAATGAAGCCCAAAAATGCGACACGACATCAAGGCTTAGCACCTGGCGTGACACACGCATTGCTCAGCCCAATTCCGGCGCCAACTTCTTGCAGCTCTCGACCAGGCCGCGCACGGAGTCGACCGAATGGTCGAACATCTTCTGTTCGTGGTCTTCGAAGCGAACTTCCACCACGCGCTCCACGCCGCCTTCGCCGATGATCACCGGGACGCCGACATACATGTCGTCGACGCCATACTGGCCCGTCAGTTGGGCGGCGACCGGCAACAGTTTTTTCTTATCCTTCAGATAGGCTTCCGCCATTTCGATCGCGGAGGTCGCCGGCGCGTAAAAGGCCGAGCCCTTCTCCAAAAGTTTCACGATCTCACCGCCGCCATTGCGGGTGCGGTCGACGATGGCGTCGATCTTGTCCTGGGTGGTCCAGCCCATGGCGACCAATTCCGGGATCGGAATGCCGCCGACGGCGGAAAATCGGGTCAGCGGGACCATGGTGTCGCCATGTCCGCCGAGCACGAAGGCCGTCACGTTCTCCACCGAGACATCAAATTCACGCGCTAAAAACAGGCGGAAACGCGCGGAATCCAGCACCCCGGCCATGCCGCACACCTTTTCCGGCGGCAGACCGGAATATTTCTGCAACGCCCACACCATGGCGTCCAATGGGTTGGTGATGCAGATGACAAAGGCGTTCGGCGCGTGGGTTTTGATGCCTTCGCCCACCGATTTCATGACCTTGAGGTTGGTTTCGACCAAATCGTCCCGGCTCATGCCCGGGCGGCGCGGCACGCCGGCGGTGACGATGCAGACGTCGGCGTCCTTGATGTCGGCGTAGTCATCCGTGCCGGCGAGCGCGCTGTCATAGCCATCCACGGGGGAGGACTGTTCGATGTCGAGCGCCTTGCCTTTCGCGAAGCCGGGATAGAGGTCGAACAGCACGACGTCGCCCATTTCGCGCATGGCCGCCAAATGGGCCAAGGTGCCGCCGATTTGTCCGGCCCCGATCATCGCCAATTTCGTGCGCGCCATCGCCCGTGCTCCCTCGTAAAAAACGCTGCGGGCGTGGTAACGGCGCCGGGCCAGCCGGGCAAGCGTTCACTCTGCCGCCGCTTCGACCTCCGTGGGCGCGGTATGTTTGAGGCGAAGATAATCGACCGACCGCATCTCCTTGAGCCGCGACGCCGTGCGCGCGAATTCAAACGCGTAATCCCCGGAGCCGTACAGCGCGTCCGGTTCCTCTTCCGCAAGAATCACGACTTTGGCGCGCGCCTCATACAACGCGTCGATCAGAAGCGCGAAACGCTTCGCCTGGTCGCGGCGTTCGGCGGGAATGCGGGGAACGTTTTCGATGAAGACGACGCCGTAACGCCGCGCGATCGCAAGGAAATCTCGCGCGCCGAGCGCGCGTTCGGCCAAATCCGAAAAATCGAAACGCGCCGTGTCCGACCAAGCGGCGGGCACGGAGATGGCGCGTCCCAAAACGTCCAACGTTTCCCGGTGGGCGCGCGCGCCGCAGGAGGCCGCGCGCCACGCCGCGTCGAATGCGGCCCGTGTCGCCGTCGTGATCGGCGACCAATAGGTGTCGCCCGCCGCCAAGCCGTCCGCGCGGAAATCGCGCTGTCCGGCGACTTCAAGGACCGCGAACCGCGCCTTCAAGCGTTCGATGAACGGCATGAAAAGCTGCCGATTCAATCCATCCTTATACAGATCGTCCGGCGGCCGGTTCGAGGTGGCGATCACGGTCACGCCATCCTCGTCAAACGTATCAAATAAGCGTCCAAGGATCATTGCGTCGGCGATGTCACGCACTTCGAATTCGTCAAAGGCGAGCAGCGTCGCCCCGCGGGTCACCGCGCGCGCCGCAGGCGCAGTGGGATCGTCGATCGCGTTTTTGGCGCGGTCGGGATGACGTTTGCGGGCGTATTCCGGCATCGCCCGCCACGCATGGGCGGCGTCGTGAGCCTCCGCCATGAATTCGTGGAAGTGGATGCGCCGCTTTTCTCGCACCGGGGCGCGCTCAAAGGCGAACTCCATCAGCATGGATTTGCCGCGTCCGGCGGGGCCGTAAAGATAGGCGCCCGAAGGTCCGGACTTGTCGCCTCGCCCGGAGAACAGCCGCTTTCGCGCCGTTTCGCGACGGCTCAGTTCGTCCAAGAGCGCATCAAGCGCCTGGGCGGCGCGCCGTTGGTCCGGATCGTCGAACAACGCGCCCTCGCTGACCAGTTGCGAAAGGGCATCGGCGACACGGGCCGTCACGACTTACGTTTGCTTTGGATCTCGGTGCGAAGCGCGTCCGCTTTGGCCTGGCGCTCGGCGCGCAGCTTCTCGCGCATCCGTCGCCGTTCCTCAAGCTGCGCTTCGATCGCTGCGGCGTCCGGTGTGGGCGCGGCGGCGGCCGACGGAGCCGCCGGTTTGGGTCCGCGGGTCGCCACGGCCTGGGGCGCCGGCGCGTAGGTTCCGTCTTCCGCAACGGGCGGCGGAGCGGCGGCCGGTGTGATCGGAGCTTTTGGAGCCCGTGGCGGCGCCGTGCGACGGCGAGGCGGCGGCGCGTCCTCCGGTTCCACCGCGGGTGTCGGCGCCTTCGCCGGGTGCGCCGGCTTCGGGATCGGTGCGACGGAGGCCGGATCGGACGCCGGCGCTTCCGCCGCTTTGCGTTGTTGATAGGCGCGTTCCGCCGCTTCTTCTCGGGCGACGCGCGCCTTTGCGGCCGCCAGGCGAGCCGCAAGCTGCTCCTTCAAGCTGTCGTCGCCGACCGGCGGGTCGATGGGTGAACGGCGTCCAGGCGACGCCGACGGCGTTGGCTGGGCGCGCCCGCGCGCGGGCGCAGACGGTTGGGGTTGCTGCGTCATCGCATCCGACATGGAGGCGGTGGAGCCGAACACCATGGCGCCGAGGCCCGCCGCCGCGAGACTGGCCATGAGCTGAACCAGCAAGATCGCCAATCCGTCCGCAGGGCTGACGCCGATCGCGCCGCCCGCGAAGCTCCGGGCGAGCGTGAGGGCGGGATTGCCGAACGAAAAGGACAATGTGCAGAAATGGACCGCCGCCGCCACGCTCGCCGTGACGAGCGGAAGCCGGGCGGCGCGCGCGCCCGCCACGCCATAAACCAAAAATGTGAGGGCGAATGCGGCGGCCGCCTCGCCAGCCCATGCGGGACCTCCAATGCGGCGCGCGGAAAACTCGATCAGCGGCGCGCCGAACGCGGCGTGGATCAGCACGACGCCCAAGGCCGCGCCGGCATATTGAGCGGCCATATAGGCGGCGGCGCTCCAGGGATCGATGACGCGGCGTAGGGCGGCTGCAAATGTGATGATCGGATTGACATAGCCGCCGGAGACCGGCCCAAGCACGGTCATGATGGCGAACAGCGCCATCGCCGCGCCGAGCCCGGACAGCACCGCGAGCAGAGCGAGGCCCGGGGAGCCGGGCTCCACGATCACAAGCTGTTCGCCGACCAGGGACGCGCCCAGAACGGCGGCGGCGAACAGGGCGGCGCCGACGGCTTCGGCGAGCAGGCGGCGGGCCAGATGCGGCTTCGAATCAGAATGAGGCTGCGTCACGTGTCCTATGCGTCAGTCTGCTTGTCATGGATGTCTTGCAGTTGACGCTTTAACGCGAGTTGGTTGAGCGATTCCATGGGGAGGGCGACCAAAAGTTCGATGCGGCGCGCGATCTGGCCGTAAATCTCCGCGATCCGCGCGCGTTTTTCCGCTTCGGAGCCCTGCAGAGACGCCGGATCCTCAAAGCCCCAATGCACCCGCAGCCCCTCACCGGGAAAGACAGGGCAGGTTTCTTTTGCGTCGTCGCAGACCGTGATCACGATGTCCGGCTTCAAGCCTTCTTCAACCACGAGCGTCTCCCACGCCTTCGAGCGGAGCGGGATCAAATCGTGCCCAAGGCTTTCCAGCAACTCCTTCACCAGCGGGTTGAGCGCGCCGGCCGGCTCGGAACCGGCGCTGAAGGGCGCGAAACGGCCGCCGCCCTCTTTGCGCATGATCGCTTCCGCCATGATCGAACGGGCGGAATTGCCCGTGCATAAGAACAGGACAGTTTTGACGTCGTCGGTCATGGCGGCCCCTCGCAATCGCAACCCTTTGGTTCCGAAGTACAAGCTGAAAAGTGTGACAGACGCGCGACGTCCGGGCCGATCGCGTTACGTGGCGCGCTCCACCATCATCCGTTTGATATTGGCGATCGCTTTGGCTGGATTCAGACCCTTTGGGCACACCGTGGCGCAATTCATGATCGTATGGCAACCGAAAACACGAAACCCATCTTCCAGATGGTCTACGCGTTCGCCCTAGGCTTCGTCCCGGCTCTCTGCGAGCCAGCGATAAGCCTGAAGCAACGCCGCAGGTCCGAGATAGCGATCGCCGTTCCACCAATAGGACGGGCAGGATGTGGAGCAGCAGGCGCAAAGGATGCATTCGTATAGACCGTCTAAGGACTCTCGATCCTTCGGGCTTTGGCGATGCTCTTTCTCCGGCGGGCTTGAATAGGTGTGCAGCCAAGGCTCGATCGACGCGTATTGGGCGAGAAAGTTCGACAGATCGGGCACCAAGTCTTTGATGACGGGCAAATGGGGCAACGGGTAGATCGCCACGTCGCCCTTCAATTCGTCCAAGCCGGTCGTACAGGCGAGCCCGTTCTTGCCGTTCATGTTCATGGCGCAGGACCCGCAAATGCCTTCGCGGCAGGAGCGTCGAAAGGTCAGTGTCGGGTCGATCTCGTTCTTAATGTGGAACAAGGCGTCGAGAACCATGGGTCCGCATTCCGCCGCGTCGACGTCATAAACGTCCAAGCTCGGCGTGTCGCCGGAATTGGGATCATAGCGATAGATCTTGAATCGGCGCGTCTTCGTCGCGCCCTCAGGCGCAGCGTGCCGCCGGCCTTCCCGGACCTTGGAGTTCTTCGGAACGCGCAAGCTGACCATGTTTCGCCCCCGACTGTTTGCGTGCGGGCGGGACTATATCGCAAACGCCGTAGAGGTCGACGCGGCGGCGGGCCGCGCGCCGTCCGCCGTCAGGGGCGCTGAGCGGACGGCGCGTCGGTCGCTGTCACCGGCGGGTCAGGACGGTCGGCGCGATCGGAAGGCCGGTCTGGGCCACGACCGTCGCGTCGCCGCTCAACGCACCCGTGTCGCGTTCGACGAAGACTTTGCCGCGGACCTGGCGCAGGCCGTACACGAACCGCACGGGCACTTCCCAATGGGCGCCGGACACGCTGAGGGACGGCGCGTTCACGTCAACAGACGCAAGGCGCGAGCTGCTGGCGTCGACAAAGCCCAAATCGCGCAGCGCCTCACGCACGGCGTAGCGAGCCGCACCCTTGGTGACGCTGGCTTCGGTGGTCAGGCAATCGCCGCCCGCATGCGCCGCGGTCGCCGCGGCCCCTGCAAGAATGATGGCGGTCGCCGTTTTGCGAATGATCGTCATGGTCTTCTCCTCCTGGTTCTGCGCATGACGCTGCATCGCGTCGCGCAAAGAGG
Organism: uncultured Caulobacterales bacterium; assembly: GCA_964412525.1. Lineage (GTDB taxonomy): Bacteria > Pseudomonadota > Alphaproteobacteria > Caulobacterales > CAYPOX01 > CAYPOX01. The sequence goes on from CAYPOX010000097.1 coordinate 9,714, forward strand.
AGATGCGCCGAAGGACGACGCTCAGACTGTCGGAAAGCTGACCATGCGCTGACATTTCCGTGCCGGCGCCGTTTGACGCGTCGCAGGGATCGTTGGCCGATCACAAAAAAGCGAGCGGCCCGATCCGTCCGCGCCGGCTTAGTACACGCGCTCTTTCGGCGGGATGTAGGCCACGTCGTTCGAGAGGGTGAAATCGTGGACCGGCCGATAGTCGATTCGGGTTTCGCCGCCATCGTCGAGCCAGGCGATCGTGTGCTTCATCCATGTCGCGTCGTCCCGGTTCGGAAAATCCTCCCGGGCGTGCGCGCCGCGGCTTTCTTCCCGGTTGTTCGCCGAATTCACAGTCACGACCGCTTGGGCGACCATGTTGTCGAACTCCAAGGCCTCCACCAAATCCGTGTTCCAGATCATGGTGCGGTCGCTGACGCGCGCAT
>CAYPOX010000098.1:0-10102 GCA_964412525.1 uncultured Caulobacterales bacterium
GGACGGCCTGGAAGACGCCTATGACAAGGGCCGCTCCATGGGGACCTTCGCCGAGGACACGGCTGAGAAATACCAGTTCACGCGGGACCAACAGGACGCTTACGCGATTGAAACGCTCAAGCGTGCTCAAGCCTCGGTGGAGAACGGCGCGTTTGAACGCGAGGTCATGCCCGTGACGCTGAAGGGCCGTAAGGGGGAGGCGATCGAAATAACGTCTGACGAGACGCCGATGAAGGCGAAGCCGGAAAAAATTCCGACATTGAAGACGCCCTTCAAAAAGGACGGCACGGTCACCGCGGCGTCATCAAGCCCGATCACGGACGGCGCCGCCGCGCTGATCATGACCCGGCGCTCGGTGGCGGAGAAGAACGGCTGGAAGATACTGGCGGAGGTCAAGGCGCACGCAGCCCACGCGCAAGAGCCGGCCTGGTTCACCACCGCACCGATCGACGCCACGCGCAAATGTCTCGATCGGGCGGGGTGGTCGGTCGGCGACGTCGATCTTTTTGAAGTCAACGAGGCCTTCGCGGTCGTGCCGATGGCGTGGATGAAGGAGCTGGGCGTCTCTCACGACGTGTTGAACGTGCATGGCGGCGCTTGCGCTTTGGGTCACCCCATCGGCGCATCCGGCGCACGGATCATGATCACCTTGCTGGCGGCGATGGAGGCGCGGGACGCCAAGAAAGGCCTCGCCGCCATCTGCATTGGCGGCGGGGAGGGCACGGCCGTCGCATTGGAGCGCTTGGATTGACGGCTTGAAGGCTTCGTCGCGCCCTCGGCGCCGTTCATCGACCGGGCGGGTGTGGCGCGCGACGAGTTTCGGCGAGCTCCCTCAACATTTGTGGGGAACTCGCCATGCGTCTGATCGTGCTTGCGGTGTTGATCGTCGCGTCGTCTCAGGCCTTTGCGCAGCCAACTCGCCTTTGACCGGCATTTCCTTGAACGGCGCGGCTATGACCGCACGGCGATCGCCCAAGCGATGCGGGAGCAGGCCGCGTTTCAACACCACGACCTCAATGAGGGCATTGAGCCGGAGGCCGTCTTAGAGGCGCATCCAGACCTCGAAGACGCGGCGTCGCGGGCGCTCGGCCTCGATCTGGCGCCGCGCACCCATTACGGACGCCCCTTCGCCTATCACCAGCAAGCGGCGACGAAGAACTGGCTCGGTGCATGGATCGCGGCGGACGCGCCCGCGCTCGTCTTCTGGTCGGAGTTCGATCAATGGGAAGAACGCCAAGGCGCTTGGATCATTGCGGACACGCTCAACAAAAGACGGCCGGGTTCGGTGAGACTGGTCGAGCTTTTGCGCTATGACCACAACAACACCGTTTATGCGACGACCGACGACGCCCACAATTTCCGCAATGGCGCGCCCGCGCCGGAGGTGAATGCGTTCGAGGTGTTGGATTGGCTGGCGACGCTCTAGCCCACCAGATGCAGCGGCAGCTCCGTGGTGCGTTTCACGTCCGTGATCACGATCCGCGTCTGGACGTCCGACACCTCGCCGTCGGCCAGCAATTTGGTGCGGAGAAAACGGTCATAGCTTTCGATGTCTCGGGTGACGATCCGGAGCATGTAGTCCACCGCGCCGGTGACCGTGGCGCATTCGACCACCTCCGGCCACGTCATCACGCGACGTTCAAAGGCGGACAGGCTTTCTTGGCTGGGACGCGCCAGTTTGACGACCGCGTAAGCGGCGAAATCCAAGCCAAGTTGCGCGCGGTCGAGCAGGGTCACCCGTCTGCGGATGACGCCCATTTCCTCCAATTTTCGAATGCGCCGCCAGCATGGGCTTGAGCTTAGGCCCACCTTGTCCGCCACCTCCGCAACGGTCATCGCTGCGTTCGATTGAAGCAGTGTGAGAATTCTTTGGTCGATCTGATCAAGATCGGAGGACGCCATGCTAATTTTCGCTCACAACGAAGAACAATTTTTCATGGCCTAGCAGCGAGCGGCGATCCGGCGCAACAATTTCAGCCAGGATTCCGCCATAGTGATGGAAAGGCGAAAACGCCGGCGCGGCAAGGTCGCGCACAATCTGCAGCGGAGGGCGCCGAGTACCGGCGCGTCGAAGAGGCGACGGCCATGAAGAATCCGAACGTCAAGCTTGAAGATAAGTATGCCCTGTTGGAGGGCGAAACATTCCTGACCGGCATTCAGGCTTTGGTCCGATTGCCCCTCGATCAGAAACGGCGCGACCGCGCGGCGGGTCGCGACACGGCGGGTTTCATTTCCGGATATCGCGGCAGTCCGCTGGGCGGCTATGATCAACAACTCTGGCGCGCGAAGAGTTTTCTCGATTCCCATGACGTTTTGTTCGAGCCAGGCCTAAACGAAGATCTCGGCGCGACCGCGGTCTGGGGCACGCAACAAACCGCCGTGTTTCCGGGCGCGACGCGCGAAGGCGTGTTCGGGCTGTGGTACGGCAAGGCGCCGGGCGTCGATCGTTGCGGCGACGTGTTTAAACACGCCAACGCCGCGGGGACGAGCGCGCTGGGCGGCGTGCTGGCCGTCGCGGGCGACGATCATGCGTGCAAGTCGTCCACTTTGCCGAGCCAGTCGGAATTCGCGCTGATGGATGCGGAGATGCCCGTCCTTTCTCCGGCCGACGTTCAAGAGGTTCTCGACTACGGGCTCTACGGTTGGGCGTTGTCCCGCCATTCGGGCATGTGGGTCGGATTGATCGCCCTCGCGGACACCATGGACTCCGCCGGCGTGGTTGAGGTTGGGCCGCACCGCGCACGCTTGGCCGAACTGGCGCCGGCGTTGGATGTCCATATTCGTCAACGCGATTGGCCGCCCGCGAAAGAAGCGCGCCTGCGCCTCCAAAAACGGCCCGCGGCGCTGGATTTTTCCAGGGCGAACAAGCTGGACCGCGTGGTGCTTGGACGGCCGGACGCCCAGTTCGGACTGGTTGTGGCGGGCAAAGCCTATCTGGATACGCTTGAGGCGTTGCGCCTGTTGGGCTTGTCTCCGCGCGAGGCGGAAGAGCGCGGTTTCGTCATCTATAAGGTCGCGATGCCTTGGCCGCTCGAGCCCGAGGGTTCCCGCGCCTTCGCCCTCGACCGCACCAAGCTGATGGTGGTCGAGCACAAGCGGTCCCTGATCGAGACCCAAATTCGCGACGCCTTGTACCACCTGCCAGACGGCCACCGGCCCCAGGTCGTCGGCAAGGTGGACGTGGAGGGGCGTCCGCTCCTGTCCGACTTGAAGGAATTGTCGCCCGTTCAAATTGCGTGCGCGATCGCTCGGGAACTGCCGGACGCCATGCGATGGGAAGGCTTGAAGGACCGGATCGCCGAGCTCGAACGTCGTGAAAAAGCGCTGGAAACGCTGACGCCGCGCGCCATTCGGATGCCTTACTACTGCTCCGGCTGCCCGCATAACACGTCCACAAAGGTGCCCGACGGAAGCCGTGCGCTGGCCGGCATCGGCTGCCATTATCTTGCGACCTTCATGGATCGCGACACGGATATGGCCAGCCATATGGGCGGGGAAGGGGTCGCCTGGATTGGCCACGCGCCATTTACGAGCGAGAAGCACGTCTTCGTCAATTTGGGCGACGGAACCTACGCCCACTCCGGCCTGCTCGCGATACGCGCGGCGGTCGCGGCCAAGGCGAACATCACCTACAAGATCCTCTACAATGACGCCGTGGCCATGACAGGCGGCCAGCCGGCGGAAGGCGCGTTCACGGCGCCGGAGATTTGCCGCCAACTCCGCGCCGAACGCGTGGATCGGATCGTCATCGTCACCGATCGCTTGGTGGATTATGACGGCGCGGCGCGGAATGGGCTGCCCACCGGCGTCGACATTCGCGATCGCAAAGACATGGACGCCATCCAGCGTGAGTTTCGCGACATCGAAGGCGTGAGCGCCATCGTCTATGATCAGACCTGCGCGACGGAGAAGCGTCGCCGCCGCAAACGCGGTTTGATGCCGGCGGCCACCCGGCGCGCCTATATCAATCCTCGGGTCTGTGAAGGTTGTGGCGATTGCTCCAAACAATCAAACTGCCTGTCTGTTGAGCCGATCGCCACGCCTTTCGGCGCCAAGCGGCGCATCAACCAAGCCTCGTGCAATGTCGACTTGTCTTGCGTGAACGGCTTTTGCCCCAGCTTCGTCACTGTTGAGGGTCCGGACGTCGCGCCCGCTAAGAGCGCCCGAACGGAGCTCCCCTCTTCAGACGCGCCGCTGCCGGAGCCGCCGGCGCGGCCGACGGAAGCCGATATGTTGGTCGCTGGGGTCGGCGGCATGGGCGTGACCACCGTGGCCGCCGTTCTTGGCATGGCCGCCCATTTGGAGGGCAAACACGCCAAGACGCTCGACATGACGGGCCTCGCGCAAAAGGGCGGTGCCGTGCTCTCGCATTTGCGGATCGCGGCGTCCCCGATCCATGCGCCGCGCGTGCCGCCGTTCGGTGCGGACGTTTTGTTGGGCGGCGACATTGTCGTGGCCGCGTCGAACGACACCGCGCACTATGTGTCGGAGGCCCGAACCCGCGCCGTTCTCAATGCGGATATGGCCCCCACGGCGGAGCTGTTCGCCGATCCGCGCAAGACTTGGGATCAGGCCGGTCTTGTGCGCGACGCGTCGGGCCGTTGCAAAGACGCGGCCGTGATCTCGGCGGCCGCCTTAGCCGCGCGCCATTTCGGGGACGGCGTGTTCGTGAACGTGATTCTCCTCGGCCATGCCTATCAACAAGGCTTGGTGCCGCTTGGAGCGGATGCGATCGAACGGGCCTTCGAATTGAACGGAGCCGCCGTTAAAGCGAATGTCGCGGCCTTTCGGTTCGGACGTCGTCTCGCCCACGAAGGCGTTCCGGAGACGGCCGAGAACGCCGCCTCGGAACCATTGGAGACTTTGGTCGCACGCTTGGCGGGCGATCTGACGGCCTATCAGGACCGAGCCTACGCAGATCGGTTTCGATCGCTGGTGGAGGCGGCCGGCGCCGCGGAGCGCCGTGCGGATCCGTCCTCCGACGCGTTTACGGCGACGGTGGCCCGTTTCGCCCACAAGTTGATGGCTTACAAGGATGAGTATGAAGTCGCCCGCCTATACGGCGATCCCGCCTACTGGGCGGAGCTTCGCAATGCGTTTGAGGGCGTAAAAAGGGTTAAGATCCATCTCGCGCCGCCCCTCATCGCCCGAAAGGATCCGAGAACGGGCGAGTTGCAAAAGCGGCCCTTCGGTCCTTGGGTGTTTCACGTCTTTCGCGTTTTGCGCCACATGAAAAGTCTGCGAGGCGGGCCCTTCGACGTGTTTGGGCGGACGGAGGAACGACGCATGGAGCGTCGTCTAAGGGATGACTACGAGGCGACGATCCGCGGGCTGTTAGGCGATATGACGGGGGAACGGCTGAATGAGGCGACGGCGATCGCCGCCCTGCCGGACCTCATCCGTGGCTTCGGCCATGTGAAGGCGCGTAATGTGGCGACCTATGACGCGGCGATGTCCAAGGCCTTGGCCGATTGGCGCGCGCCGCGGACCACGCCGCAAGAAGGCCATCGCGTCGCCGCGTGATCGCCCGAAGTTTGAATGAAAGTTGAAGGTCAACGGTCTGTTAAGGCCCTTGGCGAAGTCTCCCCTCCGGAAGTGGAGGGGTTTCAATGGAAAGTTATGTTGTTGATATTGAAGTGCGTCGGCAGGTCACGAAGTTTGACGCCGAACGCGCGGTTTGGCGGGAAGACGTCGTCGACGAACCTCAAACGGTGAAGATTCTCGCGCCGTCCGCCGACCAGGCGGAACGCGTCGCGCGGATGCGGTTTGAGGCCGTGCGGGTCACGCGCGTCGTTCGTGCGCTGGAGTTGCGCAGCGACGCGGCTTGATCCATGGCGCGCGGCGCTTGACGGACTCGCGTCGCGCGACTACCTCGCTGGGCTCGGCGGCGGAGTAGCTCAGTTGGTTAGAGCAGCGGAATCATAATCCGCGTGTCGGGGGTTCAAGTCCCTCCTCCGCTACCAATCATTTCAATGACTTAAGAGAGATCGCCGCTGACGCCCCAAAGCGGTTTTGCAATCGGTTTTGCAAAATCCCGGCCGTGCGCGCGCTCGTTTTCAGCTTTACGAGCACTTTCGCAGACGCTCCAATCCTATCATAGTGTCTTTGGCATTATGTGATGGGTTTGGGCTGATCATGCGTTCTTGGGCGGACGTTCAATCCGATCAACCCAGGCCAGGGATATCCTCAAGCACAGGCTTATGTCCGACGACGACCAGCGCATCGAAGCCATCACCGGGACGGCGCGTCGCCGCCGGTGGAGTACGGCGGAGAAGCTCCGGATCGTGGAGGGTGAGGCGGAATATTGATCGATCCGGTGGATCGATCGCCCGCCGAACGCTTCAGCCCGGCGAGAGCATCTCGGCCGTGGCGCGGCGCAATGGCGTTGGGCCCAAATGAGATGAACTGGCCGAGTGCGCACCTTCCTTTTCGTCGGCCGGAGGCGGTCGACACCGGTCGGCTCCCGCCTTAAACGACTCGTATTGATCGTACCGTCACTCCGATGGTGCGCGGCGGCGGCGAGTGGGGAGCGCGATGGCGACGCCTGGCGCCTTGCGGAAACGAATGGCGGACGTGCTCGGCGTCCCGCATCAAACCATCGCGATCTATGAACGCGAATTGCGTGATGGGGACATGTTGTCAAAGGGCGGCCGCGGGCGATCTTCCACGCAACGGACGCCGCGCGATGCGGCGCGCCTGTTGATCGCCATTTTGGCGACCGAGTCGCCCTCGCGCGCACGACCCGCGCTCGACATCTATCGCGCATGCTCCGCCGGCCAGGACGATGCGACCGCAGAAATCGTCCACGAAAATGCGCCCGCCACGGCCGGCGGCGCGGGGCGCGGGGACAGTCCTCAAAATGGCGGCTTGACGCTTGCGAGATTGTGCGGCGACCGGTTGCCGTCGCCACATACGCTGGAGGATGCGGTGTCGGCGATCCTCGAACTCTTTGGAGAGGAGGCGGGCTTACGCGTTCTGGAGAATTATCGGGAGCGGATCCTGTTCTCGAACAAGGTCATCGATCCGCGGGTGGAGGTGGCGGTGACGAATGTCCCGTTCGGCGGCTATATCGTGGTGGGAAACGAACTGACCGAATATGCGCGTGCGGACGACTGCGAGGCTCCGCCCTACGCCGTCGGCATCCCGACCAAACGCAGCGTCAGTCTTTGGCATCTTCGCGAAATCGGCGCTTTTCTCGGCGGCGTGGATATCTCGGACTGACAGACCGCTCCCCGGACCGCGCGAACGACCTCGTGCAGCGCGGCGTTAGGGCGCGGCGACCACGCACTCCAACCCGGCGCCGCGCAAGTCCGCGCAGAGCAACCGCGCGCCCCGTTCGGACAGCCCGGAAAATCGTGCGCGGTAAAGCGCGCCTTGGGGCGCGTCGACGAGCGCGACGCGTGAGTCGAAAAACGTGAGACGGCCGTCCGCTGCGTCGATTGCCGCTTCGATGGCGGTTTGCGCGCCGGCCGGAGTCGAAAACGCGCCGACCTGAATCGCCCACCCATCTGTCGATGCGTCGGGGCGCTTTGGTCGCGTCGGACCGGTGCGGTCCGGCGGTTGAACGCCCGGCTCGTCGACCGCCGCGCTCCCAGGCGGTGGAAGCGCCGTGGCGTCGACAGGACGCCGCCGGTCCATATCCGACGGCGCTCGCGCGCCGAACCGCTCCGACCGCAACTCGACGTCGCCGCGATGAGGGCTGCGAATAATCGTGACGCGCGGCCCACGCCTCGGCGCCTCCGTGTCTTGCGCAACCGCGTTGTCGCCGCTCTCCTCCGAGGCCGGTTCCGGGCTCTGCGCGAGCATCAGAATCGCACTAACTATGATGACGTAAACTCCCATGGGGAAACGATTATCCGGAGGCGCGGCGCACCGCCAGCGAAAAAAATGCTGCGCTGCACAATTTCTCCGTTGACCTATGTCATGGCGGTTCTTATTTTGCAGGTGCGAAATGACACGGGGCCGCGGCGGCGGCCTCACATGCCAACCGAACCAATAGGAGAGTGAATGATGGCGACGGCGCAAACGGCGGCGAAAAAAGCGGAAGCCGCGACGAAAGAAGCGGTTGAGACGGTCCAACAAGCGACTGAAAACGCGAAGAAGGCCTATGAGGACATCGCGGAAGCGGGCAACCAAGCCGTGAAAGAGGGCTTCGAGCGCACCATGAAGTCCGTGGGCGACTTCAGCGATTTCAACAAAGAAAGCTTCGACGCGGTCGTCCTGTCGGCGAACGCGGTGGCGAAAAACGGCGAAGTCCTGGCGACGGAGTCGATCACCTTCGCGAAGCGTCAAATCGAAGACAGCGTGGAAGCGGCGAAAGCTGCGCTTTCGGCGAAGTCCATGCAGGACCTCTTCGAGATCCAGGCCGACTATGTGAAGAAAGCGTTCGACGCGTATGTCAGCCAAGTCAACGCGATGAGCGACAAAATGATCGAAGCGGCGAAAGAAAGCGGCGAGCCCCTTCAAGGCCGCATGAACGCGCTCGTCGAAATGATGCAAGGCGCGAAATAAGCGCGACCGACAGCGTTGTGTGACGGAAGCCCGGCCTTGCGCCGGGCTTCTTTCGTTTGAGCGCTGGACGAAGCCGTGTCCGCGAACGACATTGCATCCATGATCGACTTCGCAACCCTAATGCCTCCGGGCAGCCCCAACACCTATCTCGTTTGTCCGCCGGAAATTTGTCGCGCCGCTGAGCCCGACGAGCCCGGGCCGGTTTTCAACGCCGATCCGACGGTGGTTATCGACGCCATGGCGCAGATCGTGGAAGCGTCGTCCCGGGCGCGGATCGTTGCGCGGGGCGATGCTCCGCCTTCGCTCGCCGCGGTCGACGTCACCCGGTTTCTTCGATTCAAGGACGATATATATGTGCTTGCGACGCCGCTCGAGAATGGAGGCGCGGCGTTGGCGGTCTACAGCGCGTCCCGCGTGGGCTATTACGATTTCGGAGCCAACAAGCGCCGGGTCCGCGCATGGATCGCGGCGTTGCGTGATCGATTGAATGCGTCGGCTGAATAGGCCGTCCGCGCAAAGCGTCTGCAATCTGGGGAGACGAACAACGCCATGGCCGATGATGCGGACCGGGACCAGGACGAATTGGGCGGCGTGGGCGTCGCCACCAAGACGCGCACCCGTCCGAAGAAACCCTCCCTCTACAAGGTTCTGATCTTGAATGACGACTACACGCCCATGGAGTTCGTCGTGTGGGTGCTGGAGCGATTTTTTGGGAAAGACCGCGACGAGGCGACGCGCATCATGCTGCATGTCCACCAACATGGCGTGGGAGTTTGCGGGGTTTTCACCTTCGAGGTCGCCGAGACGAAGGTCGCCCAGGTGATTGACGCCGCGCGGCGCAATCAGCACCCTCTTCAATGCACCATGGAGAGGGAGTAACCGGAGCGTGCCCTCGTTCACGAAAAGTTTGGAAGAGGCGCTTCACCGCGCCATCGGTCTGGCGACCGAGCGAAAGCACGAGTTCGCCACATTGGAGCATTTGTTGATCGCGCTTCTGGAAGATGAAGACGCGGCGGCGGTGATGCAGGCCTGCAATGTGGATCTCGACCTCCTGAAGAAAAATCTTCACGAGTTCCTCGAGACGGAACTTGAAAGTCTGGTTCAGTCGGATCCCGACGACGCCAAGCCCACGGCGGGTTTCCAGCGCGTGATTCAACGCGCGGTGATTCACGTGCAATCGTCCGGTCGCGATCAGGTGACCGGGGCGAACGTGTTGGTGGCGATTTTTGCGGAGCGCGAATCCAATGCGGCCTATTTCCTGCAGGAGCAGGATATGACGCGCTACGACGCCGTAAATTACATTTCTCATGGCATCGCAAAAACGCCGGGCGGGTCCCAGCCTCGGGCCGTGCGCGGGGCGAGCGAGACCGAAGAAGAGCGGGTCGTCAAATCCGGGGCGGAAGCGCTTGACGCCTATTGCGTGAATTTGAACGCAAAGGCCGAGCAAGGCCGGATCGACCCGCTCATCGGCCGCGACCAAGAGGTGGAGCGCACCATCCAGGTGCTGTGCCGTCGGCGAAAAAACAATCCGTTGTTCGTCGGCGATCCGGGGGTCGGCAAAACGGCGATCGCCGAAGGCCTCGCTCAACGC
>CAYPOX010000099.1:0-9764 GCA_964412525.1 uncultured Caulobacterales bacterium
ATGGCCGTTCCTCTTTGCTCAGGGAGCCCCCCGCCTGGCGGCGCTCGCGGATGGTTTGTGCGTCGCAACCGATCTTTCTCCGCAACACGCCGCCATAGAGACGGCGTTTGTACGGACCGATCCAAAGGCGGCGCTTCTCCTTGGACACGCACGCGGCGCGGCGATGGCTGCGCTTGGGCGTATCGGCCTGTCGGTGGTCGAATTCGCGCCGACGGTGATTAAGAAGGCGGTGACGGGATCCGGACGCGCCGAAAAGGCTCAGGTCGCCTTCATGGCGGCGCGGCTTGCGCCCGGCGCGACCGCGCCCCAGTCGGACGCGGCGGACGCTTTGGCCGTGGCGATTTGCGCGGCGCTTCGCCGCACCGATCAGGCCGCCGCCTGATGATCGGCAAAATTCATGGGCGCGTGGATGCGTTAGGCCAGGACTGGGCGGTGATCGAAACCGCGGTCGGCGTGGGCTATGTCGTGCGCGGCGGCGTTCGCTTGATCAGCGCTTTGCCCGATCCCGGAGGCGTCGCGTCGCTTCGGATCGAAAGCGTGCATCGGGACGACGGCACGCGCCTTTACGGTTTCGTTTCCGAGATCGAGAGAGCCTGGTTCGTGCTCTTGATCACCGTGTCGGGGGTGAGCGCGAAGCTCGCCTTGGCGGTCTTGGACGCATTGGGGCCCGAGGGCGTGGCGACCGCGGTGGTCAGCGGCGATGCAGACGCGATCGCCCGGGCTCGGGGGGTTGGAAAAAAGCTGGCCCAGCGCATTCTCGCGGAATTGGCCGGAAAGTCGCTCGACTTGGCCCGTACGGCGGACGAGCCCGACGCGGCCGCGCGCAGCGTCACGATGGCGAAGGATCGCGGGCCCGATGACGATGCCCGCCACGCCATGCGCCAGGATGCGGCGGCGGCTTTGGTGAGTTTAGGTTTTCAGGAAAATGAAGCGCAGCGCGCCGTAGCCTTGGCCGCGTCGGAGGCGACAAGCGATTTGGCGGGCTTGGTTCGCGCGGCGCTCGCCGAAGCCGGGCGATCATGAACGCGCCGGATCGCTTGGTCTCTGGGGCCCCCGTGGAGGACGACGGCGACGACAAGGCGCTGCGTCCCAAGACGCTTGAAGACTTCGTCGGACAGGCGGCGCTCAAATCCAATCTCTCCGTCTTCATTCAAGCCGCCCGAGGCCGCGCAGAGCCGCTCGATCACGTTTTGCTTTCCGGACCGCCTGGTCTTGGCAAGACCACCTTGGCCCAAATCTGCGCGCGGGAGATGGGCGCTGCGCTCAAAATGGCGGCGGGGCCGGCCTTGGCGCGGCCGGGCGACCTGGCGGCGTTGCTCACGAATCTTGAAGCGGGCGATGTGCTTTTCTTGGATGAGATCCATCGCTTGGGACCAGCTGTGGAGGAGATTCTGTATCCGGCGATGGAGGATTTCGCCCTGGATCTGATCATCGGCGAAGGGCCTGGAGCCCGCAGCGTCAGGATTGATTTGGCGCCGTTCACGCTAATCGGGGCGACCACGCGCGCGGGGCTATTGGCCACGCCGTTGCGGGATCGATTCGGCATTCCGTTGCGTCTGGACTTTTACGAGACGAAGGATCTGCAGCGGATCATCGCGCGCGGCGCGCACAAACTTGGCGTGGCCTTGAATGCGGAGGGTGCGGCGGAGATCGCGCGCCGATCCCGCGGCACGCCGCGCGTTGCAGGCCGACTGCTCAGGCGCGTGCGCGACATCGCCGACGTGGAGGGCTGGCGGCCGATCGGGGCGAGGGAGGCCGACGCGGCGCTCCAGCGCCTTGAGGTCGACGTGGACGGTCTTGACGCGCTTGACCGCCGATATCTCCACGCGCTCGTTTCCGTGTTCGGCGGCGGCCCCGTGGGCGTCGACGCTTTGGCGGCGGCGTTGAGCGACAGCCGCGACGTGTTGGAGGAGACGGTGGAGCCCTATCTGATGCGCCAAGGCTATGTGAGCCGCACGCCGCGCGGCCGAACGGCGGAGCGTCGCGCATTCGAAGCGCTCGGGATCGCGCCGTCGCCTGTTCCTCCCCAGGCGTCCTTGGATCTTGGGGACGACCTTTGAGCGCGGGCGAAGGCGTGGTGGCGGACGGCGTGCATCGTTTGCCGGTCCGGATCTATTATGAGGACACGGACTTCTCCGGCGTCGTGTATCACGCGAATTATCTGCGCTATTGCGAACGTGGCCGAAGCGATTTTCTGAGAGTCGCCGGCGTCTCCCATCGTGAATTGGCGGCGCTCGACGAACCGCTGGCGTTCTCAATCATGCGCGTGGAGCTCGACTTTTTGAAGCCGGCGCGCATCGACCAACGGCTCGAGGTCCGCACTGTGTTTCCGTTGGTTCGAGGGCCGCGAATCGAGGCGCGCCAGGTGATCGTGGTTCCAGGCGAGAGCTTGCTGCTCCGAGCTCAGGTTTTCGCGTGTTGCATCACCATGGCTGGAAAGCCTCGACGCTTGCCGACTTGGGCGATCGACCGCCTGAACGTTCACGCTCGACCGGCACCTGACGACTTCGAATCGGTTTAGGAATCTCATTTTCGCCACGATTTTTCTGTTATGGCGAAGGCCTCACGCGGAAGTCGCTTCGGTCGTATGATTCACGTTTCGCTCTCCGCCGGCGTCGCCGTCGGCGCTATCGACTTGTCTCCGTTCGCCTTGTTTCTCCAGGCGAGCGTCGTGGTGAAGATCGTCATGATCGGCCTCGTGGCCGCCTCGGTTTGGTCCTGGGCGATCATCTTTGAAAAATGGACCTCTCTGACGCGCCTCGAGCGTCAGGCCAAAGCATTTGAACGAACGTTTTGGTCGGGCCGAGCGCTGGAAGAGTTGCGCGGCGCGTTCCCGGAAAAGCGCGCCGGCGATCCGATGGCGCGCGTATTTCATGCCGGGTTACGCGCGCTCGATGCGGAGACGGACGGCGGACGCCCGAAAGACGTCGATGGCGCAGGCGGCCGGATTGCGGCGGCGATGAACGTCGCTGCGTCGCGTGTTTTGGACGAATTGGAACGGCGCCTTGGATTTCTGGCGACCGTCGGCGCCGTGGCGCCCTTTGTCGGCCTCTTTGGCACGGTATGGGGCATTATGAAGACATTCGGCGGCATCGCAGAGAGCGGAGCGACCAGCTTGGTCGTGGTCGCGCCGGGCCTCGCAGAGGCCTTGTTCGCCACGGCGTTGGGCTTGCTTGCGGCGGTGCCCGCCGTCACCGCCTACAACAAGTTCGCGGGCGATCTCGGACGCTATGGCGGGCGTCTTGAAGCGTTCGCGCAAGAGTTCGCGGCGCATCTTGCGCGAGAAATGGCGCGAGGACGGCTCTGATGGGCATGTCTCCGGTCAGCGGCCTCGGCCGCGCCCGCCGCGCAAGGCTCATGGCTGAAATCAACGTCACGCCATTTGTCGACGTGATGCTCGTTCTGTTGGTGATTTTCATGATCGCGGCGCCGCTTCTCGTGTCGGGGGTTCCGGTCGACCTGCCAGAAACGCGAGCGGAGGCCTTTCCGGAAGAAGGCGACTCTCTTTCTGTCACCGTCGCGGCGGACGGCAGGGTCTTTCTCCAGGACGAGCCGATCGCTGTCGACTACGTCGCGGAAAAGCTCACCGCGATTGCGGCCTCCGGTTATGACCGACGCATCTTCGTGCGCGCCGATGGGGGAGTGGCCTATGCAAAGGTGTTGGACGTCATGGCGCGGATACGCCAGGCCGGTTTTGAGAATATCGGCCTCGTCGCGGAACCGCTTGAGCAAGACGCAGGTTAAGGCATGCGGGCGAGCGTCGCGGCGTCCGGAGTTCTCCATGGCCTCGCGCTGACCGCCGCCTCCTTCACGGTGGCCGCACGATCGCCCCAACAGGCCCCGCCAAAGCCGCCTCCCCCGCCGGTCGTCTCCGTCGACTTGGTCTCCGTCGCCAAGGAAACGAACATTCGTGCAGCGAGCGTGGCCCCCTCGCCATCGTCAAAGCCTGACCAGGCGGCGGAGCCTGCACGCGACGCGCCCCCGCCAACGGCCAAGCCCACGCCAAAGCCCACGCCCGCCGCCTCCAACGCGCCGACGCCGCGCGCCAAGCCCAAGCCCCCGACGCCACAATCGCCGCCTGCGCAGACGGAGGTGACCGCCGCCGCGCCACGCGAAGCTTCGAACGATGATCGGCAGCCGGATTTGGATCTGGACCGGCTCGCGGCGCGGCTCGATAAGTTGGCCAAGGACACGCCGGATCGACCACGTTTGGAAACGGAAACCCTGGAGTCGAAAACTGTGGCGGCGGCCGAAGAAGGGGCGGACGCGCCGCGTCCAAAGGCGGGCCTTGGAACCGAGCTCACGATCTCGGAAACGGACGCCATCAGGCGCGCAATGCGTCGTTGTTGGAGGCTTCCGGCGGGCGCCCCGCAACCGGAACGGCTGATCGTTCGCGTCCGCGTGGAGTTGAAGCAGGACGGCGCGCTCGCCGGTGCGCCGCGCATTCTCAACCTTCGGACGATCAACGCTTCAGGCGATCGGTTCTGGCGCGTCGCAGCGGAGAATGCGCGTCGCGCCATCTATCAGTGCGCGCCCTATCGCCTCCCACCGGAGACGTATGACACTTGGCGCAGTCTCGAATTTCGATTCGATCCGAGCGACATGCTCGCTCCCAAACCGTCCGGCGCGGAAGGATGAGAACGCACCCATGAAAAGACCGGTCATGTTCGCCATCGCCCTTATCGGGCTTTTGGGCGCTGCGAACGCGCAAATCAGCATCGACATTCGCGAAGGCAATGTGGACCCGCTTCGGATCGCGTTGCCGGACTTTCTGGGTAGCGATCCGGATGTGCGGAGGACGGCGCGTGACGTGACGGCCGTGCTGACGAATGACCTGGAACGCTCCGGCCTTTTCGCGCCCC
This sequence comes from uncultured Caulobacterales bacterium, assembly GCA_964412525.1. Lineage (GTDB taxonomy): Bacteria > Pseudomonadota > Alphaproteobacteria > Caulobacterales > CAYPOX01 > CAYPOX01. The sequence goes on from CAYPOX010000099.1 coordinate 4,863, forward strand.
TTGATCCGAACGCGTTTCTGGATGTCGCTCAGGGGGTAGAGGACACGCCGGATTTCGCGGACTGGCGCGTCTTGAACGCGCAAGCGCTGGTGACCGGCGGCGCGCGAATCGACGACGACGGTCAGTTGGTGATCGAGTTCCGTCTCTGGGACGTGTTCGCCGGACGACAGCTCGTCGGTCGGCGTTTCGCCACGACCCCCGAGAACTGGCGCCGCGTCGCGCATTTGACCGCCGACGCCATCTATGAGCGGCTCACGGGTGAAGTCGGATATTTCGACACGCGGGTCGTTTATGTGGCGGAGACAGGGCCGAAAACCGCGCGGATCAAACGCCTTGCAATTATGGATCAAGACGGCGCCAATCCCAGCTATTTGACCGATGGCGGGGCGACCGTGTTGACGCCGCGCTTCAGCCCGTCTCGCCAACAATTGACCTATCTCTCTTACGCCTCAGGCACGCCGCAGGTTTATCTCTACAATCTGGGCTCAGGCCAGCAGGAGATCCTGGGGCGTTTCCCAGGCATGACCTTCGCGCCGCGGTTCTCTCCGGATGGTGAAAGCGTGGTGATGAGTTTGGCCCGTAACGGGAACTCTGACGTCTATGTCATGGAGTTGGGGCGGCGAGCGATGCGCCGGCTGACCTATGCTCCGGCGATCGACACCTCGCCGTCCATGTCGCCCCAAGGGCGTTTCGTGACCTTCAGCTCGGACCGATCCGGCACGCCGCAGATTTATGTCATGAACGCGGAGGGCGGCGACATGCGGCGCATCACCTTCGGCGATGGGCGCTATCATACGCCTGTATGGTCGCCGCGCGGCGATCTGATCGCATTCACCCGTCAATTCCGAGATCGTTTCTATATCGGGGTGATTCGTCCCGACGGCTTGGATGAACGTCTGTTGACGGAAAGCTGGCTGGACGAGGGTCCCAGTTGGTCGCCGAATGGCCGCGTGATCATGTTTTGCCGGCAGTATCCAAGCGATGATCCGTTCAATCCCAACGGCGCGGCGCTCTTCTCGGTGGATTTGACCGGCTACAATTTGCGCCGCGTGCAGACGCCCGGCAATGCTTGCGATCCGGCTTGGTCGCCCTTGATCCGTTGACGGAGGCACGAATACCGTTCATGAGGCGTTTATCAGAACGCGCTAACGGCTGTAACAAATCTGTTGAACTTCGCGGGTAGACCCTGAGCGCAGGGCGATCGCCCGGAGGATTGATTGGGGGGTCGCCGGCGCGCTCGCAAGGTGACAGCACAAGGGAGAGGGAAAATGGTGAATCACGTCAGCACGAAACTCACGACGGTGTTGAGTTCGCTCCTGTTGGTCGCCTGCTGCGCGACCGGTTCGGACAAACCCGCTTCGAGCGGCTCCGACTCGTCCGGCGCGACCGGATCCGGCGCGGCGACGACGACTGTGAGCGAAGCGACCACGCAATATCTGATTGATCAGGGCATCCAAAAGATCTTTTACGATTTTGACAGCTCTTCTTTGGACGCGTCGGATCGCGCGACGCTGGATCGGCAAGCCGAGTGGATGACGCGCAACCCGTCTGTGGTCATCCAGATGGGCGGAAATTGCGATGAGCGCGGCACCCGCGAATACAACCTTGCGCTCGGCGATCGCCGCGCCGCGGCTGCAAAGAGCTATCTGGTCAGCAAGGGCGTGGATGCGGCGCGCATCACGACGATTTCCTACGGGAAAGAACGTCCGGTGTGCACCGACTCCGTCGAGTCCTGCTGGCGTCGCAACCGGAACGCCACGACCACGGTGGTGTCCGGCGCGTCTTCCTAACGCTGCAGCTGAAACGGCTTTGACGCCGCCGGACGCAAAATGCGGCCGGCGGCGTCGTCGTTCTTGAACCTCAGTTCCGCTTCAGGCCACAATCGGTCATGGCGACACGGCACTTCATGGGAGCGCTGCTGTTGGCGGCGGGCGCGGCGTTGGGGCCGACCCAAGCGCAGACGGCGCGGGATTTTCGCGAGTTGAAGCGCGAAGTCGAACGCATGCAGGAAGACATCCTCGCGCTGCGCGAAGGCTCGGTCGGTCCGTTCGGTTCCGTCGAGGGCGGAGGGACGGATGTGGGGCTACAAGCCCGGCTTGACGCGTTGGAGTTGGAGGTTCGCCGCCTCACCGATCGAGTGGAGCGCGCGGACTTTCGGCTTGAACGGTTGGAATCTGAGTTTCGCACCTTTGCGCAGGACATGGAGTTTCGAATGGCCGAACGGCCGCTCTCCAATCCTCCGGCGCGAAGCGGCCCGTCGGAAGAGCCTGGCTCGCGGTCGACGGATCAGGACCCGACGGCGACAACCTCACGCGATCCGTTTGGCGCACAGCCCTCTCTGGGCGACCAGCCGTCTTCGCCGCCCCCTGGCGCTCGCGATCCCCTCACGCGCCCCTCCGCGGCTTCGGAGTCGCCAAGCGCGCCCGTGGTCGCGGCGCCGGGATCTGCAGCGCCATCGGACGGCGTCGATCCGGACATTCTTTTCGAGCGCGCACGAGAAGATCTTTTCGCGGGCGACCTCGCACGTGCGGACGCGGCGTTCGCAGGCTTCCTTGACGCCCATCCTGATCATCCCTTGGCGCTTGAGGCGCGGTACTGGCGCGGCGAAGCGTTGTTCGCCCAAGGGCGACATGGCGAGGCCGCGCAACTTTTCTTGGAGGCTGCGCGCGAAGACGCCGACCATCCGCGCGCTTCGGAGAGTTACTTGAAGCTCGGTATGGCTTTGGATGCGCTCGGTGAGGGGCGCGAGGCCTGCGAAGTCTTCGCGGATTTGCCCAACCGATTTCCGGAGGCGGGCCGCGGCGTGATGCGTCGCCTTGAAATTGCGCGTGACAGCGCGGCCTGCAACTGAACCCGACGACTTTCACCGCCAAGGCGTTCGAGCGGTTCGACGCATTGATCATGCCCGGCCCGGCCGCGGTCGCGGCGTCTGGGGGCGGGGACAGCATGGCGCTCCTGCACCTGGCGAGCGCATGGGGCGCGTCCCGCGGCGCGCCCATCTGGGCCGTGACTTTCGATCACGGGTTGCGCCCCGATAGCGGGCATGATGCTGATTTCGTGGAGACGCAGGCGGGCGTTTTTGGCCTTCCCGTGGCCAGGCTTGCTTGGACGGGGCCAAAGCCGTTGCGCGGCGTACAGGCTGCGGCGCGACAGGCGCGCTATCGCGGGTTGTGCCGATGGGCGACCTCGCAAGGCGTGTCGACCGTTTTGCTCGGACACACGCAGGACGACCTTGCGGAGACGTTTGTCGCACGGGCTGGACGTGGTGCTGGTCTGGTCGGCTTGGCCGCCATGCGGGACTCATTTCTCGCGGCGGCTGGCGCCGATGCGCCGGTGCGGATCGTGCGGCCGCTTCTCCATGCCTCGCGCGACGATCTCCGACACTTTTTAACGTCGCGCGGAGCGTCTTGGCGCGAAGACCCAAGCAATTCGGATGATCGTTTCGAGCGGGTCCGTATCCGGGAGGCGATTGGAAACTTGGAGCATGCGGGCGTGAGCGCGGCGCGCATGGCCCGGTCGGCGGAGGCGCTCGCGGCTGCAAGGCGCGCGCTCGAGGCGCGGGTGGCGCGCGCGGCGGACGAACTTTTCGCCGTGTCGCCCTTCGGCTTTATGAGCTTTGATCGCGTTCGATGGGCGCGCCTCGAAGACGACGTTCGCCGCGCGGTTCTCGCCGCGGCTCTTCAACAAGTCTCCGGCTCCGACGCTGCGCCGCGCGCACCGCGCTTGGACGCATTGGTTGCGGTCTTGCCGGAGGCGCGGGCGTCGCTCACGCTTCATGGCTGCGTGCTGACGCCCTGGCGCGGTCGGTGGCGCATTGTGCGGGAGCCACGAGCCCTGGCGGTTCGGCTGCGTGCGGCGCCGTGTCCACATGGCGGCTTTTGGGATCGACGTTTCGCCGTTCCCGAAAATGCGCGCGTTGCGCCGCTTGGCCGTGCGGGACGTGAAGCGGCGCACGACCTAAAAGATCTGGCGCCGCCGCAAGCTTTGGAGACGCTTCCCGCGGAACCGGCTCCCGACGGCGGCGCGCCGAAATCTATGGTGTGGCCCGCGGGCGACGGCCCCGCGAAATGCTTGGTCGTGCGCCCGGACTTGACGGCTCCGATCCGTTTCTGACTCCCCTTGCGTTGCCAAGTCCGTGAAACCGCGACATCCTTGCGTTTGTATCTCTGTGGGTCGCCCCTATTTAATGGATCGAGACGGCAAGATACGGAAATCGGAAACGCAAGAGCTGACATGAATCTTCGCAACCTCGCCATTTGGGCGATCATTTTCGTCCTGGTTTTGATGCTGTTCCAAATGTTCCAGAGCCCGCGCAGCGCGGGTGACGCGAACACGTGGACTTATAGCCGGTTCATCCAACAGGTGGATCAAGGCCGCGTATCCGCCGTAACAATTCGCGGCGACCGCATCACGGGACAACTCCAAAGCGGCGAAAGGTTCCAAACGGTCGCGCCGACGCAAGCGTCCGACATCATTCGCCGGCTCGAATCTGAGGGCGTCGACATCAATGCGGTCCCCGTTGAAAGCGGCGGCCCTTCCCTCTTCTCGATTTTGCTTTCTTGGTTCCCGATGCTGCTCCTCATCGGCGTGTGGATTTTCTTCATGCGCCAGATGCAAGGTCAGGGCGGGCGCGCCATGGGTTTTGGCAAGTCGCGCGCGAAATTGCTGACGGAGAAGCATGGGCGCGTGACCTTTGAAGACGTTGCGGGCGTCGACGAAGCGAAGGATGAGCTCGAAGAGATCGTCGACTATTTGAAGGATCCGCGGCGGTTCCAACGGCTTGGCGGGAAGATTCCGAAGGGCGCGCTGTTGGTCGGGCCTCCGGGAACCGGCAAAACTCTCCTCGCCCGTGCGATCGCGGGCGAAGCCAACGTGCCGTTCTTCACCATTTCCGGGTCGGAC
>CAYPOX010000100.1:0-9664 GCA_964412525.1 uncultured Caulobacterales bacterium
AGGCGCGTCTCGGCGTCGGCATGCAAGGCCTCGCCCAATCGGAAGTGGCCTATCAGAACGCCGCCGCCTTCGCGAATGACCGTTTGCAGTCGCGTTCGCTCACCGGTCCGAAGGCGCCGGAGAAGCCGGCCGACCCCATCATCGTTCATCCGGACGTGCGCCGCATGCTGATGGACGCGCGCGCATTCAATGAAGGGGCGCGCGCTTTCGTGTTCTGGACGGCGCTTTACGGCGACCTGTTGGAGAAGTCTCCGGACGAGGAGGTGCGGCGCAAGGCGAACGACTACATGGCGCTGATGACCCCTGTCATTAAGGGGTATTTGACCGGCCGCGGGTTCGACATGTGCGTTCAGGCGCAACAGGTGCTCGGCGGTTCCGGCTTCACCCGCGAATGGGGGCTTGAGCAGTTCGTACGCGACGCGCGCATCGCCATGATCTATGAGGGCACCAACGGCATCCAGGCCCTCGATCTCGTCGGCCGCAAGCTGATGATGGAAGGCGGCCGTCCGATCCAGACCTTCTTTAAAGAGATCGACGATTTCGTCGCCGACAACGAACATGACGGGCGCATCAAGCCCTTTGTGGAAGGTTTGCGCTCCGCCAAAGCGCAATTGGTCGAGGCGACGAACTGGTTGGGCGAGAACGCGTTGAAGAATTTTGAAAACGCCGGCGCGTCGTCGGTGGATTACATGTATCTCTTCGGCTTGACCGCGCTCGCCTATATGTGGGCGATCATGGCGAAGACCGCGTGCGCCAAGCTGGACGACGGCCGCGAAGACGACGCCTATGCGGGCCCGGTGTTCTATCAGAACAAGCTCAAGACCGGACGATACTTCATCGATCGGATTCTGCCGGAGACGGCGGCGCACCTGGCGAAGGTGAAGGCCGGGGCCGATTCGATGATGGCGCTGGATGCGGAGGCGTTCCTCGCGCGGGCGTGACCGCGGAGCGCGTGGGGATGGGCGTGGACGGATCCGGCGCGCCGGCCGCGCCCGATGATGCGCGCATCGGCCGCGCCGCCTGCGTGGCGTCCATGGCGGCGCTGGGCTTCGTGCTTTGGGCCGCGGGGCTGAGCCTGTCAATGATCATCGGGACGGATTGGATCACCGCGAGCGGGAAACTGGAACGAGTCGTCACCCTTCTGGTTTTGGGCGGCGCGGCGGTTTGGTTTCTACCGCGGTTTCTTCGCCGCAACCGGATCGCGACGGTCGACGCGTCCTTGGCGGCGTCGGCGATCGCGCTTCCGGGCATGATGCTGGACGGGGCCTTGTTTCTGTTCGCCGGCGAACGCCTGTTGCCGCCATCCTTCTTCGGCGCCGCCTCGGACTATGCGGGTTGGTCGCTCCTAACCTACGCCGCCATCCTTGTGGGCGGGCTTGCGGCCCGCTTTGCGGAAGGTCCATAAACCCCGAAAGCGTGTTGCGCCGAACGGGGCCTGCGGCCTGTTCCCGCAAACGAATATTGAGGAGAACGCGCCATGACCGAGGCCTTTATTTATGACGCCGTGCGCACGCCGCGCGGCAAAGGCAAAAAAACAGGCAGCTTGCACGAAATTACGGCCGTCGAGTTGGCCGCCCAAACCCTGCGCGCCTTGCGCGATCGGACGGAGATCGACACGGCGGATGTGGACGATGTGGTCCTCGGTTGCGTGTCGCCGGTCGGCGAACAAGGCATGGACATCGCGCGCACGGCCGTTCTCGACGCGGACTATGACGAAACGGTCTCCGGCGTGCAGGTCAACCGTTTCTGCGCCAGCGGCTTGGAAGCGGTGAATATGGCGGCGGCCCAGGTCATGTCGGGCCAAGCGGACATGTCCATCGGCGGCGGGGTGGAGAGCATGTCCCGCATCGCCATGGGCTCGGACGGCGGGGCTTGGCCAGTCGATCCGCAGATCGCGTTTAAGAGCTATTTCATGCCCCAGGGCGTCTCCGCCGATTTGATCGCGACGAAATACGGGTTCTCGCGCGACGACGTGGACGCCTATTCGGTCGAGAGTCAGAAGCGCGCCGCCAAGGCCTGGGAGGACGGGCGCTTTAAAAAATCGGTCGCGCCCGTGAAAGACCAGTTGGGCGTCACGATTTTAGAACATGACGAGCATATGCGGCCGGACACCTCGATGCAGTCTCTGGCGTCGCTCGACCCATCCTTCACGTTTATGGGCGATCTGGGCTTCGACTCCGTTGCGATCCAGCGTTACCCGGAGCTTGAGAACATCCGGCATGTGCACCACGCGGGCAACTCCTCCGGCATTGTGGACGGGGCGGCGGCGGTTTTGATCGGCACCAAAGAGATGGGCGAGAAATACGGCCTGACGCCGCGCGCGCGGATCCGCGCCTTCGCCTCAATCGGTTCCGAGCCGGCGATCATGCTGACCGGTCCGGAAAGCGTGTCGAAAAAGGCGCTCGCGCGGGCGGGCATGAGCCCGGATGACATCGACCTCTGGGAGCTGAACGAAGCCTTTGCGGCGGTCGTGCTGCGTTACATGCAAGCGCTCGACCTTGATCATGACAAGGTCAACGTCAATGGCGGAGCTATCGCCATGGGGCACCCGCTCGGCGCCACCGGGGCCATGGTTCTCGGCGTTCTTCTGGACGAAATGGAGCGACGCGGCGTCGGAACTGGTCTCGTCAATCTGTGCGTCGGGGCCGGCATGGGGACGGCCACGATCTTGGAACGGGTGAATTGATGCTCCGCGTCTTAGCGGTCGCCGCCATGGTGTGGGCGGCGGCCGGCGTCGCGACCAATGCGCAGACGGGCGGGCCGGTCTATCAAAAACCGATCGTTCTGCGGCACGGCGATCTGATGATCCATTTGCGCGCGTTGGAGCAGGCGCCGCCGCGCTCCGCGAATGTCGACGACACCCGCTACATGGATCGGCTACGCGATTGGGCGCGCGAAGAACGCGTGCGCGCCGGCCGTCTTGAGACGCTGAAAGACGATCTTCGCGAATTGGATGCGACTGGCGGAACGAAGGCGCGGCGCAGCCAGATCATTTCGGAGATTCGCGTCGTGGCGATCGATCGCCGGCGCGCCTATGGCGCGCTTCAAGCCTTTCTGGACGCCAATGAGAACCGCGTCTTGGGCGACCCGGCGCGCGCGCGACATGACGAAGCCCGCGCCATTTTCGCCACCAATGAAGCGGCGCTGAATCCGGCGACATCCTTGCCGTAACGACACCGCGAAGAACTAAAACAAATCAGGGGGAACGGACCATGCAGAACTTCAAAATCGACGTGGACGCCGATGGCATCGCGCTCGTCACCTTCGACATGAAAGACCGCAGCCAGAACGTTTTCAACGAAAGTTCGGTGACGGAACTGGCGGAGATCGTCGAACGGTTCCAGTCCGACGACGCGATCAAAGGCGTCGTGATCACGTCGGGCAAGAAGGGCTTCTCAGCCGGCGGCGATTTGGAGATGCTCGGAAAGATGGCGGCGGCCGCGGCGTCGCCCATGGACGAGGCGGCGCGGAAAGACCTCTTTGAAAAGGCGGTGGGTCTGAACCGCGTCTTTCGCGCCTTGGAGACTTGCGGCAAACCGGTCGCGGCGGCGATCAACGGATCGGCCCTGGGCGGCGGCCTGGAGATTTGTCTCGCCTGCCACCACCGAATTGTGGCGGACGACGACTCGATCCGGCTTGGATTGCCGGAACCGAAAGTGGGGGTCCTCCAAGGAGCCGGCGGGACGCAACGTTTGCCGCGCTTGATCGGCGTGCAGGCCGCGGCGCCGTTCCTCTTGCAAGGCAAGACCGTCCCGCCCCAGCGCGCCTTGAAGGAAGGCATCGTGCACGCGGTCGTGCCGGCGAAGGATCTGATCGCCGAGTGCAAAAAGCGCGTCCAAGCCGACGAGACCGCAAAGCAGCCTTGGGATCAAGACAAGTACAAAGTTCCGGGCGGCGGGCCGTTCCACCCGGTCGGTATGCAGAACTTCCTGGTCGGGAACGCCATGTTGCGCAAAGAGACCTATGGCAATTACCCGGCGCAAAAATTCATCATGCAATCGGTGTTCGAGGGGCTGCAATTGCCGATGGACGCCGCGATTCGCGTGGAAAGCCGCTATTTCTTGCGGACATTGGAGACGCCGGAATCCCAAGCGATGATCCGGACGCTGTTCTTCTCCCTGCAAGAGTTGAACAAGGGGGCCCGGCGCCCGGCGGACGTCGCGGAAACGAAAGTGAAAAAGCTTGGCGTGTTGGGCGCCGGCCTTATGGGCGCCGGCGTGGCCTATGTCTCGGCGCAAGCGGGCATGGACGTCGTGCTGCTCGACGTGAACAAGGACAACGCGGAAAAGGGCAAGGGCTACTCCACGCGCCTCTTGGATAAGGATCTCGGCAAAGGCCGCATCACGGAGGCGGACAAACAAGCGTTTCTGGATCGCATCACCCCGACTGATTCCTATGACGATCTGGCGGATTGCGACTTCATCGTGGAGGCGGTGTTCGAGAATCCGAAGATCAAGGATGAGGTCATTCGGGCCGCGGAGGCGAAGCTCGGTTCGAATTCGATTTTCGGCACCAACACGTCCACTTTGCCGATTTCCCAGCTCGCGGAGTCATCGGTGCGGCCCGATCGGTTCATCGGCGTGCATTTCTTCTCCCCTGTGGAGCGCATGCCGCTTGTGGAGTTGATCAAGGGCGAAAAGACGGGCGACGAGGCCGTGGCGCGCGCCCTCGACTATGTGAAGCAGATCAAGAAGACGCCGATCGTCGTGAATGACAGCCGCGGCTTCTACACCTCGCGCTGTTTCGGCACTTACATGAATGAAGGCCTCCTCATGCTCGCTGAGGGCGTCAATCCGGCTCTCATCGAGAATGCTGGCCGTATGGCGGGCATGCCCATGGGGCCCATGGAGGTCGGCGACTCGGTCGGGATGGACACTGCGCTGAAGATCGCACGCGAGAGCCTTGAGGCGATCGGCTCGCAATCCGGCAAGGAGCAAGAGGCGATCGGCGTGATGGCCAAGCTTGTGGAGACTCATGGCCGGGTCGGCCGCAAGGCGGAGCAGGGCTTCTACGAGTATGAGAATGGGAAACCGAGCCGGATCTGGCCAGAGGTCTACGACTTTTTCCCGCGCGCGGAGAAACAGCCGAGCGGCGATGAAGTCAAGGTGCGTCTCATGACGATTCAAGCGCTGGAGGCCGCGCGCTGCGTGGAGGAGGGCGTGGTCACCGACATGCGGGAGGCGGATATCGGGGCCATTTTTGGGTGGGGGTTCGCGCCGTTCACGGGCGGGCCGATCACCATGATCGATCAGATCGGCCTTGAGGCCTTCGTCCAGCGTTGCGAGGCTTTGGCGGCCAAGCATGGCGATCGGTTCAAGCCGAATGCGCTCCTGAAGGATCTGGCGGCGAAAGGCGCGACCTTCTACGCCACCTACAATCCGGACGCCGATCTCGCCAAAGCGGCGTAGGCTGGCTCGTTTTGGAGGCGGAACAATGACGGACATGATGCGCGCCTTCGTTCTGCGCGAGCGACCCGTGGGCCTGCCCACCGACGCCACCTTCGAGTTGCAGGAGAAGCCCTTGCCCGAACTGGGCGAGGGCGAAATCCGCGTGCAGAACAAGTGGTTGACCGTCGATCCTTATATGCGCGGACGCATGATGGATCGGAAAAGCTACATTCCGCCCTTCCAAATCGGCGCGCCGCTGGAGGGCGGGGCCGTGGGCGAGGTCGTCGAGAGTCGAGACTCGTCCCTTAAGACCGGCGACCTTGTCGTGCACATGATGGGCTGGCGTGACGTGGCGCAACTACCCGCGAAAATCGCCCAAAAGATCGATCCCACGCTCGCCCCGCCCCAAGCCTTTTTGGGCGTGCTCGGCATGCCGGGCCTTACGGCCTATGCCGGCGTGAAACGGATCTTAGAGCCGCGGCCGGACGAAACCCTTGTGGTGTCCGGCGCTGCGGGGGCTGTGGGCTCGCTGGTCTGCCAACTTGGCAAGATCCACAAGATGCGCGTGGTCGGCAGCGCCGGCTGCGCCGCGAAGATCGACTGGCTGAACGAGATCGGCGTGGACGCGGCGTTCAACTACAAAGAGCAGCCCTATCTGCCCGCCTTGAAGGACGCCGCGCCTAAGGGCGTCGATTGCGTGTACGAGAATGTGGGCGGCGATCATCTGGATTCCGTGTTGGCGCTTATGAACCGGTTCGGCCGGATCGCGCTTTGCGGCGTGATCGCGAATTACAATCTGACCGAGGCTCCAACGGGCCTGCGCAATTACGGATCCGTCTTGATCAACAGCCTGAAGATGCAGGGTTTCATCGTGTCGGATCACGCCGATCTGCGTGACTCGTTCCTGCGGGACATGGCGCAGTGGCTCGCGGATCATAAAATCCACTGGCGGGAGACGATCATTGAGGGTTTGGAGGCGACGCCAAGCGCATTTCTCGGCCTGTTCAAGGGCGAGAACATCGGCAAAATGCTGGTGAAGCTTTCGGGGTGACGGGCGGCGGCCTCGACACCGAAGGCGAGGTTTCAACCGCGCGGGTGCGCGCTATTGGCCATGGTTTTCTGGATCGCACTTTGCCCAAAGCGGAATGGACCCATGCGGCCCATTTCGCCGCCACGCTTTTCCTGCTTCGGGAGCGTACGGACATCGATCTCGATCAAGATCTTCCCGATCTGATCCGGACCTACAACATCGCAGCCGGCGGGACGAACACCGATCACGAAGGCTATCACGAGACGATCACGCGCGTGTTTCTCGCCGCGGTGCGGGCGTTCTTAAGGGAGCGCCCTTCCGATGAGCCTCTGGGCGAAAGCTGGGCCGCACTCATGGCCGACCCGCGATCGGCCAAGGACTATCCGCTACGATTTTACAGCCGGGATCGCTTGTTCTCAGTGGAGGCGCGCCGGACTTGGATCGCGCCGCATTTGGCCGCCGAAAATTGACGCGCCGCCCTCATACGCCGCCGGTGAGGCGGAGCGCGACGGCCACGCCGCCGCCCGCCGCCGCCATCCAGACGAATTCAACGAACAGGAACACGCGCATCAAGGCGCTTCGGTCGCCGGTCACCATCAAGCCGAAGGCCCGTGCGGCCGCCAATCCGCCGATCAAAGCGAGCACGCCGATCAACGCTGGAAGCCAAAACGCCGGGGCGAAGCCAGCCGCCGCGATGGCGGCGCCCGGCCCGATCAAACCGCCCCCATATTGCGCCCGCGCTTCGACGGCCCCGGTCGTGTCCAGCACGCCGAGGCCCATCCCGGCGAGCGCGAAACGCGGCGCGAACAGAACATAAAAACCCAGGATCAGCAGCAATCCGCCGGAGCCCCACAGCACGCCCTGCACGATCATGGCGAGTTGGGCATCCGTCAGTCGATCCATCATCTCCGTCATCGTTCCGCCCTCGTCCTTTGCGGCGGATGCGCGTCGAGAAACGCCCGTGCTTGATCAGCCGCTTGGGACAGATCTTTCAGCGCGCACTCCCAAACCACATGCACCGCCCAGCCCATGGCGCGCAACGCCGCGTCCGCATTCGCGTCGCGCGCGCGGTTGCGCGCGATTTTCGCACGCCAATACGCCGCATTGGTTTTTGGAACGCGGGCGCCCCGCGCGCAATCATGGCCGTGCCAAAAGCATCCATGCACGAAGATCACAGCGCGCCGCGCGGGGAACACCAAATCTGGCGATCCGGGTAAGTCACGACCGTGCAGGCGATAACGGTATCCCATCGCGTGCAAGGCACGACGCAGCCGCCATTCGGGCGTCGTATCCCGACCTTTGACCGCGCGCATGACGCGCGATCGCGTGGCCGGATCAAAAACGTCGGTCGCCGCGCGTTCGCTCGCCGCCGTCATTCGCGCGTGATCGTCAGTCCGAACGTTTCGGGCTGCTGCAACGCCCCCTGCAGGCCCATCAACCGCGTCGGGGCCGGAGGCTCGAGCCGCAAGGTCAGCGTTCCGCCGTCCGAAAGAAAGGTCGCGACGGGCTCCCCCAGGCTCGGCGCCAAAAAGGCGCGCGCCTGGGCGATGAGCGTGTCCCGAAAGGTGCTTGCCGGGACGCCTTGTTGAAGCGCGCTCGCCTCAATCGCCCAGTCCAGAAGCCCTGAATCCTCGAAGGTGAGGACAAAGCTCTCCGCTTCGACGTTCTGATAGGGCGCCGCTGGGTTGGGAAGGCCGCTCGGCCCGACATCCGACAGGGATGCGAAGGGGTCGTAGCCTTGGACCGCAAACTCCACCGTCGCATTGGCGAGCGGAGGCATGGCCAAGGTCAAGGGGCCGTCGGTCGCAAGAGTGTCTTCGGTGACATGTTGGCGGGTCTCGCCTTCAAGGGAGAGCTCCAGGGTTTGAACGCCGCGTTCGGACAACAGTCGGAAGGGCGGCGGAAGCAGGGGCGCGGCGGTCGGGCCGAAACTCATCGCCACTTCCAATTGGCTGCCGATCTCCGGCGATCGCCCGTCGTCGATCGTGACCGAATAGATCGGCATGCGAAAGCTCATGCCCATGACCGACACCTCAAGACCCTCCATCACGAAGTCGTCCGCCGCCGTCGCGACGTCCAACTCCAATTCGTCCCGTTGGGCCTTGTTCAAGACGGGCGTCTCGCCGGTCTCGGCGGCGGCGAACAAGTCGAGCAAATCCGGAAGCCACCGATAATCGACATTGGTGACGCGAAAATTCTTGAGGCTTCCGCCGCCCAAGCCGGTCGAGAAGGCGACGTCTTCCAAGCGCTCCGCGCCCATACGGCCGGGCTCAAGATCCTCGATTGCGAAGAGGCCCACGTCCAAATCAAAGGCTTGTCCTTGCGCCATGTCGGGCGTCCGGACGCCTTCAAGTGAGACGTCTTCGAAGGCGAAACGATCCCAGCCGACCGAGTTGATCACCAGTCCTAAGACCTCCGGCGCGGCTTCTTCCCCCGTCTGGCTCTCCGACAGTTCGTCGAGCCGTTCGACGGCGCCGATCCAGTCCCGCCCTTTTAGGTTTGAAAGTTCAAAAAGGCTGATGCCGAAAATCCCGTTCGAGCTTGTGACGTCGAGATCTTCAAGGCCCAGCCGATCGACGATCGGAGACAGCGCCGACGGGTCGTAACGCCCGCCAAATCCGTCCACCGCCAATCGCGACGCGTCAAGCTGCATGCCGTCTTCACCTTCCACGTGCACGCTCTCGATCGCGAACTGGTCGAACGCCACGTCGGACAAAACGCGACGGACCGCGTCTTTCGCGCCTTGGTCTTGATTGGAAGCACGGCGAAACCCGTCCAAATCCCGCCCGCGAAATCCGCGCAGCTCCATCAAGGCCACGTCAAAATTTTGGTCCGGGCCTTCAAACCGCACGCCGCGCACCGTCGCCCGCTCCACGACGCGCTTCAGATCCCCGCCGGGCAGGGCTGCCGCCGTCAGACCGGCCGGGTTTAGGTCTTCGATCTCAAGGGTCTCCGCCGTCACCGGAGCGGCGCCAGGATTGGGCGTCCATACCAGGCCGGAGGCGCGCACCACGTCGCCGTCCAAGACAAGCGAATCATAGGTGACATTGTGGCGGTCGAGATAGCCGCGGACCAACCCCAACGACGTTTCGCCTTTGCCGCCGCCTGCAGTGAAGTAATAGGCCGCGCCGCCCCCGACCACGAGGACGGCGACGACCGCCAAAATGATGTTTCGCATGGATCCCGCCCCTTAAACGCGATGGCGCGCACCATGCCGCAACAGTCGAAAAAACGCCACCGAAGTTGG
>CAYPOX010000101.1:0-9654 GCA_964412525.1 uncultured Caulobacterales bacterium
CGTCGAGGCGGTCATAGATATAGATGGGCGTTTGGTCCAGACCGGTCTCCGGGTCGTGGGCGAACTGCTCGAAGCCCATTGCCCCGCGCCGAGCGGAATCAAGCCGAAAGGTCACGCTCGAGGTCATTGGCGGAACCACGTGATGGTTGTAATCACACCGTACACTCCTGCTCTTCCCGTGAATCAGTTCGGTCCTTAACCGATGCGGTCGCTCCGGATTGGATGGCGTGTCTTGCCAAGCATCGAGGGGTATGTTCACGACTGGGCGACCGGGCTTCATAACCTGGGCGCGCGCATAGGTATCCTGGGGACGGCCGGAGCGAAAATAATCCACGGCGATGTCGATCGGTTTGGGCGGGCCGTCCGATTCAAACTCAAGCGCAATTTGCACGGTTGCGGCGAGCTCCATCAAAGCTGCGATCGACCCCCCATGGAGCGCCGGCAAAAGGAAGTTGCCGATCAGCGCGTCGCGGAACGGCATGCGCAGCGTGACCTCGTCCCCATGCCGGTCCGTCTCCAGACCGAGAAAGCGCGCATAGGGAATGGACCCGACCAAATCGTCAAGCGCGCCGCCTTCCCGCGCCTTACGGAAAATCGCGTCGTAATCGGTCATTTTTTGGCTCCGTCCGAGCCGCGGTCGCCGTCAATCGCCATGAACACCCCTTGGCTGACGGCGATCGGGTCCGCGGGATCGTGCTCATAGGCGACGCCGCGGACGAAGGCGATCATTTTGCCGAGCTTCTCGCAGGTCGCCTTCCCGAGAATCGCCTGACCGGGCTCCGCCGGTCGCTGATAGTCGATCCGAAGATCCAAGGTCGCGAACATGCGCAAGGTTTCGGAGGTCGCGTAGACGGCCATGCCCGAGACGCTGTCGAGCAACGTGGTCACCACGCCCCCGTGGATCACGCCCGTTTGGGCGTCGCCGATCAGGTCGTCGCGATAGGGCACGCGGCCGACCGCCTCCCGGCGGCGAATGCGCACGAACTCCATGCCGAGCGCTTCGGTGTGTGGGATCGCCCAGCCCTTCAGCAGATCGTCCGCTTTGATCTGTTTGAGAATCGGCGGGGGGTCATTTTCGTCGATGATCACGGAGGCCTCCTTCGACGCGAAGGCGCTAGGCTTAACCGACCGCGACGACCCACGCCAACGTCACGGCCAGATAAGCGGTCCAGAGCGCCGAGAGGGCCGCGATCAAGGATGCGAGCCGCGACATGGGCGCATAGATCGCGGCTAGACCGCCGAAATAGGCGAGCTGCACCAGGCTTCCGAAAAAGGCGAGCCGCGTCCAATCAAAACTGAACAGAGCGACGACCCAGGCGACGCCCACCGTCAATTGCCCCATATGCAGGGCCAAGGCGGCGGTCCGCCGCGACGCGTCGTCATCCCGCTCCAACGCCGCGGCCCCCACGCCCTGGGCGGCGACCAGCCCCAAATGAATCCAGGCAGCCACCGCAATCGCAGGCGCGAAAGGCGGGCTCGCCAAAACCCGCGCGAGCGCGCGATCCAGCCCCGTGCTCCCGACCACGAACAGGAAAGCCGCACAGGCCAACGCGGCGCCCAAGGCGACCAACGACGCGATCGGCTGAGGTCCTCGGCGGTCTGGCGCTTCAGGGGAAAGAGTCATGGTCCGATCTCGTCGCTTCGTCGCGTCGACGTCATCCGTGCGACGTCGCATGATTAGGGGGTTCCGGAGCGTTCCGCCAAGGGAGATCCGTATGACCCCGCCTTCGATTCGCCGCATCCCGCCTGGGCCGGGACAAGAAAGCGTGTGGGACTATCCAAGGCCGCCCGCTCTGGAGCGCACGCCCTATCGGCTTCGGGTCGTCTTTGGCGGCGCTGAAATCGCCGACACGTCGGCGGGCTATCGCGTGCTCGAGACGAGCCACCCGCCGACTTACTACCTTCCTTTGGACTGTTTCGCGCCCGGGACCCTGCTCCCCAACGCGCAACGAAGCCTGTGCGAATGGAAGGGCGCGGCCGTTTACTTCGACGTAATCTCAGGCGGGCGACGCGCCGAGGGCGCAGCCTGGACCTATCCCGACCCGACGGCCCGCTTCGACCCAATCCGTGACCACGTCGCCGTCTACGCTCATATGATGGACGCCTGCTATGTGGGCGACGAACAAGTCGATGCCCAAGAAGGCGGCTTCTATGGCGGCTGGGTGACGTCCCACATTGTGGGTCCGTTCAAAGGACCGCCGGGCACGCGCGGATGGTGATCCGCTGAGCTCGACGGGAACGTGCGCCGTTCCATATTCGTTGGGCGATGGCCGCGTTCACCACGCGCTTTCTTTCCGCCTCGTCCCGCTTTCCGGACTTTCGCTCATGCCGATCCAAATCCTTTGGTTCAAACGAGACTTGCGCGTGGCCGACCACCGCCCCTTGGTTCGCGCGGCGGAGCGCGCCTTCGACGGCGGAGGCGAACTCGTGCCTCTCTACATCGTCGAGCCGGAGCTCTGGCGTCAGCCCGACGCGGCGGGTCGCCATTGGTCCTTCATCGTCGAGTGTTTGCGAGACTTGGCGCGAGACCTTGAGGCGCGCGGCGGTCGATTGATCCTTCGGATCGGCGAGGCCACGGACGTGTTCCAGGATTTGCATGCGCGTTTCCATGTCGCCGCGATTTGGGCGCATGAAGAAACCGCAAATTCCTGGACCTATCAGCGCGATCGATCGGTGCGCCGTTGGGCCAAGGACCAAGGCGTTCCAATGGTGGAGATTCCTCAACGCGGCGTGTTTCGCGGCCTGCGGTCTCGAACGGGGTGGGCGCGCAAATGGGACGCCATGATGGCGGAGCCCCTGACGGCGCCGCCGCCGAACCTGCCCCCGGCGCCCGTGGAACTGCAGAGCGACGCGACGCCGACGCCGGAGGATTTGGGCCTGGAGGATGGCCTGTGTGCGGAACGCCAGATCGGCGGGCGCGCCAACGGCCTGTCCTTGCTCGACACCTTTCTGGCGGAGCGCGGCGAGACCTATCGAAAAGCCATGTCGTCGCCGCTCGACGGGTGGGACGCGTGCTCCCGGCTTTCGCCCCATCTCGCTTATGGCGCCCTGTCCATGCGGGAAACTGCGCAAGCCGCTTGGGCGAGGCTTCGATCCCTGCGCGCGATCGACCACACGACCGAACGGGACACGCGTTTCGCCCAGTCGACGGACAGTTTCATCGGTCGGCTTCATTGGCGGGACCATTTCACCCAGAAGCTCGAAGACGCGCCGCGTTTTGAGTTCGAGAACATGCATTCCGGCTATGACGGCATGCGCGACGACGATCCGGACCATGCGGACCTTAAGGCATGGGCGGAGGGTCGAACCGGACTTCCCTTCGTCGACGCCTGCATGCGCTGCCTAGCCGCGACCGGCTGGATGAATTTTCGCATGCGGGCGATGCTGCAGGCCGTCGCCTGCTATCATCTTTGGCGGCATTGGCGTTCGCCGTCCCTGGTCCTGGCGCGCCTGTTCACGGATTACGAGCCGGGCATCCACTATCCACAAAGCCAAATGCAAGCGGGCGTGACCGGCATCAACACCGTCCGGGTCTACAATCCGGTCAAACAGGGACGCGATCAGGACCCGGACGGGATCTTCATCGCGCGCTGGGTTCCCGAGCTGGCGACATTGCCCGCGTCCTTGCGGCAAGAACCGTGGAAGGCGCGACCGATCGATCTCGCCGATGCGGGCGTTCGCCTTGGCGACGACTATCCGATCCGGATCGTCGACCATGAAGAGGCGGCGCGGACGGCGCGCACGGCCGTGTATGCGCGCCGTCGCGATCCGGCGTTTCGGGCGATCGCCGACGAGATTCAAAAAGCCCATGGAAGCCGCAAATCCGGGATGCGTCAGCGCGGCCGGCGCGGCCGAAGCGCCAGGTCCGACAACCGACAAGGAAGGCTCCTTTGACCCGGAAAGACGAAAACGTCGCGCCGCGTCGTCGCCGCGCCAAATCCGACCTCCCGACAAAACTATGCGTGACCTGCGGGCGACCGTTTGCTTGGCGCAAAAAGTGGGCGCGGGATTGGGACAACGTAAAATATTGCTCGAAACGATGCGCCGGTCAGCGCACGCGACGATCCGCGACCTCGCCGGATCACACGAACTGAGCGATCGCGAAACCGAGCAGCGCCAAGCCCGCCCCGATCACGACCACGCGCCGCAGCCAGACGGGACGCCCCGTCCACCAGGTCACCGCCCGGTCACCGAACATCGCCAAAGGAATGGCGATGATCGCATAGCGCAGGAACTTACCGCTTGCGGCGGCCAAGGCGGTCGGCGCGAGCGGCGCGCTGACCGCGCCGGCCGCCAGCGCGGCGACCGGAAAAGGGGTCGGCGGAAAACTCGAAGCGAAGATCACCTGGACGATGTTCTCCCGCAGACGCGCCTTCAGGGCCGTGAAGGCCGCATTCGCGTCGCCGCCCAGCGCCGAGAGCGCCGCATCCAGCGCCGACGCGCCCAAGCCGTACATCGCCGCCCCGCCCACCAAATTGCCAAGGGTGACGACCAAGAGCGCCGCCCACCACACCCGTCGATCCGCCAGGACGACCGCGCCCACCGCGAAGCCGATCGGAAAGGGAAAGATCGAACCGTCGGCGACGCCCATCACGAAAAGCCCCGGCAAACGCCAGCGCGACCGCAGAATCCGCGCGGCCCAACGACGGCTCCGAGACGGCGCAGGCGCCGCCTCGGGCGGCGCGTCCTCGTTCAGTTTCGCAACGCGGCGAGATCCCGGAAATGCGCCAACGCGTCCGGATTCGCCAGCGCCTCAGTGTTCTTCACTTCACGCCCATGGATCATGTCGCGCACCGCGATTTCCGAAACTTTGTTGCTGCGCGTGCGGGGAATGTCGGGCACCGCCACGATTTTCGCCGGCACATGGCGTGGGCTGGCGCCGCTGCGGATCGCCTGGCGAATCCGTTTCTCCAGCGCGTCGTCCAACTCCGCCTCCCTGTTGAGCACCACGAACAAAACGACGCGGACGTCGCCATCCCATTGCTGTCCGACCGCGACCGCCTCCGCAATCTCGGCCAAGTCTTCGACCTGCCGATAGATCTCCGCCGTGCCGATCCGCACGCCGCCCGGATTCAAGGTCGCGTCCGAACGCCCATGGATGACGAAGCCGCCCGTCTGACGCTCCTCCGCAAAATCGCCATGGGTCCAGACTCCGTCAAACCGTTCGAAATAGGCTGCGCGATAGCGGGCGTCGTCCGCATCGTTCCAAAAACCGACCGGTTGCGCCGGAAACGGCGCGGCGCAGACCAATTCGCCCTTCTCGCCGATGACCCGTTCGCCATCCTCGTTCCACACTTGAACGTCCATCCCCAAGGCGGCAGCCTGAATCTCGCCTTCGCGGATCGGACTGGTCGGCACGCCGGTGACGAAGCTTGAGCAGATATCCGTGCCGCCCGAGGTCGAGACGACCGGCGCGTCGGGCGTGACATTTTCATATAGATACCGAAACGATTCAGGCACCAGCGGCGATCCGGTCGCTCCAACGACCCGAATGGTCGACAGATTGTGGGTGTCCTTCGGGGTCAAGCCGGCGTTTCGGCAGAAATCCACCCATTTCGCGGAGACGCCGAAAATGGTGATTCGTTCCTCCTCGGCGAGGTCGAACAGGCACTGCCCCTCGCGCAAAAGCGGGGAGCCGTCATAAAGCACCAGAGCCTCGCCGCTCATGAGGCCGGACGCCAACCAATTCCACATCATCCATCCGCAGGTGGTGAACCAGAACATCCGATCGCCCGGCTTGGCGTCCATGTGGAGCCGATGTTCTTTCAGATGCTGCAGGACCACGCCGCCGACCGAGTGGACGATCGCCTTGGGCGCGCCCGTGGTGCCTGAGGAGTAGAGCACATAAGCGGGCGCGTCGAACGGCATCGGGGCGAACTCAAGCGTGGAACCTTCATGCTCCGACAACCATTCCGGCCACGAAACAAAATTGTCCGGCCCTGTTCCCTCGACCGGAGAACCAGGCCCCCCCATCGCATAGGGCAACGTGACGCATGTGGTCGCGGTGGGGAGCTTCGACGCGACGGACGCCGCTTTGCCGCGCACGTCGAACGGCTTGCCTCCATACCAATAGCCGTCGCAGGCCACGAAAATCTTTGGTTCGATCTGCCCGAAACGGTCGAGAGCGCCTTGCTCGCCAAAGTCGGGCGAACAGGATGAGAAGACGCCGCCAAGAGCGTGAGTCGCCATGGACAGGATGATGGTCTCAGGCGCGTTCGGCGTCATCGCCGCAACCCGATCCCCCGGCCCGACGCCTGACGCCGCCAAGGCGGCCTGCGCTTTGGCGGTCTCCATGCGCAAATCCGCATAGCTCAGCACGCGGCGGACATGTCCCTCGCCCCGAAACACCAAAGCGGGCTCGCCATCGTCCCGTTGCAGCATGTTTTCCGCAAGATTCAGGCGCGCGTCCGGAAACCAGCGGGCGCCCAGCATGCCGGCGCCGTCGCGCACGCGCGTTCCGCGGTCGCCGACCACGCCGCAAAAGTCCCAAAGCGCCGACCAAAACGCGTCCGGATCCGCAACGGATTTCGCATGCAGTTCGGGATAGCGCTGCGGTTCGTTCACAAGATCGACGTCGAACAACTGCGCAAAACGCGCCAAGGTGGCGCCGCGCCGACGGTTCTCGTCCGGCGTCCAAAGAATCGGCGCTGGCTCGGTCATGACGGATGCCTCTTTCAGGGGGCCGCGCGTGGGGCCGGCTTGGAGCGGGCGAAGGGAATCGAACCCTCGTCGTCAGCTTGGGAAGCTGCTGCTCTACCATTGAGCTACGCCCGCCACGCGCAAAATCTTGAAGGCGCGCCGCCCCATTGTCCAGCAACGGGATAGCCCGCCCCGCCCCTTGCTTGCTAGACCCGCTCCATGCCGATTCCAAGCCGTTCAGAGAAATGGCGCCACCTGCGGGTGACCGCAGACGGCGCGCCTCGCGCCACCGTACGCCTCCATGCATTGGAGACGCTTTGGTTCAACACGGGCACGCTCTGCAATATTGCGTGCCGCAATTGCTATATTGAAAGCACGCCGTCCAACGACGCGCTCGCATATCTCAGCGCATCGGACGTGGAGACGTGTCTCACGACCGCAGCGATGCGCCATCCCGAACTCCACACCGTCGGTTTCACAGGCGGCGAGCCCTTTCTGAACCCGGAGGCGTGCGCGATGATCGAGGTCGCGCTTCGCCACGGCTGCGACGCGCTCGTCTTGACCAACGCCATGCGCCCGATGATGCGACCGCATGTGCGGGCCGCATTGGCCGCGCTTCGCGACGCCCACGGGGCGCGCCTGCGCCTGCGCGTGAGCCTTGACCACCATTCGCCCGCCCAGCACGACGCCGAGCGCGGAGACGGCGCGTTTGACGCGACATTGGCTGGCCTTCATTGGCTCGCGGAAGAGGGGATCTCTTGGGACATCGCGGCGCGCGCCCGCGCCGGCGAGGCGGAGGCCTCGATACGCGAAGGCTTTTCAACCATGCTCGGCGCGCACGGGCTCGCCCTGGATTGCGATGATCCTGCGCGCCTGGTCGTGTTTCCCGAAATGGATCTTCTCCAGGACGCGCCGGAAATCACCGACTCATGCTGGGAGAAGGTCGGGACGCGACCAGAGCGGCAAATGTGCGCGACCTCTCGAATGGTGGTGAAACGCAAAGGCGCGAGCCGGCCGACCGTCTTGCCCTGCACGCTGATCGCCTATGATCCCCGTATGGATTTGGGGCCGTCGCTCGCGGACGCGTCCGACGAAGTGCCGTTGGCCCATCCCTTTTGCGCGCAGTTCTGCGTGCTGGGCGGCGCAAGCTGCGCGCCGGACTAACGCCAGTCCTGAAAGTGCTTCGAGAGTTTCAAACCTTGAGCTTGATAGTGCGATCCGGCGGCCCCGTAGAGCCGGTGCGGCGCCGCGCAAAGCGGCTCATAGATCAGACGCGCCACCGGCTGGCCGTGCTCAAGAACGAAAGGAACGTCTCGGGATCGGACCTCCAACACGGCCCGCCCGCCCGAACCGCCCGTCTCGGCGCAGCCGAAGCCCGGGTCGAAAAAGCCTGCATAGTGGACCCGAAACTCGCCCATCTCCGCCACGAACGGCGCCATCTCCGCCGCAAGATCTGGCGGAATGCGGACCCATTCTCGGCTCGCCAGGATGTAGAACTCGCCCGGATCCAGGATCAGCGCGCGATCCGCGCGCGCGCCGATCGGTTCCCAAAACTCACGGGGATCATGGGCGCCGACGCCCGCCAGATCGATGACCCCCGCATGACGCCGCGCGCGATAGCCGATCGGGCCGCCCTCGCCGACCAGATCGACCGACAGCAAGAGACCGCCTTCAATGTCGCCGACCCCTTGCACGATGGCGGAGGACGGATCGTCCTGCCGGCGGCGAAGCTCCTCATCCGTGACGACGTCGTCGGCGCGACGCAAGCGCAACTGACTAAGCCGCTCGCCTTCGCGCGCGAGCACGGAAAAGGTCCGGGGGCTGATCTCCGCAAAAAGCGGCCCCGCATAGCCCGCCGGCACGCGGTCAAACGCGGTCGACTGATCCGCCACCAACCGCGTGAAGACGTCGACCCTTCCGGTCGAACTTTTCGGATTGGCGCTGGCGGAGACGTCGGCCGGAAGGCGAGCGTGCTCCAAAAGCGGCGCGACATAAACGCAGTCGCGCTCCAAAACCGCGCCCGCACGGAGATCCACAGCATGCATGGTCACCTCGGGCAATCGTTCCGCCACGGTGCGACCGCGCCCGGGCAGGAAGCTCGCCCGCGTTCGATAGGCCACGGGACCGAGCCGCAGATCCAGGCTCGCCGGCTGAAACTGGTCCGCCAAAATGGGCGTGGACGCGGAGAGCCACCCCTGATCGCAGGCGGCGCGCAACGCGCTGTCGGGAAAGACGCCGGTGGAGTTCACAAAAAAATCCTTGCAGAAGAGACCTGCGCGCGCTCTAGACGGCGGTGCTCGCCCTGGAGAATCCAATGGCCCGGAGCATAGGTGGTGTACGAACAGACGACGCGCGGCATCAAGGTCGAGGTGGAGCCGGATTTTGATCCTGACCGCACGGACCCCGACGCTGCGCAATTCGTGTGGACCTATGAAATCGTGATTACGAATGAGAGCGAGATTGCGGTCCAATTGCGCCGCAGGCATTGGGTCATCACGGATGCACGCGGTCAGGTCGAGGAGGTCGAAGGCGAAGGCGTGGTCGGCCAGCAGCCGATCCTGGAGCCTGGAGACAGCTTTCGATACGCCTCCGGCGCGCCGTTGAGCACGCCCTCGGGCATTATGGCGGGCGCGTTCCACATGGTCGACGCCGACGGACACGCCTTCAAAGTCCAGGTGCCGACCTTTTCGCTCGACAGCCCCTACGCCGACCAAGCGATCCACTAGCGTCCGCGAACCATGGGGCGCGCGCGCCAAACTCTGTTCGCTTTCGGCGCCCTGGTCGCAGTTCTCGGCGCGGCGATGTTGGCGCCGGCGCTCACGGATTTGTCCCTGGGGCGGGCGGACTGGCGGGTGTTCGGCGTCAGCGCGCTGTTGTTCATATTTCTGGGCGGGACGGCCGCGGCCCTATCCTTCGGGGGCGCGCGGCGGGCGATCTCCACGCGGCAGACCTTGCTCTTCATCGTCGGCGGTTGGGCGTGCGCGCCGGCGGTCGCCGCGGCGCCGATCCTCTTGA
>CAYPOX010000102.1:0-9609 GCA_964412525.1 uncultured Caulobacterales bacterium
GCCAACCCGGTCAGGTCCGAAAGGAAGCAGCCGTAACGAGCAAGGCGCGGGTCGCTTGTCCAGCCTCCCACCCCTTCCCAGTCGTCGAGACGCCATGACCCACGACGTTCAGCCCAACCTTGAGAACGTCGTCACATGAGCGGCGCGGCCACCTATCGTGTGCTGGCGCGGACCTATCGTCCCCAGCGTTTTGAAGACCTGATCGGGCAAGACGCAATGGTCCGGGTGCTGCGAAACGCGTTCGCCCATGACCGAATCGCGCACGCCTACATCTTCACCGGCGTGCGCGGCGTCGGCAAAACGACGACCGCACGAATCTTGGCCCGCGCGCTGAACTACGCCACGTCGAAGGATCCGGACGCGGGCCCCACCCTCGCGCTCGACTCCGAAGGCGTGCACTGCGCCGCCATCGCTGAAGGTCGGCATCCGGACGTCTTGGAGATGGACGCGGCCTCGCGCACGGGCGTGAACGATATCCGCGAGTTGATTGAGGGCGTGCGCTACCGCCCGACCCAGGCGCGCTACAAGGTCTACATCATCGACGAAGTGCACATGCTCTCGACGGCCGCCTTCAACGCGCTTCTGAAGACGCTCGAGGAGCCGCCCGAACACACAAAGTTCGTCTTCGCAACGACGGAAATCCGCAAAGTGCCCGTGACGGTCCTGTCGCGCTGTCAGCGCTTCGACCTTCGCCGCGCGCCCCAAGAATTGCTCGCCGGACATGTTCAAGCGATCGCACAGAAGGAGGACGTCGCCGTGGACGATGATGCGGCGCTCCTGATCGCGCGCGCCGCGGAAGGATCCGTGCGAGACGCTTTGTCGCTCCTCGATCAGGCGATCGCCCAAGCGGCGAATGCGGCCGTTTCCGGCGCAGACATCCGCGCCATGCTGGGCATGGCCGACCGCGCAGAAACGCTGGAGCTGTTCGATCTTCTGATGCGCGGCGACGCGGGCGGCGCCTTAGCGCGCTTCGACGCGCTTTACGCCGCCGGCGCCGATCCGGCGGTGCTCCTGCGCGATCTATTGGAGACGAGCCACGCCCTGACGCGGATCAAAGTCGCGCCGGGCGTTCGCGACCCGGCGACGGCCGATGATCGGCGCGCACGTTTGGAGGCCATCGCAGGCGCGCTGAGCCTTGGCGCGCTCGGACGCGCCTGGCAGTTGCTCCTTGCGGGCCATCAAGAAACGCAGGCGGCCCCCGATGGCCGAGTGGCTGCGGAAATGGCGCTGATCCGTCTCGCCTGCGCGGCGCCATTGCCGGATCCGGCCGAACTCGCGCGGATCGCCTTTGATCAGCCGGAAACGTCGCCCGTCGCCCCGGCCCCCGCGCCGGACGCGGGCTCCGCGCCAGAGCCGAGCGCGCGACGGCGCGCGCCGCCGCTGACCGACATCGACGGGCTCGCGGCCTTGATCCGAGCTCACCGCGACGTGAGGTTGTTCGAAGACGTGCGTCGCACCCTTCGACTGGTCCGGATCGGCTCAGGGCGATTGGAGTTCGCGCCGACGGACGACGCGCCGCGCGACTTGGCTGGACGGCTGAAGAGCCGCCTTGAACAATGGACCGGAGCGCCATGGACGATCACCGTCGTCGCGGGCGACGCCACATCGGCGGCCACCCTGGCGGAACGGGAGCATGCGGAGGTCGAAGCTCTGCGTGCGCAGGCGCTCGGTCATCCGATCGTGCGCGCCGCGCTTGACGCGTTTGACGGCGCGGAGCTTGAGATTGGCCCGCCGCGGGCGCAGGAGAACGACCATCGGGAGAAAGGCGAAGCGCAATGATGAAGCTCGGTCAGCTCGGAAAGCTGATGAAGGACGCCAGCGCCCTTCAAGAAAAAATGCAGGAAATGCAGCAAGTTCTTGAAGATATGGAGATCGAGGGGACCGCAGGCGGAGGCGTGGTGAAGGTGGTGGCGGACGGCAAAGGCCGCGTGAAGCGCTGCGCCGTCGACGACAGTATGATGGACGCCGCCGAAAAGGGCGTGTTGGAGGACCTGATCGTGGCCGCCTGCAATGACGCCAAGGCCAAAGCGGAGGCGAAGGCGGCGGAAGAAACGCAAAAGCTGATCGGCGGCATGGGACTTCCGCCAGGTTTCCTCCCTGACGCCTAACACGCCATGAAAACCAGCTCGGAGATCGAGCGACTGATCGCGCTGCTCGCGCGCCTGCCTGGATTGGGGCCGCGATCCGCGCGCCGCGCCGCTTTGGCGTTGCTCCGTCGTCCGGACCATGTGATGCGCCCGCTCGCCAAGGCTTTAGCGGAGGCTGCGGACGCCGTGCGGCCCTGCGTCCAATGCGGCAATCTGGACACCACGGAACTCTGCGCGATCTGCATGGATAGGAACCGGACGCCAAGCCGGATTTGCGTGGTCGAAGACGTGGGCGATCTTTGGGCGATCGAACGCTCCGGCGTCCATCGCGGACTTTATCACGTGCTGGGCGGCGTTCTCTCGGCCCTGGACGGGATCGGCCCGGAGGATCTTCGCATCGGAAGCTTGGTCGACCGCGCCCGCGCCCCGGAGGTGGAGGAGATCATTTTGGCGTTGAGCGCGACCGTGGAGGGGCAATCGACGGCCCACTATGTGGCCGAGGCTTTGGAGTCGACCGGCGTCGCCGTCACGCGACTCGCCCATGGCCTGCCCGTGGGCGGCGAACTCGACTATCTCGACGACGGAACGCTGGAAGCCGCGATGCGGGCGCGCACGTCTTTGTGACGTCGCGGGCCCGCGCCTATTCCGCCGCCTTGATCGGCGAATCGAGGGCGTGCGGGCTGTCCTCCATCTCCACGTCGCGCACCTTTTCGGCGCGGCGGGCGAATTGCTCGACCGACTTTTGGGCGTCGTCCAGATGTTTGGCGGCGTGGCGCTGGCTGTCCGCAGCTTTCTGCACCCGCTCCGACAACCGCGCGACATCGCCCAGCATTAAGCCGACATATTTCTGGATCTGCTCGGCCTCCTCGCGGATCCGCGCATCTTGGATGACCGCTCGAACGGTGGTCAGGAGCGCCATGAACGTGTTCGGCGACACCACCCCCACGCGTTGATCCAAACACGCCTTCACCGTCGCCGGAAACTCCGCGTGCAGGGTGGAGAACACCGCTTCGGAAGGAAGGAACATCACGGCCCAATCGGCCGTCTCGCCCGAGATCAGATATTTTGAGGCGATGTCCTTGGCGTGGCGCAAGACGTCGTCGCGCAGCGCGCGCTTGGCGGCCTCACGCGCCATATCGTCTTCGGCCTCCGCATAGCGCCGAAAGGCCTCAAGCGGAAACTTCGAGTCCACCGCGATCGGCCCGGGCGGCTTCGGCAGGCGGATCAGGCAATCGGGGCGCGCCCGGTTGGAGAGCGTCGCTTGAAGATCGAACGCAGATGCGGGCAAATGGTCGCGAATTAGATCGGCCATCTGGATCTCGCCGAACGCCCCGCGGCGTTGTTTGTTCGCCAGCACGTCCGTCAAACCGCCCACCTGGGTGGAGAGTTCGGCCGACAGGTCAACGAAATTTTTCCGCGCTTCATCGATCACGGCCAGACGCTCTTGCAACGCGGTCAAGGTGCGCGCGGTCTTTTCAGCCTGGTCCGCAAATCCCTGCCGAAGTCCGCCGGACATGGCGTCAAGCCGCTCCTGCAAAACGCGCTGGGTCGCGCCCTGCGCATCGATTTGCGCGGCCATGCGGCCGGCCAACTCGTTCTGCGCGGACAGAACGTTTTCGAGCGCACGCGCCGACGCCGCCTCCCGCGACCGAGCGATTCGGCGATCGCCCGCCAATCGAGCCCCGAGAACGATCGTCGCGATCAACGGGGCCAGCACCGTCAGCAGAAGCGCGCCGCCGACGATCGCGCCAGGGACGGCCAAGGGGTGGGAGATCCATGTCTCGATCATGGGCGAAGCGTACCTGATTCGTTCCGTCGGCGCAGGCGCGCTTGACCGCGCCGCATCCCGCAATTACCTCGCCCAGAACCATGACTGTTCGCGACATTCTCATCGCGCCCGAGCCGGAGCTTCGGGAGATTTGCGCGCCTGTCGACCAGGTCGACGACGAGGTGCGCCGACTCTTCGCCGATATGGTGGCGACCATGGCGAAAGCCGACGGCATCGGTTTGGCGGCTTGTCAGATCGGCGTGTTGAAGCGGGTGATCATCTGCGACATGGCGCCGGGCGACGAGGAACCGCAAATCCTGAAGCTGGTGAATCCGGAAATCGTGGAGAAATCCGATGCGATGGAGATGAGCCATGAGGGCTGTCTCTCCATTCCGGACATCTATGACGACATCGAACGCCACGCCTCGGTCACGGTCCGATACCAGGATGAAGACGGCGTCGCGAAAGAGATCGTGGCCGAAGGTCTCGTCTCCTTTTGCTTGCAACATGAGATCGATCACCTGAACGGCGTGCTCTTCATCGATTATCTGTCAAAATTGAAACGCGACACGATTCTGCGCCGGATGCGCAAACTGAAGAAGCAATCCCACGAAGCGGCCTGACGGAGCCGTCCCATGCGGGTGGTCTTCATGGGTTCCAGCGCATTCGCCACGCCGGCCTTGGCCGCGGTCGCGGATGCGGGACATGTCGTCGTCGCCGTCTACACCCAGGCCCCGCGGCCCGCCGGGCGGGGACAGTCTGAGCGGCCGACCCCCGTGCACGCATTAGCGGCAACGCGCGGATGGCCGGTGCGGACGCCGTCATCCTTGAAACCGACGGAGGAAAGGGACGCGTTCGCCGCATGGCGGGCGGACGTGGCCTTGGTGGCGGCCTATGGACTCATTCTTCCGCAATCCGTTTTGGACGCTCCGACCCATGGTTGCCTCAATCTCCACGGCAGCCTGCTGCCCCGTTGGCGCGGGGCGGCGCCGATCCAACGCGCGATCGAAGCGGGCGACGCCGTCACCGGCGTGCAATTGATGCGCATGGAGACGGGTCTCGACACAGGGCCTGTGGCGTTGGAGCGCCGCACGCGGATCGATGAGACCGAAACCGCGCAGGAGTTGCATGATCGTCTCGCCGCCCTCGGCGCGGATTTGGCCGTGGAGGGTTTGGCGGCGCTCGCTGAGGGGGCGTTGGCGTTCACGCCTCAATCCGGCGAGCCGACCTACGCCGCCAAAATCGACAAAAGCGAATCCCGAATCGATTGGACGCGTGACGGCGCCGCGATTGCGCGCAAGATCAACGCGTTCTCGCCCTTCCCAGGCGCATGGTTCGAACATGCCGGCCAGCGCGTGAAGGCGCTCCGGGCGCGCCCTGCAGACGGCGACGGCGCGCCCGGGCAAATTCTCCAAGCCAATGATCGGCTCGTGGCGGCCGCGGGCCGCGGCGCGATCGAGTTGCTGGAGTTGCAAAAGGCTGGCGGCAAGCGGCTTCCGGCCCAAGAATTTTTGCGGGGGTTTCCGCTCTCTCCCGATCGCCGCCTCGCGTGATGCCACGCTACAAGCTGACCATTGAATATGACGGACACGGTTTTGTCGGTTGGCAACGTCAAGACAACGGCCCGTCGATTCAAGAAGCCCTGGAAACCGCCATCGCCGCGTTCTCCGGCGACCGCGCGGTGATCGCCGGGGCCGGCCGGACCGACGCCGGCGTCCACGCCCTCGGCCAAGTCGCCCATGTGGATTTGCGGCAGGAATGGAGGCCGAACGTGGTGCGGGACGCCGTCAATCATCATCTCAAGCCGGCGCCGATCGCGGTGGTGGAGGCCGAACGCGCCCAAGAGGATTTTCATGCGCGGTTTTCCGCCACCGGTCGGCTCTACCTCTATGTCATCGTCAATCGGCGTGCGCCGCTGACCTTCGACCGCGGGCGCGCCTGGCGCGTTCCGACCGAACTCGACGCCGCATCCATGCATAAAGCGGCCCAAGCTCTGTGCGGGCGCCATGACTTCACGACCTTTCGCGACGCCCAGTGCCAGGCGGACAGTCCGATCAAGACCCTGGATCGCTTGGACGTGGCGCGGGACGGAGACCGGATCCGCATCACCGCGGCCGCGCGCTCATTCCTTCACCGCCAAGTGCGGTCCATGGTGGGCACGCTTGTGCAGGCCGGCGCCGGAAAATGGTCGGCCTCGGATGTCGCCGACGCGCTGGCGGCGCGAGATCGTGCGCGGTGCGGCCCGGTGGCCCCGCCGGACGGGCTCTATCTCACGGCGGTGCGATACGAGCCGGACTAAGCGGCGCGCGTCCGCTTGCCGACCGCGTGGGGCGTACGCGCCTTGGCGACCGTCTCCACGGGCACTTCGAACCAAAAAAGGCTGCCCTTCGGTTCGTTCGCCTCCACGCCGATCCGGCCCTGCAACGCCGACACCATGGATTTGGCCACGGCGAGACCGATGCCCAAGCCCTGGAAATGTCGGTTCACGCCTTCGCTCAACTGGCTGAAGGGCTCAAAAATCTGCGCTTTGGAGTCCGCGGACAAGCCCGGACCGGTGTCGTCCACCTCATAGCGCAAGATGTGGCAGCCTGACGGATCGAGTGTCGCGCGCACGCGGATCTGAACGTAACCGGACTCGGTGTATTTGACGGCGTTGTCCACCAGGTGGCGGAGAATGCGGGTGACGCGATCCTTGTCGGACAAAACGTGGACGTCTTCCGGCACGTCGGCCTCCACCGACCAACCCAGGCCCTTTTCCTTGGCGAGCGGTTGATAGCGCTTCTCCAAGGTCGCGATGGGCTCGGCAGGCGCGAACGCGGCGCGGCGCGCCTGGGGCCGGTCGTCCACATTTTCCGCATATTCCAAAATGTCGTCCATGCCCTCCAAGAGCGCGCGCGCCGCGTTTTGCGCCAAATCGCTCAACTCTCGTTGATTTGGCGACAGACGTTCCTGCTTCACC
Source organism: uncultured Caulobacterales bacterium (assembly GCA_964412525.1). Lineage (GTDB taxonomy): Bacteria > Pseudomonadota > Alphaproteobacteria > Caulobacterales > CAYPOX01 > CAYPOX01. Next base: position 6,815 of record CAYPOX010000102.1, read on the forward strand.
AAGTCCAACGCCATGAGCACTTGGTGCAGCGGCGTGCGCAATTCGTGGGACATCACCGCGAGGAAATTGGCCTTGGCCAGATTTGCGCGTTCGGCCACATCGCGGGCGGCGTCCAACTCTTGGTTACGATGTTGAAGGAGTTCGCGGCGACGCTCCAAGCGATGGGCCAAAGCCGCAAGCAGCAGCACCGCCGAGGTTGTGACATTGGCGTAGATCTGGAGCGTGAACGCCTGTGCATGCACGCCGTCCATGGCGAAGAGCCCATAGCCGGCCGACGTAAGAAGGATCGCCGGCCCGTGGGACACGCTGACGGCCGCGGTCGCGGCGGGCAGGCCAAGACGAAACGCCAGCCAGTTGAGGACGGGCAAGGTTAAAAAAAGATAGGCGGGATTCGGGATCAGATGCTGTCCGTCGCTTGAGCCGAGCATGCCGGCGGTCCACTCCCAACCGCCGCTCAAAAGGAACACGCCAGCCGCCACGGCGAGGGTCAGAACCAAGAACTCCACCAGGTGCGCGCGCAGGCCCCGGACGGCGTCCGGCATGGTCGCCCAAACGATGAGCGGCGCCCCCAGCACGGAGTATGCGGTGGCGTTGCCAAGCCACCAAGTGCGCACGGCGCGCCAATACTCCGGATCCCGCCAGATCGGCACGCCGATCCCAAGCCCCACCTCATCCACGCCGAACACCGCACCGCCGAAGAGCGGCGCGGGGAGCGCTGTCAGAAAGGGCGCGGACAACGCCGCTGCGAAAAACACGAAAATCGCCTTCGGGCTGTCGAGCCGGCCGTCGCCATCGCCCAATCGGCGAAGAAGGAAGGCGATGGCCGACGCTTCGGCGAGATTGAGAAGAATGAGCGGCCAAGCGAACCAGATCGGCTCTTGGCGGACGATCACGCTGAAGGCGACGCTTCCGAACAAGGCTGCGCCGACGAACATCGCGAAGGTGCGCCGCTGAAATCCGCAGCACGCCAAAGCCGCCGCTAAAAAGGCGTTGGGCAGCCAAAGCAACGAGATGCCCTCGGGCGGCACCCGCGGCACGAGCGGTCCTTCCTGCAGGCCGAAATGCACGGCCGCAATCAGCGCCGCCCAAATGAACGGCGCTGCGCCCATGGTCAGAAAAGACGATGCGAGCGGCGTACGCTCGTTCGTATGGACCATCCTATGCTCGCACCGCTTGACCCTGCCGCGGTCCGCCGACCACCAGTTCGCACGCCGCGGCGATTTGCGCTCTTCAACGCGATTAACGGACGTTTGTGACGGTTTTGTTATCTACCGTCCGCCGAAACGATCTATCCACAAACAGACATCATCGTCCTCAATCTTTCGAAAAAGGACATCGGGCGCAGCGAACGGCGCGCCGCCCGGCACGGCGCGAAGCCATGGCGCGACGCCCTCACCCTTACTGTGCAGGTTGGCGAAGTCCGACGACGTCTCGACCCGCCCCATAATCGGCCAGTTCGACGGGCCAAAACGTCGTTCGCCATGCCCGAAGACGGCGTAAAGCCGCGCGCTCGTCGCCGGGATGAAGGGTTCGGAAAGGACCGCGATCAAATTGATGAGATTGAAGCAGACCCGCACGATCGCCGCGGCGCGATCCGGGTCTTCTTTGAACACGGACCACGGCGCCGCGTGGGTGACGAACTCATTGGCCAGCGCCCAGATGCGCCGAAGATCCGCGGCCGCTTGGCGGAACGCCAGCGTGTGAAGGCTGATCGTGTAATGGGCCGTGAGCTTGGACAATTCGGCGTTCAGCGCGTCCCATCCGTCCACCGAGGCCTCGTCCCCCGCCTCCGGCACGGTCTCGCCGAAGCGGGATTTCGTGAAGCGGCAGACACGGTTGACGAAATTGCCGAGCACGTCGGCGAGATCCTTGTTGCACTGCTCTTGGAAGCGCTCAAATGTGAAATCCGCGTCGTCGCCTTCCGGCGCATTCGCCATCAACCACCAGCGCCAATAGTCCGACGGCAAAAGCTCCAGCGCCTGATCCATGAAGACGCCGCGCTTTTGGCTGGTGGAGAATTTGTCCCCATACCAGGTCAGCCAATTCACGCCCTTGATGACGTCGACCATCTTCCAAGGCTCGCCGGAGCCGAGCAGCGTGATCGGAAAGCCCACCGTGTGGAAGGGCACATTGTCCTTCGCCATGAATTGGACATAGCGCACGTCATGGGCGCCCTGATCGGTCCGCCACCACCGCGCCCAATCAGCGCCCGTGGCCTTCGCCCATTCCTGGGCCGCCGCAACATATTCGATCGGCGCGTCGAACCAGACATAGAAGACTTTGTCTTCAAAGCCCGGTCGCGGCGCGCCGTCCTTCACCACCGGCACGCCCCAGGCGAGGTCGCGGGTGATGGCGCGGTCCTTCAACCCTTCATCGAGCCACTTATAGGCGATCGATTTGACGAGGCGCGGCCAGTCCTCCCGTCCGTCCACCCATTCCCGAACGCGATCCTCCATCACCGATTGGCGGAGATAGAGATGGCGCGTCTCCCGAACCTCGAGATCGGTCGCGCCGGAGATCGCCGAACGCGGCGTGATCAGATCGGTCGGATCGAGCAGCTTGCCGCAATTTTCGCATTGGTCGCCCCGGGCTTTGTCGTAGCCGCAATTCGGGCAAACGCCCTCCACATAGCGATCGGGAAGGAAACGGCCGTCCGCTGGGGAATAGATCTGCGGCTCGGAGCGCTCCTCGATCAGATCGTTCGCTTCCACGATTTCGGCGAAATGCTGGGTGAGCGCGCGGTTCTCCGCGCTGGACGACCGGCCGAACCAATCCCAGGACAGGTCGAACGCCTC
>CAYPOX010000103.1:0-9488 GCA_964412525.1 uncultured Caulobacterales bacterium
TTTGAACAGTTCGGCCGTGTCGCCGCCGAGATCGCGCGCCTGGAAGGTCGTGTAGGTGACCGGCGGGCGATGATCCCGGCGCTCGATCATCGTGAACAAGAGATCCGCATAGGTGTCGCCTTGCGGGGCGTGCAGGACGTAGTGCACGCCGTCCATGCCGGTCGCGATCCGCATGGCCCCCACATGGGGCGGTCCTTCATATGTCCAGACGGTGAGCTGCATGGTCAGACCCTCAACCGGCTGCGTCGATCGAAGGGCCGCGCGAACAATTCGGCGAGGTCGCCAGCTTGCTCGTAGCCGTGGATCGGCGAGAACACGAGTTCGATCGACCACTTGGTCGTGACGCCTTCCGCCTCGAGCGGATTGGCGAGCCCCAAACCGCAAACGGCCATGTCCGGCCGGTCGGCCCGTAGGCGATCCAGTTGTTTCTCGACGTCCTGACCTTCGCTGAGTCGGACGTCGGTCGGCAGCATGGCCAGTTCTTCGGCCATTTGATCCTTATTGATGTAGGGCGCGCCGACCTCGACCGGCTTCATGTCCAACTCCCGCGCGAGAAAGCGCGCCAGCGGAATCTCCAACTGGGAGTCGGGCAAGAACGTGATCCGTTGACCGGCCAATTGATCACGGTAGCGCGCCACGGCGCGCCGGGCGCGTTCCCGGCCCGGGGCGGTGACGGCGTCGAAATGATGCTCGGGGACGCCGAACTCGTCGGACGCCGCCTTCAGCCACCGGGTCACCCCCTCTTCGCCGAAGGGGAAGGGCGCGGGCAGGCGAGTCGCCCCACGTTCTTCCAGGGCGCGCGCCGTTTCCGTGAGAAAGGGCTGAGCCAACAGATAACGGGTGTTCGCGCCGACGGCGGGAAGATCCGCAGCGCTCCGCGGCGGGAGGAAGCGGACCGGCCCGACGCCCAATTGCTCGAACAAACGCGCGAACTGATCCTCGGCGATGTCCGCCATCGTGCCCGCCACAAGCAGGGATGGCGGCGCGTCCGACGGAGAGTCCGGCAATTCCGGGATCAGCGACGCGAGACAGGCGTCCTCACCCTGGGTGAAGGTGGTTTCGATGCCGCTTCCCGAATAGTTCAGGATTCGAACACGCGGGCTGTGGCTGCGGCTGAGGCGCAAGGCCGCCCGCGAAAGATCGAGCTTGATCACCTCGGACGGGCAGGATCCGACCAGGAAGAGGAGTTTGATGTCCGGGCGGCGCTCTAGGAGTTGGGTGACGACGCGGTCGAGTTCTTCATTCGCGTCGGCCATGCCCGCGAGATCACGTTCTTCGATGATCGCCGTGCCGAAGCGGGGCTCGGCGAAGATCATGACGCCGGCGGCCGATTGCATGAGATGGGCGCAGGTACGCGACCCCACGATTAGGAAAAATGCATCTTGGATCTTGCGGTGCAGCCAGACGATGCCGGTCAACCCGCAGAACACCTCCCGTTGCCCGCGCTCCTTGAGAACGGGGGCGTCCACGCAGCCGCCCTCGGCGCGCGGCGCCATATGCGTGGCGGCTTCGGCGGTCATGCAGCCTCCAATCCGGCGGCGGCGCGGCCGTCGAGACGAGCCAAGCGCAACTTCCAGATGAATTGGCCGGCATTGATGACGTAAGCGGCGTAAGCGGCCAGCGCGAGAATCATCTGATCGCGGCCTGAACCCCAGCCGAAGGCGATCGCGGCGAGATAGGCGCTGTGCAGCGCCAGCACCAGCATGGAGAACACGTCCTCCCAAAAGAAGGCGCGCGCGAACAGCCATTTGCCGAACACGACCTTCTCCCAGATCGAGCCCGTGATCATGATGGCGTAGAGCACCGCGGTTTTGACGACGATCGAGGCGGTCGCCGCCGCCAAGCCCTCGCCGGTCGCCAGATAACGCACGACAAGTCCCAGGCTGACGAGGAATACCAGGAATTGGAACGGGGCCAATACGCCCTGGACGAGCGTCCAAACGGAGGCGTCCCGACGCGCACGTTCCTCCGGCGTGTACAGCGGAGGCCGCTCGGAAAGGGTGCGACCCCTGCGTGAAATCGACGCAAACGCGGCGCCGCTTTGGGGGTCGTTGGGCGGGCATGCGACCTGCGGCGCGGGCGTTTCCCCACGCTGCGGCACCGCGCCACGTTCCCGTTGATCTTGGTGTTCGGAAGCCTCCACCGAGGCGCCCCCTGTTCTGAACTCTTACGATGGGAACGGTATCCAGCGGGTCCGCGAGTTGTCAAGCAAAGTTGACGTCAATTTCGCTTGACATGCGAACGGGTCGCGCCGACTCTGCATGCGGCTTCCAACCCCCTTGCGTAACGGATTGGGCTCGCGACTATGGTCGATAACAAGTCGAGAACGACGACATGATCGCGATGCGCGATGCGCGAGGGGGACGCGTAAACGGTCCATGGCGCAAGGCCCCCTTACTATGGGAGGCCGCCATGACTGACACGTCGAACAGCGATCGCGGAGTTTACGCCCCGCGGGCCGCCAAATTCTTCGCAGGACGTCCGCCAAAGCTGTCTCAACCCGCGCGCGGGAAGCGCAAAGACGCAGATCGACGAACGGCGTTGCTGGTTCAAGCCATCGAAGGCGAAGTGATTCCCCGCCTCATGCTGGCGCATCAATTTGCGGCCAATGGCGCCGCATCGCCGGGGACGGCGGGCGCGGCGGACGGCGGTGCGTCGCCCGAAATGGTGACCGCGCTGTCGGATCATCTCGTTCAGGGGAACGGCGAAGCGGGAATGGCCTATGTGCGTGAGCTTCAGGCGAACGGGCTTGGGCTGCGCGACGTGTTTCTGGAAGTGATCGCGCCGTCGGCCCGCCTTCTCGGCGAGCTCTGGGAACGCGATACGCTCAATTTCAACGAAGTGACGATCGGTTTGTGCCGGCTGCACCACATCCTGCGCGAATTGAGCGCGGACGGAGAATCGGCGGTCGTGACCAATGGCCGGCGCGCGCTTCTGGCTTTGGTGCCGGGCGAGCAACATTTGCTTGGGCTGATCATGGTCGGCGAAATGCTGCGGCGCGACGGCTGGGACGTGACCGAGGAGCCCAACGCTTCGATCGACGACGTGGCGGCGATCGTGCGGAATGAATGGTTTGATTTGGTCGGTCTTTCGATCAGTTGCGAGGAACGTCTGCAGGCCCTGGCTTCGGAGATCACGGCCGTTCGCAGGACGTCCTTGAACCGCAATATCGGCGTGATCGTCGGCGGTCGCATCTTTTCGGAATCTCCGGATTTTGCAGTTCGAGTGGGGGCTGACGCCACTGCGAAGGACTGCGACGAGGCTGCGCAACAGGCTGACGATCTCGTCGAACTGTTGTCGATGCGCGCAAGCGCCGCCACGGGCGGCTAACGCGTCGCATGCCGTAGCGTAACGTCCGGGCGCGGTCGCTTCGGACGGTCACCGACGGCGCGTATCTTTCGCCGTAGCAACGAGAGGTTGAGGCGTATTCGCCGCGCATGCGTGCGGCGAGCGTCCATGGATGAGGATGCGAGATCCACGCGCCGTTATGGAGTCCGTCGTTAAGGACGATACCGCGCTGCGTTTTGATGCGCCCAAGCGCTTTCTCGGCGATCTCGACGCCGCGACGGTGGCGCATCTGCTCGCCACCTCGTCGGACATCGCGCTCGTCGTTGATGAGAAGGGCGTGATTCGAGACCTGGCGTTTGGCGACGCCGATCTGGCGCGCATGACCAATCGGCGCGAGTGGATGGGCCGTCCTTGGATCGAGACCGTCGCGCCGGACAGTCGCGACAAGGTTGAAGCTTTGATTCGGGATCCCTCGGCGCAGGTCGCGCGCTGGCGTCACGTCAATCATGTATTGGGCGAGGGCGAACAACTTCCAATCCGATATGCGTCCGTCCGAACAGGCGCGAAGGGCATGCTTTTGGCCTTCGGCCGAGACTTGCGTCCCGACGCGGCCATGCAGCAGCGCGTGCTTGAGGCCCAGCAGGCGATCGAGCGCAGTTACTCGCGGCTTCGCCAAGCTGAGGCGCGCTATCGCCTGCTGTTCCAAAACGTGTCGGAAGCGGTCCTCGTGGTCGATGGCGCGAGTTTTAAGGTCGTCGAGGCGAATCCCTCCGTGGGTCGTTTGCTCGGGCGTTCCGCGGAGCGAATCGTCGGATCGCACGTCGCGACCTTGTTCCAGACGGAAAGCGCGGCTTCGATCGACGGGCTCCTCACCGCCGTGCGCGCCTCGGGTCGCGGCGACGACGTGAAGGCGCATCCGGCTGATGTGGAGCCCGAGTTTTTGGTTTCCGCCTCGTTGTTCCGCCAAGGGGCGAGCGCCCAAATTCTGGTCCGGCTGACGCCCATGCAGACCGAGACGCCGAGCACCGTTCGCGTGAAGGCGGACGACACGCTCGCGCAGGTGGTCGAACGATTGCCCGACGGCTTCGTTGCGACGGACGAAGCTTTGAAGATCGTCGCCGTGAACGGCGCGTTTCTTGATCTGGCCCAACTGGCTGCTGAGGATCAGGCGCTCGGCGCGTCGCTCGACAAATATGTCGGTCGATCAGGCGTCGATCTGAGCGTCCTGATCTCCAATGTGCGCGAACACGGTTCAATCCGGCATTTCTCGAGCGTGCTGCGCGGGGAATACGGCTCCATCGAAGACGTGGAGATCGCCGCAGTCACCGTGCCGAATGATGATCAGCTTCGCTATGGTTTCTCCATCCGCAGCGCAGGACGGCGATTCTTGGCCGGACCTGACGTGACGCCCCAATTGCCCCGATCGGTGGAGCAATTGACGGGTCTCGTCGGCCGCGTGCCCTTGAAGGAGATCGTGCGCGAGACCACGGATTTGATCGAGCGCCTCTGCATCGAAGCGGCGTTGGAGCTGACCGGCGACAATCGTGCTTCGGCGGCGGAAATGCTCGGACTTAGCCGCCAAAGCCTCTATGCGAAGATGCGCCGCTACAATCTCGGCAATTTGGGCTGAGCCGCGCCTGCGGCTTGATGTCAAGCTAAGTTGACAGTCTTCGCTGTCAATTTTAGCTTTCACCCATGACGCGTTCGGTCGCCACGGCTCCTGTCTCAGCAGCGCCTTCATTGGGCGCAATGGTCGAGCTGTTGAAGCCCGTCACGTGGTTCCCGCCCATGTGGGCCTTCGGGTGCGGCGTGGCCTCGGCCGGCGTCTCCATGGACGGGCGTTGGCTTTTCGTCGCCGCGGGCGTTCTTTTGGCCGGGCCATTGGTTTGCGGCGCCAGTCAGATCGTCAATGATTGGTTTGACCGGCATGTCGACGCGATCAACGAGCCGAAGCGTCCGATACCTTCCGGCCGGGTGCCGGGGCGCGTCGGTCTCTACTACGCCATTTTTTGGACGGTGCTTTGTCTGGCCGTCGGTGCGGCGCTCGGGCGCTGGGTTTTGGCGGCGACAGTCGTCGGACTGATTCTCGCATGGGCGTATAGCGCGCCGCCGGCGCGGCTGAAACGGAACGGTTGGCTCGGGCCTCTGGCGGTCGGCTTCTCCTATGAAGGGTTGGCCTGGTTCACCGGCGCCGCGGTTATCGCGGGCGGTCTTCCTGACCATCGCAGCACGCTCCTTGCGGCGCTCTACAGCCTGGGCGCCTTTGGGATCATGACTCTCAACGATTTCAAAGCCGTCGAGGGCGATCGGAAAATGGGTCTGCGCTCCTTGCCTGTGCAACTGGGCGAAGAACGGGCCGGCCAGATCGCCTGTGTGGTGATGGCGATTCCACAAGCGGCGGTCATCGCCTTGCTGTTCTCCTGGGGCCGACCGATCTTTGCAGCCGCGATCACGACGTCCTTGTTGATCCAGGGCGCCCTCATGGTCTGGCTGTTGCAGAAGCCGAAAGAGCGGACACCGGGCTTCAACACCACGGGCACCACGCTTTACGTGCTCGGCATGTTGGTGAGCGCCTTCGCCGTCGGCGGCTTGATCGAGGCCGGCCAGTGAGCGCCGCGCCGCATATGTTGGGATGGGCGGGCGTCGTCCGGCTGGGGCTCGTGCAGACCGCGCTCGGCGCGGTCGTCGTGTTGCCGACCTCGACCTTCAACCGGGTGATGCAGGTGGAGCTGGGTCTACTGGCGCTGATACCGGCCGGGCTCGTCGCATTCCAGTATCTCGTCCAGTTGAGCCGCCCCCATTGGGGACATTGGTCCGATCGCGGAGGGCGCCGCACGCCGTGGATTTTGGCGGGCATGGCGGTCCTTTGCGTGGGCGGCGTGTTGGCCGCCTGGGGCGTCTATTGGTTGGAGCGCGATGTCCTCGTCGGCATGGCCTTGTCAATCTTCGCCTATCTGGTGATCGGGATCGGCTGCGGCGCCGCGGGCACCACGCTCCTGGCGCTGTTGGCCGCCCGCGTGCCTAAGGAACGCCGACCAGCCGCCGCCTCCTTGGTTTGGATCATGATGATCGTGGGTCTCGCGGTCTCGGCGATTGTTGCGGGCCAGTTGCTGGAGCCGTTCTCCATGGAGCGTCTGATGGCGGTGTCCGCGGGCGTCTCTCTGATCGCCTTTGTCGTCAGCGTCGGCGCGCTTCACCATGTGGAGCGCAGGACCACGGCCATCGCCGAAGAGGCAGAGGCGGCCGCTGAAAAACGTCCGTTTCTCCAAGCCGTCGCCGAAGTTTGGCGGGACGGCGACGCGCGCCGTTTCACCTATTTCGTGTTCATCGCGATGCTCGCCTTCAAAGCTCAGGACATCGTGTTGGAGCCGTTTGCGGGCGAGCTGTTCGATTTCACCGTCCGGCAGTCGACCCAGCTCTCAGGGTTCATGGACCTTGGCGTTCTCTCCGGCCTGTTGGCCGTGGCGTTTCTTGGACGGCGAGTCGGATCTTTGCGCCAATGGACGACCGCGGGCTGTCTGCTTTCGGCCGCCGCCTTTGTGGGCCTGGCGACCGCAGCCGGGGTCGGTCCCGGTTGGCCGGTGGTGGCGAATGTGGTGACGCTCGGCTTTGGCAACGGCGCCTTCGCCGGCGCGGCGATCGCGTCCATGATGGCGCTGGCCGCCGATGGCGGGCCGGGCCGGGAAGGCGTGCGGCTCGGTGTTTGGGGCGCCGCGCAAGCGCTTGGTTTCGGCCTCGCGGGCTTGCTGGGAGCCTTCACCAAAGACGTCACTTTGGCCGTGAACGGCTCGGAGGCCGCAGCCTATGGCGCGGTGTTCGGATTGGAGTCCGCTTTGTTCGTCGCCGCCGCCCTTTTGGCGGCCAGCGTCGGAGGCTCGACACGGACGGGCATGGATAAAGACACGCCGCTTGTCGGCGATTTGGAGGCCGCAGAGTTCGCCGCACGAGGGTAGCGGCGTCCAGAAGAGGGAGCGCAGGCCATGAGCGAAATCGAGACCTTTGACGCCGTCGTCGTGGGCGGCGGACCGGCGGGGGCCACCGCCGCCCAGGCTTTGGCGGCGGCCGGCCATAAGACCCTGCTTTTGGATCGCGGCGGACGGATCAAGCCGTGCGGCGGAGCGATCCCGCCGCGTCTTATCCGAGATTTCGACGTGCCCGACTCGCAGATCGTGGCGCGGGCGACGTCCGCACGCATGGTCGCGCCCTCGGAAGCGTCGGTCGATATGCCGATCGAGGGCGGCTATGTGGGCATGGTCGATCGCGAGCACTTCGACGAGTGGCTGCGCGAACGGGCGGCGCAACATGGGGTCGAGCGTCGGACCGGCATGTTTGAGCGGATCGAGCGGGATGCGGACGGCTCTGCGGTCGTGTGTTTCCGGGATCCGAAAGGATCGCGCTTTGACGAGCCGGCCCGCGTGCGCGCGAGGGTGGTCGTCGGCGCGGACGGTGCGCGCTCCAATGTGGCTCGCCAGGAGATTCCCGGCGGCGGCGAGACGCCGTGCGTTTTCGCCTATCATGAGATCATTCGATCCCCCGAAGGCGCGCCTGGAACCGTTTTCGACGGCGAACGGTGCGACGTCTATTATCAAGGTCGCTTCTCGCCGGACTTCTACTCCTGGATCTTTCCCCATGGCGATGTGACGAGCGTGGGCACCGGCAGCGCGCACAAAGGCTTCAGCCTTCGCAACGCCGTCGCCGGGGTGCGCAAAATCGCCGGGCTTGACCAATCCGAAACCGTCCGCTGCGAGGGCGCGCCGATCCCGCTCAAGCCGTTGAAGAAATGGGACAACGGCAAGGACGTGATCGTGGCCGGCGATGCGGCGGGCGTGGTCGCCCCGGCCTCCGGCGAAGGCATCTACTACGCCATGTTGGGCGGCTTGGAATCCGCGCGCGCGGCGGCCGAGTTCTTGGAGACCGGCCAGGTCAAAGCGTTGGCGCAAGCGCGGAAACGCTTCCTAAAAGAGCACGGCAAGGTGTTCTGGATCCTCGGGATCATGCAGCATTTATGGTATCGCTCGGATAAGCGCCGCGAGCGCTTCGTCAGCATCTGCCGCGATCCGGACGTCCAACGCCTCACCTGGGAAGCCTATATGAACAAGCGGTTGGTGCGGGCCAAGCCCATGGCGCATGTCCGCATTTTCCTGAAGGACACCGCCCATCTTCTCGGTTTGGGCAAGACAAACGAGTCAGACGCGAACGCCGGGCGGAGCGCGCCCTGACGACGTCGCCCGGTGCCGGAGTGGTGGCATGCGGGTCGCTTTTTCGATCTGGTCCTGGCGGTCACGTTTTTGGAGTGGGGCGGGTTCGCGTTGTGGCGGCGATTCCGCGGCGGCGGCCTCTCCGCGCTGGAGGCCGCCTTCGCCCTGGCGCCAGGCGCGTTTCTGGTGATCGCGGCTCGGCTCGCTTACGACCAATCATGGTGGGGTTGGGTTGGCGCGGCGTTGCTCGCGGCGTTCATCGCCCATCTTGGCGATCTCACTCATCGACTTAGGCGAACAAAATCAAAGGCGTCGCCTCATTGAGTTGATCACCCGCGACATGCGCGTTCGCGGATCGACCGGAACGAAAAAGGCCGCCGCAAGGGTTTGCGACGGCCTCTCTTCAAAATTCCGAGCCGGTGGTCTCAGGTGTTTTCTTTGAGATAGGCGATCAGGTTCGCGCGATCGTCCTCACTCGGCAGGCCCGGAAACGCCATGATCGTGCCCGGAATGTATTCCCGCGGGTTCTTCAGATACTCGAACAAGGTCGCCTCGGACCACGTGACGCCAGAGTCCTTGTTGGCTTGGGAGTACCGGAAGCCCTCGACGGTTCCAGCGGTGCGTCCGAAAAGGCCGTGCAAGGACGGACCGACGCGGTTTTGACCTTCCGCGAGAGCGTGGCACGCCATGCAACGGGCAAACACGCGCTTGCCAGCGGCGGCGTCGCCAGCAGGGACCGCGGCGACGACTTCAGCGCCAGCCGCTTCATCAGCGGCCGCTTCATCGGTGGCTGCGTCCTCGGCGGCAGGATCTTCGTCAGCCGCTTGCGCGTCATCCGCGGCTTCCCGCGCGGCGGCGACCACGACGGGCGCGGTTTCCTCCGCCACGTCCGCGGTTTCCTGCGCGGCAGCGGCGACGGCCGACGCCGACTCCTCTGCGGCGTTCGCAGCGTCCTGGGCGGCGGCGGCGACAGAATTCGACGGCTCCTGGACCGGGGCCGTT
>CAYPOX010000104.1:0-9479 GCA_964412525.1 uncultured Caulobacterales bacterium
AAACGTCGCCGAACGCGCGGTCTATCGATGGTTCAGCGACTCCGATCACATCGGACAACCCATCGCGCACGCGCCCATCGATCCCTTTGACACCCCGTGGCGCATGGGCGCGGAATTGGCGTCTCCGCCAGCGCAGGAACACGCCCAAAGGGTGGAGCCGGACGCCCGACCGGCGGACCCCGCGCCCCCTTTCGCCGCCTATGATTTCAAAAGCTGGATCGACGGGGTCGAGCGCGACGCGCTCAAACTCGCATTGGCGCGTTGCCGCCACAACCAAACGCGCGCGGCCGAGCATCTTGGCCTCACCTATCACCAATTGCGCGGCATGCTGCGCAAACATGCGCTGATCGGCGGCGGCGACGCCGCCACCGTCAACGACTGATTATGCGCTGAACAGCACCGTCGCCGTGTCCGGGAGCTGCGTGGTGAACGCATTCACGGATCGAGCCGAGACTTCCGCGGCCTCGCGCTCAATTTCACGGTCGGCCGCTTCATCCGCCAACTCGTCATCGGCGGGAGCGGCGTCGCCAGACGCCGTCGCACGTTCCGCGGCCTCCGCACGTGCGTCTGAGGCGTCGGCATCCACCACGGCGACGGGCTCATCAGACGCTTCCGCCGGCTCCGATTCGTCCGCGGCCGCCGCATCCGGCTCGACATCGGCCTGATCATCGGCCGCCGCCGCGTCAACAGCCTCGTCGGCGTCCGCAAAAGCATTCTCGTCCGCTGTCGCATCCGCCGCCGGAGCCTCTTCCGGCTCAGGCGCCTCGGGCGCGTCGTCCGCAAGCGCATTGTCCGCCACGAACGGTTCGAGCGGCAGCACGGACGGATCCCCGCCCTGCCCGATTAAGGTCGACTGAGCATCCTCAGCGGCTTGGGGACTGGCGAACGCCACATCCGCCTGTCCGACCGCTTCACGTAACGCGACGTCTTCCGCCTCTTCGTCGGCGGTCGCTTCGTCAAAGTCGTCCTCGTCCGCAGCGGTCGCCGCCGCCTCGCTGGTCGCCGCCTCGATCGTGTTCTGGCCGACGGTCGATTCGTCGAAACCTCCGTCGTCCTCGAACGCGTCGTCCTCATCCACCAACGCCAAGGCCTCAACTCGCTCGGCCTCGTCATCAAGCGCAGCCGCCTCTTCGGCCGCGCCCGGGACGGCGTCGTCCTCAATCGCGATTTCTTCATCCTCGCGCGCCGGCTCAGCCGGCGCGAACGCGCCCACAATGACCCCAGCCACCAACTCCGGCTGGGTCGCACCTGCAATCGGATCAATCGCCGCCATCTCACACCTCGATACCCGCTGGGTTAAAAGATGCGTAAAGATCGGCCCGTTTTCAAGCCCGTGGCGGTTGAATCAGCCTTGTCGGGTCGCTAGACCCCACCGTGTTATGCCGCTTCTAGCGACGCGCACGCGCTGAAACATCGCCAAGCCGGCCCGACGAATCCCAAGCGTTCCCAATCCTTCCCCCACCGCGAAATGCGCCAACAAATCGCTGGACGCCACGGTCATGCCCAGATCGGGCGCGCGGCGCGCCGCGTAGTGCGCCGGCATTTCCGCCCACGGCCACGGCGTCTCCAGGGTTTGCTGAAACGCGATGGCGTCGCGCGCGGACAGGTTGAAACCCTGCGCGCCGAGCGGCGGAAGCCGGTGCGCGGCCTCCCCGACGACCATCAGACGTCCGCGCGCCAAGGCTGGGCAGAACGTCCGGACGACGGAATATCGCGCCCGGGGCCCGTCCTTCCCTGTGAGACCCGCATTGGGCGCCCCTAAGAAGGCGGCCGCCGCCGCGGCCAAGGCGTTCGGCTCCATCGCCTCGCGCGCCTCATGGGCCTGCGACGAATCAATCCAAATGACGGATACGCGCCGATCGTGCGACGGAATCAGCGTCATGGACGACCCGCGCGCATAGCCTTCTACGGAAACGCCGTCCGGTTCGTGATTCGCTTTCGCGAAGAAAACCAATGCGTCTCGACCGTAGTCCCGCCGCCTCTCGCGAAAACCGTGCGCCCGCGCAAGGGGCGCGCCGTCGCCCGTGGCGAGAACCGCCATCCGGGCGTTCACGACCGCGCCGTCCGCGAGCGTGACCGCGATTCGATCCTCCTGCTCCTCCAAAGCGGTCGCAACGCCGGCGCGGCGCGTTCCGCCCGCGGCCTCCGCGGCCTCGCCCATCGCCTCCGCCAAGGGACGGTTCGGAACGTTCAGCGCGAGACGGTCCTCGCCCGCCTCCTCGGCGGTGAAGCGCGCCTTGGTTCCGCCGGACGCCAAGTCGCGAATGTCGAGCGCACGCAGGGGATAGCCGGCGGCGTCAAGCGCTGCGCCGGCGCCGCCTTCGCGCAACCAGGCGACGGTCTCCGGCAACAAGGCCGTCGTTCGGGGATCGTCAACTCGATCCGCCGCCGTCGACGCCGCCTCCACCAACACGGCGCGCGCGCCCGAATTGGCCGCCGCCAACCAAGCGGCGCGGCCGCTGAGCCCTCCGCCGAGAATCGCCACGTCATAAAGCTCGCTCATGCGACCAACATGCGCCTCCGCACGCGCGCGTCCAGCGCTTGCGGCGTTTCGGCAAGCGCGAAGCGCGCCATGTGCGCCCGTTTCCGGTTCGCCCACAACGGTGTTACAAACCGATCGATCGTCGAGGGTCGGCAAGGGGAGCGAGAGCGATGTTCAGTCCGTGGATCTTCGGGCTTTGGGGCTTTTTCATGCTTTTGGCGATTCCGTACTCCGCCCAGGCGCGGAACCCCTATCGCACGCCGGTCGGCGCCTACATCACCTTCACGCTCTTGTTCTCGCTGGTCGCCTTCATTCTCTACGGCGCCCTATTCATGACCTTCGTGATCGCGGGAAACACGGAGACGCTGGGAAACAACGTCCAAGCGATGGCGTTGTTTGCGATCTGCGCCGGTCCGGCCTTTTTCGCGGCGCGCTATCAGATCCAGAAAGAGCCGTCGGATATGACGTGAGGCGTGGTTTCGCCTAGAGACGCAGGACCGGCGTCCGCGCCGCTTTGACCGCCGGCGCCAGCCCGCCGAGCAGCCCAATGGCGAGCGCCATGGCGAGGCCGACCGCGATCACATAGGGCGTCAGGGTGAACTCGAACACGACTTGCGTGAACCCGGCGCCCAGCGTTGAAACGCTCCAACCCAGCACGTTGAAGATCACGAAGGCGATGGTGAGCGCCAACGCTCCGCCCAGCGCCGCCAAGGTCAGAGCCTCCGCGATCACACCAACGAAAGCGGCCAAGCCGC
This sequence comes from uncultured Caulobacterales bacterium, assembly GCA_964412525.1. Lineage (GTDB taxonomy): Bacteria > Pseudomonadota > Alphaproteobacteria > Caulobacterales > CAYPOX01 > CAYPOX01. Next base: position 3,238 of record CAYPOX010000104.1, read on the forward strand.
CAAATCCGATCGCGCGCAGCGTGCCCACTTCTTTGGCGCGCGCTTCGACCGAGGAGTTCATCGCGTTCACCGCGCCCGCCAGGGCGCCAAGGCCCAAGCACATGGCGAGCGGCCAACCAAACAAATTGATGATCTGATCAAGACCGCCGGACTGGTCCGCATAGAACGCCTTCTCGGTCTCCGCACTGAGGCGGAGACGCGGATCCTCCTCGATATGCGCTTGCAACGCCGCCAAGCCGCCGCCTTGTTCGAGTTTCGCGCGCACGCTCTGGACGGTCGAGCCGCGATTGAAAAAGTTCTGGACCGTGCCGAGGTCGGCCCAAATCTCCGACGTGACGAGGCCTTCGCCGCTTAAAAGTCCCACCACTTCCCAGGTGTCCGGACCAAAGCGCACCGGCTCGCCCAGCGCGAAATTGCTGTATTGCCGCAACAAATTTTCGCCGACGACAATCTCCGCCGAGCCGGGCTCGAACATGCGTCCGGCGACGATTTCGACGCCGCTGCGTACGCCGAAGGCGGCGTCGGTCACGCCGCGCAGGGTGACGTTCACCTCTTGACCGTTGGACTTTTTGTTGGCGTCGACGGTGACGAACACCTCCCCAGACAGGATGGGGCGGCCTTCCGCATCCCGCGCCACGCCCGGCGCGTCCTCCAGCAAGCGATATTGGTCGCGCGACACGCCGCTGGAGAGCTCCGCGGTCGAGCCGGCGCGCAGTATCAATGCGACGTCCTCTTCGCCGGTGTTGTTGAGCGCGGCGCGGAATCCTTCGCCGAGGGCCAGAATGCCGACCAAAATGCCCACCACGAGCGCGATCGATCCCACCGTCGCAATGGACATCCAAAGGCGCTGGGGAATGCTGGTGACGTTGAGGCCGACGGCCGTTCCGATTTGACGACTGACAGACATGGTCACTCCCGACCCAAAGCGGTGACGACGTTCAAACGCTGGGCGTTCCACGCCGGAATGAAGCCGGTCAAAAGGCCCATGCCCAACATGATCGCCGCGCCGACCGCGATTGTCGTGGTGGAGAGCTGCAACTCGGGAAACGGCAGATCACCGCCATTCAGCACGATGAAGGCGAGCACTGTCAGGCCAAGCCCAAGCGCGCCGCCCAGCGCCACGATCGAGACGGATTCCGCGAGCACCAGACGGAAGATGCGACCGGCTTGGAATCCCAAGGTCTTCATGACGGCGATCTCCCGAGTCCGCTCCCGAATTGCGACCACCATGGAATTGCCCACCACCAACAGGATTGACGCGAAACCGCCGGTGCTGATGACCGTGACGATGAAGCCGATCGAGATGGATTGTTCGAGAAAGCCGCGTGCGAAGGACGATCGTAAGATCGTTTCCGTTTGGGCGGGCGAGTTGAAGAACAGATCGTCGATCTCGTTGGCGACGTCGTCCACCACATCCGCCGACGTGACATCGGCGATGATGCTGCCGACCCGATCACGGCCAAAGGATTTGCCTTCATTGAAGTATTCGAAATGGAGCAAAACGGTCGGAAAGCCGCTGTCGCCTTCAGGATAGACGCCGCCGACGACGAAGGGCCAAGCGTTCGATCCGCCGTCACGCGTGAAGATGTTGGAGAACATCGTCACCGCGTCCCCGACCTCCCAACCATACTCTTCGGAGATCGATTGGGGGATCAGCAACGCGTCGCGCCGTGCGAAAAATCGCGCCGCGGTCTCAGAATCGACGCCCAATTCCTCGCCGAACATGGCGACATAGGTTTCCGGGTCGACCGCGAAGGCGCCGACCGTGTTGCGCGCTTCCTGGATGTAACCGCCGAACCACGATTGGTAGGTTGCGCGTTCCACGCGGTCCAAAGCGCGCACCCTCTGCACATAGGCCAGTGGCAGCGACACAGTGAAATTGATCGCATTGTTGGTGACGATCTGATCGGCCGGGATTTCGTCGAACTGCGCGTTGATCGTGTCCTGAAAGCCCGAAAGGCCTCCGAACACCAAAAATCCCACCATGGTGGTGAAGACGAGCAAGAAGGTCCGAACCTTTTTCCGACCCAGATTCGCCAAGACGAGACCGAGATCGCTCATGCCGCCAACTCCGCCGCCCTTACGAATTGCCCTTTGTCGAGGTGAAGCTCCCGCTTGGCGAATTTGGCGGCGCGCGGGTCGTGGGTCACCATCACGATCGTCTTTCCGAGCTTTTGGTTGAGCAAGGTTAAGGTGTCCAAGATTTCATCGGCGGTCTTGCGGTCGAGATCGCCGGTGGGTTCATCGGCCAGGATCAGCTTCGGATCGGCGACGATCGCGCGGGCGATGCCGACGCGTTGCTGCTGGCCGCCGGACAGCTCCCGCGGGCGGTGCTTGTGGCGATCGCCGAGGCCCACAACCTTCAAGGCCGTCTCCACCCGCTGCTTGCGGTCTTTCCCTGGCAAATTGGTGAGAAGCAGCGGCAGCTCCACGTTTTTCGCCGCGGTCATGGTCGGCATGAGATTGTAGAACTGGAAAATGAAGCCGACATTCGCCGCGCGCCATTTCGCCAGGGCGCCCTCGCCATAGCTGGCGATTTCTTCGCCGTCGAAATTGATTTGGCCTTTGTCCGGCTTATCCTGGCCGCCGAGCATGTTCAGCAAGGTCGTCTTGCCCGACCCGGACGGCCCCATGATCGAAATGAAGTCGCCTTCCTGGATGGTCATGTCCAGGCGCTCAAAGATCGAAATGTGCTCGCCGCCGCGGGAGTAACCCTTCTCCACGCCGCTGATCCGGATCAAGTCCTTCGTCATGGGCTCACCCCTCCGCTTCAGCCGGCTCTCCGGCGTCATTGTTCAAGAACGTCACCTTCGCCGCCATTTCCGGGAGGATCCGGTCGTCCAACGCATCGAACGCAACCCGAACCACGATCGTCGCCTTGTCGCGATTGGCTGTCGGAATGATCGCGGCCACCCGCGCGGGAACCGTCCAGTTCGGGTAGGCGTCCAACACCGCTTCGACGTTTTGGCCAACCCGCACCCGCCCGATCTGGCCTTCATTGACGTCGATCTCGAGTTCCAGCGACGCCATGTCGACCAACGTGTAAACGCCGGTGCGCGTGAATTCCCCGCCCGCCGAAGCCGGCGCCACAAACTCGCCCGGCTGCGCGTTCTTATCGATGACCACGCCGTCAAACGGGGCGCGCACCACATGGCGCTCGACCACTTCGCGCTGGCGTTCGGCTCGGGCCCGCGCGGCGGCGGCGTCCGCCTTGGCCCCGGCGAGACGCGCCTGCAGCGAAGCTTCACGCGCCAACGCCAGGTCAAGCTGCGCGCCGGTGGAAAAGTCCTTGCCCTCAAGATCCCGCACCCGCCGCAGATTGCGCACGGCCTCGCGCAAATCCGCCTCAACCGCCGCGACATTCGCCTCCGCCGATTGGGCCTGAGCCTGGTTCAAGGCCAAATCCAGCGCCGCGACCTCATCGTCCAGCTGCGCCAAGGCCTGACCTTTTTCGACCCGCGCGCCCTCCTCCACATAGAGTTCGAGCAATTGGCCGCTGACCTGGGGCGAGACGGTCGCCCGTCGACGCGCCACCACATAGCCCGACGCCACCAGTCCGCCGCGTGCCGCGCGGCGTTCCGCCGGCGCGGTTTGGGCGACGCGGATCGGGGCCGCCTCCTCCCGAACCACGGCCGGAGCGTCGTCCGGATCGTCGGATACGCCAAGAACGAGCCAGCCGGCCAAGGCGCCGCCGGCGACGGCCGCGACGGCGAAAGCAGCGATCCAAAGACCGCGCTTCGATCCCGCACGTTCGGTCGGAGACGCGCGATCAATCGCCAAGGACTTGAGCAGTTCCGCACGATCTTCCGACATTCGAAACCTATCGCTTTCCGCTTCCGGGCGCTAAGGATGCAACGTTATCCCCCGGATTTACAATGCGTATAGGTTAATCACCAGCGCGACCTCTTCGTCGTCCAGTTGAAACTTCATGTCCTCGAATGAGGGCGGACCAAACCGGCCGCGGGCGTCGTTGCTTGCGCCGATCGGCTCGCGCGGGATACCGAGAAAGTTGGTTTTGAGCGCGCCGTCCCCGTCAACGTCATGAAAGACGCTGATGGCGTAAACGCCGTGGGGCACGCCCGGCAGCACCATCTCCGTGTCGGTCGCCGGCTGGCGATGATTGCGTGTGCACGCCCCATAGTCGCCGGAAAGGTGTTCGGGTTCGGTGCAGACGGACACCACCAAAAAGCCGTCCGTCGTCGTGACGTTCTGCAAGGTCAGACGGATCGCTCCCTCTTCCGCGGTCGCGGGCGCGGCGAACGCCGCCGCCGCGGAAACCAAGATCCAACGCATTTCAAACCTCCAATCGATCAATAACTTTGTTTTTTAAAGTTATCACAGATTATTCAGATGGCAAGGCCGAAACGGCTCGGGCGCGCGCATCCGTAACCAATTGGCGCGGCACAGGCTTCAGAATTGCGGTGGCGAATCCGCCGTGGCAGGGTCCAAGAGACGGATGAACAAGGGGGCGTTCATGGCGCTGATTATTTCCACGGACCAGAATCGCAGCATCGCAGCGGACAAGGCGAGCGCGCCGAAAAATCTACGGGCGTCCGCCCTTGATCCGAATTTCTGGTATCCGTTGGCGCGGGCGAGCCGCCTGAAACGCGGGCAAACTTTGGGCGTCACCTTTGCGGGCGAACCGATTTGCCTGGTCCGCGGCGAGAGCGGCGCGGTCTACGCCTTAGAAGACCGATGCGCGCACCGTCAGGTTCCGCTTCACAAGGGCGTGGTGAAGGGCGACCGGCTCCAGTGCAATTACCATTGCTGGACGTTCGACAAGACCGGGCGATGCGTGAGCGTCCCCTATCTTGATGACGACAAACGCCAGCCGACGCAGGTACGCGCGTATCCGTGCCGGGAGGAGTACGGATTCCTATGGGTTTATCCGGGCGATCTGGACCGCCGCGACGACGCGACCTTCCCGGACATCCCGGCTTTCGCCGACCCGGCCTATAAGACGCGTTTTCTCGATCGCCGGATCGGATGCCACTGGTCCTTCATGCATGAGAACCTGATGGACATGAACCATCAGTTCCTGCACCGCCAGCTGATGGGCAAGATCAAAGCGAGCCTGATGGACGTTCGTGAGGGCGACGGTTGGGTGGAGGCCGAATACACCTTCGCACGGCTCAGCGGCCGTCAATCTTTTGGCGAAAAGATCATGGTCGGTGATTTGGGCGGTCGCGATAAGGGCGACGGCGAGGACTACATGGTCATCCGTACGAGCTACCCCTATCAGACGCTTCAGTTTTACCTGGCGGGCAAGCCCCATCCGGCGCTGGATCTATGGAATTTCTACATGCCGGTGGACCACGCCCAGCGCGAAAACCAGACCTATGGCTTGATGATGATCCGTCGACCCGAGACGGCGTCTTGGCTCCTGGAGCCGTTGTGGCCGCTCGTGGTCTGGTTCACCGAGAGCATCTTCGCCGAAGACAAAGACATCGTCGAACAGGAGCAGGCGGCCCATGACTCGCAAGGGGCGGATTGGAACAATGAAGTGTTCCCGCCGATCATCGCGCTCAAGCGTCTTTTGACCGAGAAAAGCGTGTCCTTCGCCGATGCGCGTCGGGCGGTGGCCGCCTCTCCTTAAGAGTCGGAGGAACCGCCCGAGATCGCGTCGCCCAGCAATTCGGCCGCAAGATCGTTGCCTCGTTGGTTGAACTCGCCGAGGTCGCCGCATTCGCCGCCCGCTTCGCAAGAAATCTCCAGGCGACGATACTGACCGAGGGTCGCCAGATCCGTGCCTCGGAACTGGCGCATATCCACGTTCAACGAGCCCCGCGTGCCGACCGAGCATCGATCGGGAAAGCGCCGGTCCGCGGCCACGAGGGTCGGGCCGTAAATGAAGATGATGTAGCGCGAAACCGTGACCGTCCGGTCCTCTTCATGAACCTCAAGAATGCGGGTTTGCCCCACTTCGCAACGCTTTGTGGCCCCATCTTCGTCATAGGTGATGTAGCCGGAACGCACGGGCACGCCGGCCTCTCGCGGAAGAGCCGTTTCGCCTTGTTCTCCACCGCCGCCGCACGCCTGCAGCACAGCCGCCAACGCCGCCAAAGCCGCCGCCCGTCTCGCCACCTTGAATGCCATTCCCATCTCCATCACAGGCGTAGATCCGGAACGCCCGCGTCTTCAGAATTTTACGCCCACGCGCGCCGACAAGAGATGCGTTCCCCGGACGCCCGAAAAGCCGCCCTCTAAGACGATAGCGCCTGCGACGGGGCCCACGGCCAGCT
>CAYPOX010000105.1:0-9418 GCA_964412525.1 uncultured Caulobacterales bacterium
CTGCTGGGAGCAGTGATAAAGGCCGGTGGCGTCTCCCAAGCCGACCGTATTCGCCGTCGCGAACAGGCGAAACCAAGGATGGGGCCGGATGACCTTGTTCTGATCCAGCAGGGTCAATCGTCCCGACGCCTCCAGCACCCGCTGGATCACGAACATCACGTCCGGGCGTCCTGCATCGTATTCGTCAAAGACAAGCGCCACGGGCCTTTGGATCGCCCAGGGCAAGACGCCTTCCTTGAACTCGGTGACCTGCAATCCGTCGCGCACCACGATCGCGTCGCGTCCGACCAAATCAATCCGGCTGATATGGCTGTCCAGATTCACGCGCACCAGGGGCCAGTTCAGGCGCGCTGCGATTTGCTCCACATGCGTCGACTTGCCGGTCCCGTGATAGCCTTGGATGAGAACGCGGCGGTTGTGGGCGAATCCCGCCAGGATCGCCAAGGTCGTCTCCGGATCGAAAAGATAGGCTTGGTCCAAGTCCGGCGTGTAGTCGTTCGGCTTTGAGAACGCAGGAACCTGCAGATCCACGTCAAGACCGAAGGTCTCGCCGACATCCGCCGTCGTGTCCGGCATATCCAATCCGAAATTTTCGCCATCAAGCATCGAGTTCGACCTCTTCTCCGCCTGGCGGCGGATCGTTCAGCAATAGCCGGCGGCTTTCAAGGCGCGATAGGCGTCCAAAACCCGTCGCAAACGGCGTTCATCGCCGCGGTCGCCGCCATTGGCGTCAGGGTGAAAGCGCTTCACGAGCGCCACGTATCGGTCCCGTATATCGTCCGCGGAGGCGTCCGCGTCCAGGTCGAACACCGCCAACGCCTTTTCCTGGACTCGCGAAGTCTTGCGCCGGGGCTTTTCTTCCGGCCCTGGCCCGCCCCCTCGCGCGCCGAACGCGCCGTGAGGATCGTGGAAACCCTCCCGCCGCGGGCCGGAGGCGCGCGCCGCCCGCGCCGCGCGCGTGTCCGACCCAAAGCGCCAGGTGGGCCGATGGCCCGTATGCGCGCTTTCCTGAAACGCACGGGCCTCATCTTCATTCATATGGGCGAAAAAATTCCAGTTGCGGTTGTGTTCGCGTGCATGGGCGACGCACAGCCAGATTTTTTCGTCCGGATTTTCCGGCGACGCCGGCGCGTGCACCGTGGCGATGGCGCGACAGGTCGGATAGCTGCAAATCGGCGCGCCGCCGGTGTCGGCCGGCGGCTTCACCCGAATGTCGAGCCCGAAAGGCGGCTTATAGTCGAACCGAGTCGCCATGGATGCGAGTATGATCCCGCGGGATCGTCAAACAACCGTTGCGCCGTTGGCCGGATCATCCGATGATGTGCGAATGCCCGAGGTTACGATGTCCGAACGCATGCGTCGCAAGCTCGATGCGGCGTTCCGCCCAAGCCGCTTAGAGATTGTCGACGAGTCGTCGATGCATGCGGGCCATGCGGGCGCGCGTCCGGGCGGGGAAACCCATTTTGCGGTGACGATCGCCTCCGGCGCGTTTGAAGGGCTCAACCGGGTCGCGCGCCACCGGGCCGTCTACGACGTCCTGGCCGATGAGATCGCCGAACGCGTCCATGCCTTACGCATCGTCGCGCGCGCTCCCACCGACGGCTGATTCACAATCAGCTCATGTCATTGGGCAATGGGGACACGCGCACGCGCATGATTTGATTGCGCCGTCGTGCGAGCACTTCGAAACGGAATCCGTGAAATTGAAAGGCTTGCCCAGGCGTCGGAATGGTCTGAGCTTCGTGGATCACCAATCCGGCGACCGTGACGGCCTCCGAATCGGGAAGTCCCCAATCCAGAGCGCGGTTCAGGTCACGGATCGACATTTGCCCTTCAACCTCGACGCCGCCGCCCGGTAGGCGCGCCACGCTTTCATTGGCGATGTCGTGCTCGTCTTCGATGTCTCCGAAAATCTCTTCGAGAATATCCTCCAACGTCACCAAGCCCATCAGCGCGCCATACTCGTCCACCACGAGGGCGAAATGGCTGCGTCGCTTGAGAAACGCGTTCAGTTGCGCCGTCAGCGCGGTCGTCTCCGGGGTGAACCAGGGCTCCCGCGCGATCGCCTCCAGGTCCAGCGTCGCGATCGCGCCGTCCGCCGCGTGATAGGCTCGCAACACGTCCTTGGTGTGCAGCACGCCGACGATGTTCTCCGGATCATCGCGAAAAAGCGGCATGCGCGTGTAGGGGCTGTCGAGAACTTGGGCGACGAGGGCGGAGGGTTCCTGATTCAGATCGAGCATCACGATGTTCTTGCGATGCACCATGATCTCGGACACTTCGACGTCGCGCAGATCCAAGAGCCCGGCCAAACGGTCGCGCTCATACTTTCCGACCGCGCCTTCCTTGTGGTGGTAGTCGATCGCGCCGCGAATTTCGTCATGAGGCTGCACGGTCTGCCGGCTTGCGTCGCGCAGACCCGTGAGCCGCAAGGTGAGGTCGACGATCCAGCGGATGGTCGCCACGACGGGCGCAAGGGACGACACAAGGATGCGTATCGGGCGCGCGACCCGCAGCGCGGCGTCGTCCGGATCGCCGATGGCGTAGGTCTTGGGAAGAACCTCCGCGAAGACCAGCACCAACGCCGTCATGATGAGCGTGGCGTAAAACACGCCCGCATCGCCGAACACGTGAACGAACGCATTGGTGGCGAGTGCGGAGGCGAGGATGTTGACCAGATTGTTTCCGAGCAGGATCGCGCCGATCAGGCGTTCCCGGTCCAGCAGCAAGGCGGAGACCGCCATCGCGCGTTTCTCGCCGTCTCGTTCCAGGGCGTGCATGCGCGCTTCGGAAGCTGCGGTGAGCGCCGTTTCGGAACCTGAGAAAAAGCCGGACAGGGCCAGCAGCGCGCCGATCGCCGCCGCCGTGAGCCAAAGTTCGAGCGTCATTGGCGGGCGGTCAGGAAACGCCTCAGCAGGTCAGGGTTCACGTCGCGGTCGATGAACGCCTTGCCGATCCCGCGTGTGAGAATCAGCGTGACCTTGCCGTCCCGGTTCTTTTTGTCTTGCGCGATGCGTTTCATCAGCGCGTTCGAGTCGTAGGGCCCGCCGGGCGCATCTTTCAATGTGGTGGGCAGCCCGACCGATTTCAGATGGCTCGTCACCCGCCCAAGGTCCCGCAAGGGGCAAAGATCGGATTGGAACGAGAACTCGAACGCTTCGGAACATCCGATGGCGATGCATTCGCCGTGATAGGCGGATCCCTGCGGCTTCGCCTCCGCTTCGATGGCGTGCCCGAAGGTGTGCCCCAAATTCAACAGAGCGCGGTCGCCATGTTCGTGTTCGTCCTTGGTGACGATGGTCGCCTTGGCGCGCACCGAGCGCACGACCGCTTCCGTGGTGGTCGCCCCGTCGCCCTCCACGACTTTGGCCCCGTTCTCCTCGCACCAGGCGAAGTGGTCCGGGTCGTTCATAAGGCCGTATTTGACGACCTCCGCATAACCGGCGCGGCGTTGGCGATCGGGCAGAGAGCCGAGAAAAATCTGGTCGACGATCACCAAGCTCGGCTGAAGAAACACCCCGGCCAGATTCTTGCCGGCTTTCAAATTGATCGCCGTCTTGCCGCCGACTGCGCTGTCCACTTGGGAGAGCAGCGTGGTTGGGATGTGGGCGATCTTCATGCCGCGCTTGCAGAGCGCCGCAGCCAAACCGGCCAGATCGCCGACCGCGCCGCCGCCGAAGGCGATTGCGAGATCGCCGCGCTCCGCGCCGCCCCCGACCAAAAAATCGAGCGCACGCTCCAACTCCGGGAAGGTTTTGGCGCGCTCGCCGCCTGTCGCGATATGGATCTGCGGATCCAGCTTCGCCGCGCGCAACGCCTTGGTGACCTTGAACAGATGAAGTTCCGCCACACCGTCATCGGCGATGACGAAAACGCGCGACCGGGGGGCCGCGGCCGCAAGGGCCTCCGCCTTCGCGGCGAGGGCGCCTTCGCCCACATGCACGTCATAGGACCGCGCGCCCAGCTCGACTTTCACCGTTTGAATCGTGCTCATGCGGCGACCTCCGCCATATTAACCAGCACGGCCATCGCCGCGCGCACCGACGCCTGATGAGACCCGCCGCCCGTCTCCACGACGGCGTGCGCTTCGCCATAAAATGGACGGCGCGCATCCAGGAGGGTCGCAAGCGTCTCCCGCGGATCGCCGTCCGCCAATAGCGGCCGCACGCCAGGACGTTTCATCGCGCGTTGGGCCAATGTGTCGACGTCCGCTTTCAACCATATGACACGACATAGGTCGAGCAAAAGCGCCCGCGTGTCGCCGTCCATGAACGCGCCGCCGCCTGTGGCGAGCACGCAGGGACCAAGACCGGCGATCCGGCGAATCACCCGTCGTTCCCCGTCACGAAAATAAGGTTCGCCATGGCGTTCGAAAATTTCCCGAATCGGCATGGCCGCGGCCTTTTCGATTTCGGCGTCGGAGTCGAAAAAAGGCGTCGCGAGCGCACGCGCCAAGCGTCGCCCGACCGTCGTTTTCCCCGCCCCCATCAATCCCACCAATGCGACCGGTCGATCATGGGCGCGCCGCGCGCGTTCGATCAGCCGGTCGCGACGCCTTCGCTCGGACATAGTCGCCGATTAACGCGCGTTTGCGTCGCGGCCAAGTTTGCGGCGATGGATGCGCAGCCGCTAAAACGCATGCAGAGGTGATTCATGCGCTATCTCATCGGTTTGTTGGCGGTTCTGGCGTTGCTTGCGGTCGGCGCGCTGGCGCTGTTTCTCTATGGCGCGTCCGCCGAGCGCCCCGAACGCGACATTGAGGTTTCGATTCCCCTGGGCGACAGCGACTGATGGACGACGGCCGCGACGCGTTTCTCGACATGCTCAGCGTGGAGCGGGGCGCGGCGACGCGGACGCGTCGCGCCTATGAAAAGGACCTGAACGCGGCCGCCGCATTTCTCGCAGCTCGAGGCGTCGCTTTGCAGGACGCGGCGCGCGGCGATTTGGAGGCCTATCTCGCCGACATGGCGGCCCATGCGTTGGCCCCGACGACGGCCGCGCGACGGTTGTCGGCCTTGCGGCAGTATTTCGGTTTTCTCCAAGCCGAGAGATGGCGGCGCGACGACCCCACCGAAGCGATCGAATCGCCGAAACGCGGGCGCGCCTTACCGAAAATCATGAGCCGCGACGACGTCGAGGCGCTCATGTCCGTAGCCGAGGCGCAGGCGCAAAGCGGCGAGGCGCGCGCCGTGCGGATGGCGGCAATGCTCGAGATTCTCTACGGATCCGGTCTGCGGGTCTCCGAATTGGTGTCTCTTCCGCGCGCCGCCTTCGCCGAGGACCGCGGTTGGATCATCGTTCGCGGAAAGGGCGGGAAGGAACGGCTGGCCCCGATCAGCGGAGCCGCGCGGGCCGCCGTCGACCGTTATCTTCCGTTGCGGGAGACGTTCTTGCCGGCGCGCAAGACCCACGCCGAGGACAACTCCTACCTGTTTCCCTCCCACGGAAAGTCCGGGCACGTCACGACCAGCCGGTTCGCGCAGCTCCTGAGCGATCTGGGGCGCGCCGTCCTCCAACGCCCCATCTCGCCGCACGTCCTTCGCCACGCCTTCGCCACCCATCTCTTGGAGGGGGGCGCGGATCTTCGCGCCGTCCAGCGTTTGCTCGGCCATGCGGACATCGCGACGACCGAGATTTACACGCATGTCGTGCAAGCGCGTCTCGACGCCTTAGTGCGCGACCATCATCCGCTGGCGCAAGAGGAGGAGGTTTGACGCTGGCCGGGCCGGACCCTAGGGTCGCGCCGAACGTTTCAGAACGGCTTCCAAACATGACGACCACGACCGCCGACGGCCCCGCCGTCCGCTTGCAGCGCTCACGCCTCTTCGTTCCCGGCGTCCGCGCCGAACTCTTCCCGAAAGCGGCGGCCAGCGCCGCGGACGCGATCTGCCTCGACTTGGAGGACTCGGTCGCGCCGGCGGACAAGGACCAGGCTCGCGCCAATGTCGCCAAAGCGCTGAAGGAGGTCGATTTCGGCGACAAGGTCGTCACCGCGCGGATCAACGGTCTCGACACGCACTGGTCCTACCAAGACGTGCTTGCGCTGACGGAGCAGGCGGGCGACCGGCTCGATGCGGTGTTGGTTCCGAAAGTGGGCCGGGCATCCGATCTCCAATCCGTCGATTGGCTCGCAGGTCGGGCGTGCGCGGCGGCGGGCCGAACCAAGCCGTTGGCCCTTGAGGCCATCATTGAATCCGCGGACGGGCTGGCGCGTATCGACGAGATCGCGCGATCCACGCCGCGCCTAGAAAGCCTGCACTTCGGCGCGGCGGATTTCGCGGCCTCCATGGGCATGCGCACCACGGGAATCGGCGTGGCGGAGGCGGAGTATTCGGTGCTGACCGGCAAGGCCGACGACGCCGACCGCACCCGCCACTGGAACGACCTTTGGCACTTTCCCCTCATGGCCATCGTGACCGCGTGCCGGTCCGCGGGGATCACGCCGATCGATGGCCCCTTTGGCGATTTTGACGACAATGACGCTTTTCTCGCCCAGGCTCATCGTGCGGCGGTGATGGGCTTTGAAGGCAAGTGGGCGATCCATCCCAAACAGGTCGCCCTGGCGAATGCGGCGTTCACGCCCACCGACGCGTCCTTGGAGCGCGCGCGCGGCATTCTCGACGCCATGGCGGAGGCGCAAGCCAAGGGGCTTGGGGCCGCGACCTATGGGGGGCAACTGATCGACGCGGCGTCGATCCGTCAGGCCGAGGTGGTGGTCGCGAAGTCCGACCGCATCGCGGCGCGGGGCTGAGCGCGGCGGGCGTGCGATGCGAACCTATTTGGAATTCGAGAAACCGCTCGCCGAATTGGAGAGCAAAATCGAAGAGCTTCGCGAGGTCGCCGACTCCGACGGGGCATTGAACGTTTCGGACGAGTTGGACCGGCTCGAGGCCAAATCCAAGCACATTCTCAGCGAGCTTTATGCGCGCCTCGACCGTTGGCAAAAGACGCAGGTCGCGCGGCATCCGCAGCGCCCCCATTTCAAAGACTATCTCGCCGTCTTGGCTGAGGATTATGTGCCCTTAGGCGGCGATCGCGCATTCGCGGAGGACTACGCCATCGCGGGCGGATTGGCTCAAATCGACGGGGTGTCCGTCGTGCTGATCGGACATGAAAAGGGCGACGACACGGAAGCGCGGGTGCGCCATAATTTCGGCATGGCCCGGCCGGAAGGGTACCGCAAGGCGGTGCGGTTGATGTCGCTCGCCGATCGATTCGGCTTGCCGGTCGTCACCCTTGTGGACACGCCCGGCGCGTTTCCCGGGCGCGGCGCGGAGGAGAGGGGCCAGGCGGAGGCGATCGCGCGCTCGATCGACCGTTGTTTGTCGTTGTCGACGCCGCTCGTCTCGGTCATCGTGGGCGAAGGCGGTTCCGGCGGAGCCGTCGCTTTGGCCGCGGCGGATCGAATCATGATGCTGGAGCATGCGATCTATTCGGTGATTTCGCCCGAAGGCTGCGCCTCGATCCTATGGCGCGACGCAGCGAAAGCGTCGGAGGCGGCGGAGGCGATGCGGGTCACCGCCCAAGACCTCCACGCGGTCCAGCTGGTCGACACGATCATTGAAGAGCCCGTGGGCGGCGCCCATCGCGCGCCGGAGGAAACGGCGCGGCGCGTCCGGGACGCGGCCATGGCGGCGATCCGTGAGCTGTCTCCCATCGCCCCGCCCGCCCTCCGCGCCGGACGTCGGGACAAGTTTCTAAGAATGGGGCGCACGCTCGCCTCGTGAGCGCCCTTCATCACGGCTTTCGCGTGCGGCGCGCCGGTCCCCAGGACGCCGGTCTGCTGGGCGAAGTCGAAGCGCGCGCATGGCGCGAGACCTATTCGGGACTTTTGCCGATCAAGCAAAGCGAACCGGTCGACGCGCGACGGGCCGCCATACGCTGGCGCGGCATGCTGCGCCGCGCCGAAGCCCATCCGAGCGACGAGGCGGCCCTTCTACTTCAGAAACAGGACGAGACCTTCGGCTATGCGAGCGCAGGCCCGCAGCGGTTTCGGCGGCACAATGGAGACTATCCGGGCGAAGTGTACGCGCTCTACGTGCTGCGGGACGCCCAGGGCGCGGGGGGCGGTCGAGAGTTGCTGCGGGCATGCGCGCGCACCATGGCCGTGCGCGGATTTTTCTCCTTCACGGTTTGGGCGTTGGCGTCAAACAGCGCGGCTCGCGCTTTCTATGAGCGCATGGGCGGCGTGGCGCTGGACAAGCGCTGGACGCGGGAGAGCGGTCGGCGGGTGCCGCTCGTGTGTTACGCCTGGGGGGATGTCGGCGAACTCATCGAGATCAACGCTTAAGGCCGCGCCGCTTCATAGGCGACCGCGCCGTGGCAGTGCTTGTACTTCCTTCCCGAACCGCACGGGCAGGGCGCATTGCGCGGCGTTTTTCCCCAGGTGCTTGGATCATTTGGATCGACCCCAGGCGCCAGGACGTCCTGCTGCATTTCGTCCTGACCGGTCGTGAGGTCCACATGGCTTTCGCGGGTCATGGGCGGCGGGGCCGGCGCCTGGGGCGGCTCCGTCATGATCTCCACCTGGGCGAGGGCGCGCGTCACCTTTAGGCGTAGGTCGTCCAAGAGGCGCTCAAACAGCGCGAAGGCCTCGGTCTTAAACTCGTTCAGCGGGTCGCGCTGGGCGTAGCCGCGCAGGCCCACCGCTTGCCTTAGATGGTCGAGCTGCACGATGTGTTCGCGCCAATTCCGGTCGAGCACTTCAAGCAGGATCGCCTTTTCGACCTGCCGCATCACTTGGGGACCGAACCGCGCGGCGCGCTCCGCCATGAAGGCGTCCGCGGCGTTGGCGACGCGTTCGGACAGAGCGTCCGAATCGACGCCCTCCTCGGATGCGACGCTCCGAACGTTGAAGTCCCGTCCGAACGCTTCTTCCAGTTCGGCGGACAGACCGTCCAGATCCCACTCCTCCGGCAGGGCGCGTGCGGGCGCGTGGCGCGCGATCAAATCCTCCACCGCTTGACGGCGCATGTCGCCCACGATGTCGTTGACGTCCTCCGCCGACATGAAGTCGCGACGTTGTTCAAAGATCGCTTTGCGCTGGTCGTTGGTGACGTCGTCATATTTCAGGAGGTTTTTGCGAACCTCGAAATTGCGCTGCTCGACCTTTTTCTGCGCCGTCTCAAGAGCTTTGGTCACCCAAGGATGGACGATCGCCTCGCCTTCGCGAATGCCGAGCTTTTGGAGCATACCCGACAAGCGTTCATGTCCGAAGATGCGCATCAAATCGTCTTCGAGACTGACGTAGAACTTTGAGCGGCCCGGATCGCCCTGGCGTCCGGACCGGCCGCGCAATTGGTTGTCGATGCGGCGGCTTTCATGGCGTTCCGTGCCCAACACGAACAGACCTCCGGCCTCGATCGCCTGGGCCCTCAAGCGCGCCACTTCTTCGTCGATCTCGCGCTTCTTTTTCTCC
>CAYPOX010000106.1:0-9379 GCA_964412525.1 uncultured Caulobacterales bacterium
GTCACGCCGTCCTTGTCCGTTATCGTACCATGGCCCGGTACGATCACGTCCACATCCATCGCCATAATGCGATCGCAGGCGGCGATCCAATTGGCGATCGGCCCGTCCCACATGATGGGGGTGCAATTGATGAAGAGGATGTCGGCGGCGAAAACGACCCTATCGCCGGGAACATAGACCAGCGTGTCGCCACGGGTGTGCGCCGGCCCGACCTCGATCAGTCGCACCTCTTTGGAACCGACCATCACGGTTTTTTCGCCCTCGAATGTCGTGTGCGGCATGGTCAGCGTCGCATTGGCGAAATCGAAAGGCTTGAAGCTTCTTTCAATATACGCGCCCGCCAGGCCCATCGTCGGAGCCGCCTTCATGAAACCATCCAGCAAGGCCGGCGGGGCCTCCGCCATCTCCTCGGCCGTGGCTTTGGTCGCGATGATCTCCGCGTTCACCGCCAGCGTGTTGCCATAGACATGGTCACCATTGCCGTGCGTGTTGACGAGGAACGTCACATCCGCAGCCCCGACGCCCGCAGCGTCCTCCATGGCGCGGAACATTTCAGCCGTCAGAGGTTCGTCGAACAGGGTGTCGACCACAAGCGACGCGTCGCCGTCTTTAATCAGGCCGGCATTGGAATAGCCCCATCCGCCATCCGGCTGCAGATAGGCCCACAAACCGTTCCCTAGATCGTGCAGCCCCTTTTCAAAGGTCCAAGACCGGGTCATGCGTCGTCCTCCATTTCACGAATTCGGCGCAGCCGGTCGATCGATCAGCACCGCCACGAACAAAGCCGGTTCGTCGCCTTCCACCACCCAGGCATGGTTTGTGGCGCGCTGCACCACCACGTCGCCCGGCTTCAACACGGTCTCGTCCGCATCCAAAAGAAGGCGGCAACGCCCTTTCAGAAGAATGATGGCGTCAATGGTGGGCGTAAGATGCATGCCTGGATGACGCGTGGTGTCCGGTCGATGATCCGCCGCGCCGATCGCCTCGAAGGTGGCGGCCATCTGCGCCTCCAGGGTCTCGCGATCCATGCCCGGCGGCGTCGGGGCCATGGCGAACCAGCGGATTTTCACCCCGCCCGCATCCGGCGAAAGACGCAGCGGCCCCGCCGCGAGATCCATGCGACCCAGGGGATCGAGGGGGCCGGCGCCCTCGGACCAAATTTCATACAAGCCGCCGGTGTCTGGGACAGCCACCTCGGTCGGCGGCGGGCCGTCAAAGGCGATCACCGAACGGCCCTCCGCATTCATCCCGGTCACGACCCGGCGCAACCCCTTTGTGAGATCCTCAAGGCTCATGACGGCGCCACCAACCGGTTGCGCAGCACGCCGACGCCTTCGATCTCCAACTCCACCAAGTCACCATCCTTCAGAAAGGTGAGGTGCTCCAAGCCGCACCCGTCGCCGACCGTGCCCGACCCAATGATCTCGCCGGCGCGCACGGTCTCGCTTCGGCTCACATGGGCGAGGATTTGCTCAAACGTCCAATGCATGGTGCTGGAGCTCGACCGGCACCGTTCTTCGCCGTTCACGCGTGCGATCATCGTCAGATTGTAGGGATCGATGGCGTCCGCCGTGACGAGGAACGGACCCATTGGATTGGCCCCGTCAAAATCCTTGCCCTTGGCGGGGCCGAGGGCGGCCTCCATCTCTTTCGCCTGGGCGTCGCGCGCCGTGAAATCGTTGAAAATGGTGTAGCCGAAAATGTGGGCCCGCCCCTGCTCGGCCGGAATGTCGACGCCGGTCTTACCGATCACGCAGGCCATCTCCAGCTCATAGTCCATGAGTTGGGAAAAGGCGGGGCGCACAACATCCGCATCCGGATCGTTCACCGCGAAGCGGTTGCACTTGTAGTAGATCGGCTGCTCATACCAGACGGCGGGCACTTGCGGCGGCGTGTCGAGCCCGCGCAACTTGCCGACCGCCGCAAAAGATTGCTTCACATGCTTCTCAAAAGCCATGCAGTCCCGCATCTGGCGAGGCTCCGGCAAAGGCGCGCGCAAAACCACGTCCTTTAAGGACGACACCGCGGCGCTGGGAGCCTTGGCGCGCAGCGCTTGCGCCGCCTCAAGTCCTTCCGGACCGGCGTCGATCAACGCCAACATGCTGACGAAGGGCGCCGCATCCGCGGCGACCGCCTCCGCCGCCGCGGCGAGATCCAGGATCTTGGTTTCATCGTCGAGGAGGACGCCGAGACGATCGGCGCCGCCTCGGGCGAAGGTCGCCAGCTTCATGCGCCGTTCCCTTCGCCGCCATGCTTGCCAGGCGCCCAACCACGACCGGCGAGATGTCCTTTGCCGAAGGCGGTCGGCGACGACTCCAATTCGGTCGCCATGGTGTCGTTCCATCGGTTGAGAAATCCGAACAGCGACACGACCGCGACGAGCTCCACGATCTGCGCCTCGGAGAAATGCGCGCGCAAATCCGCGAAATGCGCGTCGGTGACCGCGTTCGGCACGCGGCCGGCCGCCTGAGCCATGCGGAGCGCGGCGCGTTCGGCCTCGGAGAAGGCCGGATCGCTTTCATACTCCCAAATTTTGTCGAGCTTCTCCGAACCCCCCATCGCCTTGGCGGCGGAATGCGCGGTGTGCGCCATGCAGTATTGGCATCCCGCCGAACGGCTGGCGCAGAACGCCACCAACTGCTTAAGGCCGATGTCCACTTGGCCCTGAGGCGACATGATCGCGAGACCCATGGCGCCGAAGCCCTCCAACAGCCCCGGCATGATCGCCATGGTCGTCATGGAGTTCGGCACAAACCCCATCATGGTCTCGACAGCTTGAAACACCGGCTCATGGGCGGCGAGGTCTTCGCGCGGACGCGGTTCGATCTGAGGCACGACGACTCCTATCTGACGGGAACGGGCTCCCTATGCGCGGCGGCCAAAGCGCCGGACCGCGCGAACCGACACCATGCGATGAAGCTGAACACGGTCGCATACATGGTGAAAAGATAAACGATGGGCACGATCGCGAGATCCGGGCGCTTCAGCAAGGCGACGCCGATCACGACGGAGAGCACATAGTTTTGCACGCCGACCTCGATGGTGATGGCGCGAGCGGTGGGCTCGTTCAGGCGAATGAGCTTCGCCAAGGTGAATCCGATGGACATCATGATGACGTTCAGCGTGACCGTCACCGTCCATGACATGGCGAGAAGGTCCAAGAACTCATCGGCGACATAGGCGAACAGCACGATCATCGTCGCGACGATCACGCCGAACGCCGTAAAGGTGACATAGGGCTCAATCTTCACCATGAGCTGCGGCGCCGTCCTGCGCAGGGCCATGCCCGCGCCCACGGGCGCGACGATCATCAAGAAGATCCGCACCATGGATTGGACCACCGGCAAGCGCAGCTCCTCGCCCGCGCCCATAAACAGTTCGAGTCCCGCATTCACGATCCATGGGATGGTGAAAATCACGATGACGCCGCTGATCGCCGTCAAGGTGATGGAAAGCGCCGTGTCGCCTCGGGCGAGATGGGTGAAGAAGTTGGAGGTCGCCCCGCTTGGGCAGCAGGCCAAAATGATCAGACCGACGGCGATCTCGGGCGCCGGTTTGATCAACCACACCAGGGTGAAGGCGACGATCGGCAAGACGATGATCTGGACGGTCAGGCCGGCGGCGGCGGCCTGGGGACGTTCGACGACGCGTCGAAAATCGGCCGGGGTCAAAGTCACCCCCATCGCGAACATGATCACGATGAGGGCGACTTGCCCGATCAGGCCCACATCAAGGCCCAAAAATTGAGCCTGGAGGAAGGATGTGTCCATGGCGGGCGCGCCGAGCGATCCCCGCGCCTAGTAGCGGAAGGTCGCTTCGACGCCCACTTTGGCCGGTTCGTTGACCGATGCGTTCGGGAACCCGCCCAGCGCCGTCACTTGGGTGATGTAGCGCTCATTGGTGACGTTTTCACCGAACACGGACACGGCCCAACGATCTTCAATATCGGCGAAGGTGAAGCGGATGGCGTATTCCTGCCAATCGCTGTTTCGGAAGGTGCCGCGGTCTTGGTTCGTCTCAAGGAAGAAGACCGAGCCCTGGAGGCGCGCGGTGGCGGACAAGGTCCAGCGATAGCAATCGTTGATCGTGTCCGTGTACTCCGCCGAGAGGAAGGCGCTGTATTCCGGCGAACGCGTCAACTCATTGCCGCTGACGTCCTCTTCAATGAGAGGGATCGGCGCCCCGATCAGGAACAGAAGGTCGTCCGGAATCGACGGAAGCGTGCCCTCGGTGATCTCCGTGTCGAGCCAAGCCGCGCTGGCGAAGAACCGCCAATTCTCCGTCGGCTGATAGGTCACCTCGCCTTCAACGCCGTAAATCTCGGAGTCGCCGACATTTTGGATGTTGACGCCGCCCGTGGGAACCGGAAGGCGAAGCTGCAAGTCTTTGTAGTCGTAGAAGAAGCCCGCAACGTTGGTGCGCAGGGTCCGGTTGAAGAACTCCGATTTGACGCCGGCTTCAAAGGCGTTGATCTCTTCTTCGTCGAAGGCCGGCGTCAAGCCGAAGCCGTTGAACCCGCCCGATTTGAAGCCTTGGCTGAAGCTGCCGTAGATCAGCAAATTGTCGCGCGGACGAACCTCCGCGACGATCCGGGGTGAGATATCGGTGAAGTCTGCGCTGTCTTCGAACAAAGGCGGATCGACGAAAACTGACCCCGCCGGCAGTGTCGCCATCGCCGGGGGGAAGAAGCCTTCCGCGATCGTGGTCACGATCTGATCGTTGGAGAAGTCTTTCTCTTCATAGGAAACGCGCACGCCGGCCGTGATCGAGAACCAATTGGTGACGTCATAGGTGCCGTCGATGAACGCCGCGAAAGCGTTCGTCGTTTGCTCGGCGTCGAAAACCGCATTGGTGCCCAAACCGAACAACCCTTGGAAATTGTTGATCACGAAGGGCTGATCGATTGACTCTCTGAAGAAGAACACTCCGGCCACATAGTTGAACGGAATGTCATATTGCGACGCTAAGCGTAACTCTTGGCTGAATTGTTGGCCGTCAATACCGCCATTGTTGTTGAACAGCGTGAATTGGGTGCTATCCGAGTCTTGTCGTCCGTTGATCTCGCTGTCGCGATAGGCGGTGATCGACTCAATGCGCCCCCAGCCGAGATCATAGTTTGTTTGCAACGTGACGTTGAACGCTTCGTTCTCCGTCGTGCTCGGATCGTTCAGATTGAAATCATTGTCGTCCAGGAGCTGATAAAAGTCGTCGCGCCGAATGAAGGGATTGCTCGGAAGGCCTGGGGCGACGTTGCCCACCGCCAAGGTCGCGAACTCCGTCTCCCGATCCTGGTATTCCAGGATCAAAGTCGCGTCCAAGCGATCGGTCGGCGTCCAGGTCAAGGAGCCGCGCAGGGTCAGATCTTCCGATCCGCCGATCTCGTCCCCGGTCACCAGATTGTTGATGAAGCCTTCGCGGTCCTGATAACCGATGGCGATCCGGCCGGCCAGCGTGTCCGTGATCCGCCCGGACACGGCCGCGTTGGCGCGCCACTCATTCAGCGAGGTGTAGCTGCCGGTCACATAGGCGGACAGTTCGTCCGTGGGCCGTTGGGTCGTGATCAAAAGCGCGCCGGCGGTAGAGTTCCGCCCATAGAGGGTGCCTTGCGGGCCGCGCAGAATCTGAATGCTCTCAATATCGACCAGGTCCAAGACCGTGGACGTCAAGCGGCCCACATAGACGTCGTCGATATAAATCGCGACCGGCTCGTCATTGAAGAAATTGCCGCCGCCATTGGCGCCGCCAATGCCGCGAATGGTGATCGGCGCGGCGCCGTAGCCAACCGTGTTGGTCGTGACGAGGCCGGGCGCGGCGCCCCCTAAATCCTGGATCGTGCGGATGTCGTTCCGCCGAAGAAACTCTTCATCCGCGACCGTGATGGCGATCGGCACGTCCTGGACGCTTTCTTCGCGCCGCTGCGCGGTAACCTTGATCTCTTCAATGCCCGCGAACAACTCGTCGAAGTCCTCGACCTCGCCGGCCGTCTGCGCGTGTGCGGCGCCGCCGGCGCAGGCGATCATCAGGGCGCCGAGCGACGCGCCCCAGCGAAAGTGAAACGAATGCATGCGGTGTCTCCCCCCCCTTGGCGCGATCGCTGGCGCATCGCGTCCACGGTTTTCCGTCACGACGCAGATAAACGCAACCTCGCCCAACGTGTTAGGGCGATTCACCTCACGCGCTGGCCCCCTCGCCGCGAGCGATCGATGCGCGCCCCGTCCAACGCCGAGACACCGATGTCAGACCATCCTTCCGCGCCAAAAAATAGAAGCCGAGCGACAGGAAGCTCCCAAGCAACGGCATCATGATCCCGAACTCGTCAATATATATGTGAGTCTGCGGACCGTCGATCGTCAGAGGCGTGAAGATCCGTTGGATGAACAGGTTGTGGCTTGCATGCATAATGACGGCCGGCCAGAGGCTGTTCGATCGGAATGTGAGATACGCATAGACGACGCCCTGGGGCAGAATGGCCATCGTGAAAATGAACATCTGCAAGACGAAGCTGCCCTCGCCCGCATTGTAGTCAGTGAACAAAATGGCGGGCCAATGCCACACCGCCCAGATGGCGCCGGACAACAGCCCGACCGCCCAGAACGGCATGACTTTCCGCATCTCCCAGATCAAGAAACCCCGCCAACCGATCTCTTCGCCTAAGGCGCGCGCGGCGGAGCTGATTACGCCGATGGTCGCGAGCATCAGCATGAAGATGACGGATGCGACGACGCTCGGCTCCTCACGGCCCAGAAGCCGCATGGTCCAATCCGACAGCGTCTCGGAGTTTCCAAAGCCGCTCCCGCCCAGGCCAAAAATCCAAACCGGCCCGTAGATGGCGAGGCCGTAAAGGATCGGCAGCGCCCAAGCGAACCAGTTCCAACGCCACGGGCCCCAGCGCCAAGGAAGGCTGGCGATCGGGCGCCGGATCAAAAGGCAGGTGAGCAACGCCGCGATCCCCGGCGACCACATCACCCCGGTGACAAGAATGGTCGGGGTTCCCCCCTGATAGCCCATGAGGCCGCCGAACAGGCCCGTCAGGCCGAGCGTCAAAAGCAGAAACAGCCCGATCGTGCGCCAGACTTGCTGGCGCGTTTCTTGGACAGGTTCGGTCATGGCGCATCCTCTCTTGGCTGCGGAATCGCCCGCAGAATGATGTCGGCGAAGAATTCGTCGCGTTCGGCGTCCGTCAGGCCGTGAAGGAATTCGGCGCGACCAAGCCTGTCCGCGATAAGGAGATCCGCCAGTCCATGGGCGGCGGCCCAAGCGGCGAGCACATCGGCCATGGCGCGGCGGTCGGCATGGGGATCGCGGCCGCGGATGGTCTCGATGTGGCGTGCGAGTTTCTCAAACGCGGCGTCCGCTGCGCCGGCCAGCGCCGGGTTCGCTTTGTCCGTCCGCTCCGACGCGAACATCAAACGGAAAAGCGCCGGATTCGTCGTCGCAAAATCCAAATAACCGAGACCGGATGCGGCGAGCTTCGCTCTCGCATTCGCGCCGGCCGCCTTCTCCCGCTGATCTTGGGCGTCGATGAATCGCCCATAGCCGCGGGCGGCGAGCGCCGTGAGCAAGCCCTGCACGTCGCCAAAATGATGCGCGGGCGCGCCATGGCTGACGCTTGCGCGTTTGGCGACCGCGCGCAGCGAGAACCGCTCAAGGCCGTTCTCCGTCAACTCAATTTCCGCCGCATCGAGAAGCGCGCGGCGAAGGTCCCCATGGTGATAGGGCGCGTTGCGGCCTTCGGGCGATGTGGGTTCCGGCGTCTTCATGCCCCATCCCTAACAACCTATTTAGACACTGTCTAGATTCACACAAAAAATGGCGGCGCATGCAATTTTCGATGCGCGCGGACCGGTGGGGTTTGGCGAGGTTTGAAACGGTCTTTCCACACATTCAGGTATGTTATACCATGCTCAACAGAAAAATACTTTCGAACTGTAAGGGGAACCTACCATGAGATCGATGCTCGCCATTTTGTCATTCGCGGGGCTTTGCGCATGCGCCACCGAACCGGGCGGGCCGGCAAGCACGGGGCGGTACAGCCAAGCCTGCATTACGGAACAAGAAGTCGTGGCCGCGCAACAGGCATGGGGCGACGGCATTGTCGCGATCGGACAGGCCTATGCGAATGGCGGCGATCACGTCACAGCCGCGAACGAGCACATCAACAAGTTCTACGCCTATGATTTGGGCTTGGTGCTGTTTAAGCCGACCCTGGCGTCGGACGAACAATTCCGGGCGTCCTATGACGGCGCCCTGTCCTACTTTGTGGGCGGCAATCCTTCCTATGTCGAAGACAAAGGATTCGCCCTGCGTCCTTGGACGAAGGTGCGGTGGGCGAATGCGGGAATCGCCAACAACACATGCAATGTCGCCATCGCAATGGGCAATTACTTTTTCACCCCTGCCGAAGGCGCTGAAGTCAAAGTCGAATACACGATCGGCTATGTGAAAGACGTCAATGGCGATCTGCGCATGATCGTCCACAAGTCTTCCCTGCCCTATGACGGCGCGTGACGCCTGAGAAGCGTGACGCCTGAAGATCGCACCGGCTCCGTTTGCGGCCCCAAGGCTCCCTAAAGCAGTTCGGCGCAGCCGATCGGACTGCCCGGCGGCGGCGTCGCCCGTTCGAGATTCGGCGCCTCGCCGCGGTCCAAGCGGGCCAAACCGGCCGCAACCGCCCCATCGAACTGCCCGCCTCCAAGTTCCGGGCTTATGTGCCGATCATGACCTTCACCAGGCCTTCAGGCGTCGGCTGCGCACGGGGCGTGGTTCCGGATCTGCCATTGTCCGCCTCCCCCCTCACGCCGAACGCGGCTGTCGAAGAGCTTCGTCGTCATGCGATGCAATCGTGAGCGTCCATCAAACTCGCGCTTAAGCGGAGATGCCGGCGCCCGGCGCACCGGCGAAGGCGAAGCCCGCGAGCACGGTCACGGCCAAAGGGGTGTGCGTGACGGCATGAGCGAGGAGATCATGCCCCATCCAGTCTTGCGACATTCATAGACGCTGCAACGCCTCCGTGGGCTGCATGCGGCTCGCCCGGATGGCCGGATAGATCCCGGCGACGCATCCGACCAAAATCGCCAGAACGACACCGCCGACGGCGTAGCTCCAGGGGACGATGATCGCCGCGTCGAAGAGCCGTGTGGCAGCGAAGGCCGTCGCCATGCCGAGAACCAAGCCGCCCAGTCCTCCAAGGCCGCTGAGGGCGGCGGACTCAAACAGGAATTGGAATAAGATGTCGCGCGGCGTCGCGCCGATGGCCATGCGCAGCCCGATTTCTTTCGTGCGCTCTTCAATGGACACGATGATCACATTGGTGATGCCGATGGCCTGAGCTACTTCCCGGAATTCGGACAGTGACGCAAGCTACGGATTTCGGTTTGCT
>CAYPOX010000107.1:0-9361 GCA_964412525.1 uncultured Caulobacterales bacterium
CGGCCGCGTCGAAATCCCGCAAGAAGCATTCATCGCGGCGCTGAAGATGGACGCGGATTAACGAGGCGGTCAGTTTGTGTTTTGGTTGGAGTTGGCCCCAAAATAGAAACCGATCACAGTATCGAGGATCGCCACAAGCGGCGACACTAGCGCAGTCGCCAATTCAATCGCCCGCTTTGCATAGGCGTTGCTGAGCAATCCGACCCCGATCAACAAAATGGTGGCCATAATGACGACGATGACGAGCGCCCAAGCGAGCCGCGAGCGTGTTTGCTCGCGTTGTTCATCGATCGTGAGCGACAGGCTCGAAGCTTGTTCGCTCAACGCGACGCCAAGCCGCGAAATGTCGCCGCCGCTCCGTTGAGCGGCGGCGCTTAGATTGATGGACGAGGGTTCTTCGACAGCCATAGCGGCTCAATGATTACGCGTTCAGCATCACATTGACCGCTTCGTCCTCGCGCCCGTCGCCGCCAATCGTCACAACGTGATTGGTTTCACGGCTTTTGTCCGCGGCGATCTTGGTCAACGCCAGCGCTTTCCTCAGCACTTGCGATCGGTTGGTGACGCCGAGATCGTCCATCAATTCATCGATCAGCTTCAGAGTTTTCTCATCTGCTGAGAACGACATTTGCTTCGCCATCTTTGCTGCCCTTCTAGCCACGTGTCGCCG
Organism: uncultured Caulobacterales bacterium; assembly: GCA_964412525.1. Lineage (GTDB taxonomy): Bacteria > Pseudomonadota > Alphaproteobacteria > Caulobacterales > CAYPOX01 > CAYPOX01. The sequence goes on from CAYPOX010000107.1 coordinate 671, forward strand.
ATCGAATCGGCGGCATGCGCTATATAGCGGCGAGTCAACCTGGCCGCAACACAATTTACCCACAAAAATCGTACGGTTCATGCATCAAAAAACGATAGTTTGCGCATAAGCGCGTGCTGTTTTCATGACTAAGCAAAGGCTCCCGGGCCGCTTCCGCCCCTGTGACCGCCCGACCCTATTGCGGCTGGGCGGCGTCCGGTCCCCCGGTTCGCGGAAGCGGGATCCGCTGGCTGATCGCCAAGCGTTGGCGCGCATCCAGAAGCCGGTCGATCTGGAAGTAGCGCAAACGCTTCGTCGCCGGCAAAACGTCCTCCAGGGAGTTGAGATGCTCGTCCTTCAAGGTGTCGCGACGGTCCTCCAGCGCAAGCGCATTGTCCAGGAGCTCTCTCGCGACCTCTTCCGACAGATTTTGATAGTTTTCCGCATAGCGCGTGACCGCCTGGATGATCCCCAACTCCACATCCTTCACGCGATCGCGGTACTCGTTGTACTCGGGCCAAAACGATTCCGCTTCCGCGTCGGTCAGCGGCAAGTTGCGCGCTACAAGCGCCTTACGCTCCGCCTCGCGCACGTCGCGCGCCACTTCAAAGCTCGTCGTCGTATCTTGCGCCGCCGCGACACCGAACGCCGCAGCCATCGCCAAAAACACCCAACCCAGACGCATCGGAAAGCCCCCCATTTCCCGTTTCCCATTCGACCTATCCGCGCTTCGCCGGCGCCGCAATGCGGCGCGGCATCTCGACAGGGCGCGCGTCCCGCGCGGTAAGATCTCCCATCAACATCGACCTTCGATCCAGGAACGCGGCATGATCATCTGCATAGAGAAGGTGCTCGAAGACGCGGAAAGACAGCGCGTTTCCGATCTGATCGCGTCGCTCCATTGGCGTGATGGCGGGCTCAGCGCCGGTTCCGTGGCGAGAGCCGTGAAGAAGAACGAGCAAGCGGATCTGTCCTCGCCCGACGGCCAAGCTCTCTCGAACATCGTGTTTGAGGCCATGGGCCGGCATCCGGTCGTCAAATCCGTGGCGCGGCCGAAACGGTTCTCCAGCCTGCGACTGAGCCGGACGACCGAGGGCGGCGGCTATGGCGCCCATGTGGACAATGCGATCATGTGGGCCGCCGGAACGCGCCTTCGCACCGATCTGTCCTTCACCCTGTTTCTCAGCGATCCGTCCGATTACGAAGGCGGCGCATTGGCGATCGGACAGGGCGGCGGCGCCAACCGGGTGAAGGGCGCCCCGGGGTCTGTCGTGCTCTACCCTTCGACGGCGATCCATGCGGTGGAGCCCGTGACGCGCGGCGAACGATTGGTCTGCGTCGGTTGGATCGAAAGCGCGATCCCCGACACGGCCCAGCGGGAAGTTTTGTTCGATTTGGAGAAGCTGCGCGCCTTCGTCCGATCGGAGCTCCCCTCCGCAGCGCCGCAAACGCTGCTGCTCGACAAGACGATCGCAAATCTTCTTCGAATGTGGTGGCGATCCTAGCGATGGTCGCGATTCGGGATTTCAAGGCCAGGGACGCGCCCGCCCTTTGGAGAATTCTTGAACCCATCGTCCGCGCCGGCGAGACCTATCCCTGGCCGACGGATCTGGCGGAGGCGCCCGCATTGGCGAAATGGCGTGACGGCGCCGCCGTGCGCGTGGCGGAGATCGACGGACGGGTGCTTGGAACCGCTTATCTGCGTCCCAATCAAGGCGGCGGCGGCGACCATGTGGCGAATGCCGGCTTCGCCGTCCACCCGAATGCTCGGGGGCAAGGGATCGCCGATCGTCTGTGCGCCGACGCGCTGGAGGTCGCGACGGAAAGGGGCTTTCTCGCGATGCAGTTCAACTTCGTGGTGAGCGCCAATCATGGCGCGGTGAAGCTCTGGCGGCGCCATGGATTTCTCATCGTCGGCGTTCTTCCGCACGCCTTTCGCCACCCCATGGAAGGCCTAGTCGACGTCTATGTGATGCAACGGTTTTTGTGAGAGGTTTGGGCCATGAGCGATGATCCTGTTCACTTCACCGTCGTGGCCCCGGTGTTTCCGGTGCGCGATCTCAAGGCGTCCGTCACCTACTATGTCGACAAGCTCGGCTTTCGCACCGGCTTCGAATGGGCGGACGCGGATGATGATCCCGTGCGCTACGCCATCGTGCTCAAAGACGACACGGAACTGCATCTGACCCAGAGCGACGCGCCCCACCGTTGCTTGGCCTATTTCTTCGTCCAGAATGTCAGCGGCTATTGCGCGGACGCGGCCGCACGCGGCGCCGTGATCGCCCATGAGATTGGCGACCAGCCCTGGGGCATGCGCGAGTTCGAAGCGACCGATCCGGACGGCCACGGCCTGATTTTCGCGGAAAGCTTGAACGGAATCGACAAGGCCTGACGCCGCCTTTGCGATGACGCGTCGCCCCCATGCGATGAAGCGCCTCCCGCCAGGGGGGCTAAGAGCTTAGGCCTACCGAGAAACCCCGCAACCGTCGGAGACGCCATGACTTGCCGCCTTGGTCTTGGGTTGGGCGTTCTGAGCCGCATCTTGGGGACGATCGCCGCTATGTCGGCCCCTTCCGCCCTGGCGGACGCCCATCCCGGAGAAGAGGCCTTCATCTTCGAAGCAAAATCCGGCGACCAAGTGGACGCCTATCGCGGGACAGTCGCCGTTCCGGAAAATCGCGCGGATCCCGACAGCCGAACACTCACGATCCATTACGTCCGCTTTCCGGCCACGGGCGACGCGGAAGGCGCGCCCTTGGTTTATCTGGCGGGCGGACCCGGCGGCTCCGGCATCTGGACGGCGGGCGAATGGCGCTTTCCGCTCTTCATGGCGTTGCGCGAATATGGCGATGTGATCGCCCTGGATCAGCGCGGAACCGGACGATCGGACGACACGCCGCCATGCGCGCCCGCCGCTTCCCCCGACGATCCGGCGATCGAGAGCGATGCGGCCTTCGCCGCCGCTTACATTGCGGCGCTGGAGGAATGCCTTGGTTTCTGGCGCGCGGAAGGCGTCGATCCGCTCGGCTACACCACGGCGGAGAGCGTCGCCGATTTGGAGGCGTTGCGCCGTCATCTTGCCGCGGACAAGCTTTCGCTTTGGGGGATCTCCTACGGGGCCCATTTGGCCCTCGCCGCGATCAAGGCCATGGACGACCGGTTGGACCAGGTGATCCTGGCGAGCGCGGAAGGCCTGGATCAAACCGTCAAACGCCCCGCCCGCACGGATGCTTATTTCGCCCGGCTTGAGGCGGCGTTGGCCGACGGCGGAACCGAGGTGGATTTGGTCGCCCTGATGCGCCGCGTTCACGCCAAGCTTGAGGCCGAGCCCATCACCCTGGCCGTGCCGACGCCCGACGGCGGAACCGTGGACACGCCCTTCACCCGGATCGGCATGCAGCGGGCCGCCGCGGCCATGATCGCGGATCCGAACCGGTTCGCCACCACGCTCGTGCAGCTTTACCAATCGTTGGATCAGGGCGTGACCGAGCCCCTGGCGCAACTTTACGGGCGGTTCCGCCCGCCGGGCCGGGCCTACACCATGCGCGTCATGCCGGTGATGATGGACCGCGCCTCCGGCGTCACCCAAGCGCGGCGCGCCATGATCGCCGAAGAGACGGAAACGAGCCTGCTCGGCCCCTATCTCAACGACGCCTGGTTCGTCCTGGACGCGGCGCGCGAGGTTGATTTGGGCGACGCCTTCCGCAAGAAGCCCTCGGCCGAAACGCCGGTGCTGCTGCTCAGCGGAACGTTGGACGGCCGCACCTATCTGGAAGGCCAGCGCGAAGCGGTCTCGGATTTGACGAACGTGCAGCATGTCACGATGGTCAATGCGGGTCACAACCTCTTCATGGTCTCGCCGGAAGTGACCGCGACCATCCAAGCCTTCCTTCGCGGCGAGAACGTCGATGGCGCCGAGATCACACTGCCCCCGCCCACGCTTGGAGGGTGAGGAGCCTCAACCGAGCGACGGGCGGTTGAAGCGCTGCGGCTCTGTCCTGGTTCTTGAGTTCTCTTCAACGGCCGTGGCGGCGTTCCGGTCTTCGCTTTGAGGCGGCGGCCCGTAAGGTGTAACAACGCTCCAAGCGACATGGCGGGGGCGTGATTCCTTGGATTTCAGCATTTTAGGTTCGACGCTGCTGTCGCCGGCGGTGTTGTTTTTTGCGCTCGGCTTAGCGGGAGCCTTGGCGCAGTCCCAAATATCGGTGCCGGAAGCGATCGCCAAAACCATGGCGATCTATCTGATGATGGCGATCGGGCTGAAAGGCGGCGTCGCCATGGCGAAGAGCGGCCTCACGCCGGATGTGCTGATGGTGATGGCCAGCGCGGCGGTCTTGTCTTTCGGGCTGCCCTTGATCGCTTTTCCGCTCTTGCGGGCGGGCACGGGCCTGAACCGAACGGACGCAGCCGCAACCGCCGGGCATTACGGCTCGATCTCCATCGTAACGTTCGTGGCGGCCTCTCAAATCCTCACATCCCTCAACGTCGCCAGCGGCGGATATCTCGTCGCGGCCGCCGCCTTGATGGAGGCCCCGGCGATCGTCACGGCCCTTGCTCTTGCGAATCGCGGCGGGGGCGAAGCGGCGGCGCGCACGGTCGGCTCGGAGCCCGGCGAAGTGTGGCGCGAGGTGTTCTTAAACGCCTCCATCCTTGTTTTGATCGGGTCCTTGGTGATCGGCGTGATCGTGGGCCCCGACGGCATGGATCAAGTCGCGGGATTCTTCGTCGAACCGTTCCAAGGCGTGTTGTGCCTTTTCCTGTTGGATATGGGGCTCGCCGCCGGTCGCGGTCTTCGCCTGGGATGGCGGGCATTGGGGCTGAGGACCATCGCCTTCGGCGTCTATATGCCGTTGATCTCCGCGGCGATCGCGACGGCGATCGTCTTCGCCACAGGCATGCGGGCGGGAGACGGCGCCTTGTTGATCACCCTGGCGGCGTCCGCCTCCTATATCGCGGTGCCCGCGGCCATGCGGTTGGCTTTGCCGAAGGCGCGACCGTCCGTTTATCTCACCTTGTCTTTAGGCGTCACCTTCCCCTTCAATGTCACGGTCGGCATTCCCCTCTACATTCAACTCGCCCAATGGGCGGGCGCGTAAGGATCGCTGATGCAAACAAGGCTCAGACTGGAACTGTTCATTGAGCGCATGGCGCTCACGCGCGCCTGCAACGTTCTCGAAGCGGCGGGCGTGTCCGGCTACACGGTTTTGCCCGCTTTGGCGGGTTTCGGCGGCAATGTGCGCTGGCAACGCGACGCGGACATTTCGACCGCCCAAGACCTGGTGGCGATCATCTGCATCGGCGACCAAGACCAATTCGACGCCGCTTTGACAAGCCTCCAATCCTTGCTCAGCGAACATATCGGCGTGTTGAGCATCGGCGAGGTGAAGGTGATGCGGCCGGATCGGTTTTGACGGCGCGTCGCTGGGATCTTTCCGATCGCGAATGGTTCGTGCGCGGATGATTTATAGGGCCTGTCGGCGTATCCAAACTGAGGCCGCCAAGCACGCTCACCTCTCCGGCGCGTGGGCGATCACTTTGATTTCGACGAGGCCGCCATCGGGGTAGAGGCGATCGATGTCGATGGCGGTCCAGGCCGGGTAAGGCGCTTGGACAAAGTCGTTTTTCACCTCTGCGAAGATGTCGATCTGGGCGGGCATGTCCGTGTGGTAGGTCGTCATCTCCACCACCTGGTCCCAGCTCGCGCCGGCGGCCTCCAAGGTGGCGCCCACGCGCTCAAACCCGCGGCGAAAGGCGGCGGCCATCGTCGCCTCGTCCACAGCGTCGATCTGATCGTCGGCCACGCCCGCCACCACGCCCGCGAGATAGACGAAATCTCCGGCCCGCACGGCCGCGCTGTAGCCGAATCGCAGCGTGCCTTCCGTGCCCTCGGGCACGATCGCCTCGCGCTGGGATTGGGCGTGGGCGACCCCCGCCAGGGCGCAGGCGGCGGTGATGACCGTGATGAGACGCATGGCGTTCCCCCTTCAAGCGACGCGGCATGCGCCTGAGGACACCATGCGCCGGGCGCGCCGGCTTTGAAAGATGAACAGCGATATCAGAAGGCATATCCACGACCCCGGTCATGTCACGTCGACGCGAACGCGCGCTTGGTCTAGGATCGCCGTCGATCAACGGCGTAGAGTTAGGAGACTTCACGATGCCACAGATCAATCCCAGCGTGTCCGCCCGCGTCGACGCCGCAATCAACAAGCAGAAAATGCTTGATCACCCCTTCTATCAGGCTTGGGTCGCAGGCGCACTGACGCGCGACACGCTTCGGGATTACGCCGCTCAGTACTTTCACCATGTGGAGGCGTTTCCGCGCGCCGTAAGCATGACGCACAGCCTCTGCGACGATCGCGAAGGCCGTCGCATGCTGGCTGAGAACTTGGCTGAAGAAGAGGGCGTCGAAGCTGGCAAGACCGACCATCCGGAACTTTGGATCCATTTCGCAGAAGGCCTCGGCGCAACGCGGGACGAGGTGACCGACGCCAAGCTGAACACTGAGACCGCCGATCTGATTGATGCGTTTCGGAGCCTGAGCCGCAAAAGCTATGCGGCCGGCCTGGCGGCGCTTTATGCGTATGAGAGCCAGATTCCCGATGTCGCCCGCACCAAGATTGACGGCTTGATGGCGCATTACGGCATTGATGACGCCCGCACGCTGAAGTTTTTCACCGTCCACGAAATGGCCGATGAAGAACACGCTCACGTCTGCCGCACGCTTTTGGATGCGCTCCCGGACGCGGATGCGGAAGAGGCCATCGACGCCGCAGACCGTCTCTCAGGCGCGCTGTGGCGCTTCCTTGATGGTTTTGAGGTGGAGTCGCGTCAAGCGGCGTAACCGGGATGCTGGGTGTGTGCGGCGCGCTTAACAGATGGTCGCGCCGCCGCGTCCTCAAACACACGGCTGGAGCCGCGCACGTGCGGCCCATGAGGATCACTTGTGGTCCAAACGCGCCAGAATTGTACGCTTGGGCGTGAGCGCACGCCGCCTTGGCGAGACCCGCGCCGGTCCCTCGACGGGGACTGACAACGGGGACTGACAACGGGGACCGACATCAGATGTAAGCGCCAAGACGGCGCGGACAGCGCGCCAGAGACGCGAGCCTAGAGATTGTTCTCGAGAAAATCCCGATACTGATAGACCAAGTTAGGGGTGTCCCACTCAAAATAGGCGTTGAAGGCGCCATCCGCGGTGATCTCCGTCTTGGAGATGTCGCCATAGTGGCAACTCACCGAATTGATGGATTGCTGCACCGCTTCTTTCGCCAAGTCGGACGCTTCGCAGAGGCCATGCACGGCGGAAAAGGCGTGGGAGCAAAAGCCGGACGGCGTGTGGGAGAACAAGCTGTCATCGGTGGGGAAGTTGGTCCAATCGATCCCGCCTGTGATTTCCTTGCCGCATTTCTCGCTCGTATAGCCCACATACTCGCTTTGGAGCTTTTCCAGTTCGTCCGCATGGCGCTGGCGCACCTTCAATGACAGACGCTCCTGCGCCGCCGTGACGCCGCTCAGCGCGATCACACCCGCCGCAGCCGTCAACCAAACATGTTTCATCATGCGTCCCCTTCCTTTCGCGCACTGCATTACAAACCCTCCTCTAACGCGTCTTCGACACGGTAGGATGACGCGACGCCGAGCCATCCGGCCGACGGCCCCACAATGATGCGGATGACGTCGCCCTTCACCATCGCCCCGGCGCGGGGGCCGGCCTCGATCGTCAGCCGCATCAACCCGCCGCGAACCGCACGACCGCCGAATGAGGTGGCCGCGACCCGGTCCAGCGCAATCATGGCGTTGCCAAGGGCGGCGCACCAGACCCAGTCGGCCTCATGATCGCCGGGTCCGCCTGCCGCGGCGACGCCCTCCGCGACGCCGAGCGCGGCGAGCCGTTCCGACGCCGTGGCCCGCGCGGCGGCCCAGGCGGCGGGCGTGCAGGGGTCTGGCTCCAGCGGTTCCGCATCGCCATCCCGAAAGACCGGCATGGGATCACGCCGCCCTTCGACCGCAAGGGTGATGTCGCCGCCGGGCGACAATCTTATGGTGCGGCGACCGTCATCCCGAACCAACAGGGTCTCGCCGCGTGGCGCCGGTTCCGGATAAAGGGCGATGATCTCTTCGGAGGTTTCAAATCGGATCAGGATCGGCGTGGTCCGCCGGTCGAGCACCAGACGCGTGAGGCCGTCGCCTGTGGCGTAGCGGCCGAGACGAACGGAGCCCGCGTCATTCGCCGCTGCAAGGAGCGGGATCCACGCCCCAATCAGCGCAAGAATCGTCGCATTCGCCATATCGTCATTCCCACCAGCCCAGCCACACAAACACGCGGCGGGCGTGGTCGCAATGCGAAAGGCTACCGGGCGACGTCACCTTGCGCGTTCAGCCGTTCCGCGAAATGTCCGGCGCGCACGCCGCTGCGGCAATGGATAAGAACGCCGCCGCCGACCGCATCCATGGCCGCGCGCGCTTCCGCCAAATCGGCCGCAGTGATCGCGCCGGACGAGGCGACCGGGATCGAGACATAGCGCATCCCTAAAGCGGGCGCCGCCGCCTCACCGTCGAATGTCAGGGATTCGCGTTCCTGGGGGGTGCGTAAATTGATGACCAATGTGACCCCATGCTCCATGGCCCAACGCAATCCATCCATGGTCGGCTGTCCTGCGATCCACATATCGCCGCGACGCAGCAGCGGTTGGTCGAAGCCCGGCGCGG
>CAYPOX010000108.1:0-9088 GCA_964412525.1 uncultured Caulobacterales bacterium
CCCCTTTCAGTATCGCCCCTCGCGACGCCCCGCCGACCATCTTGGCGCGGGCCGCCTACCGCCGCGTATTGGGGTGGGGCCGCCCAGGCGCGCGCCTCCTTTCCGACGGCGACCCCTTGGCGGACGCATCCGCCGCCGTTAGTCGACACCGATCACGACACGATCGGTTTTTTCATGCGCATTCTTCACGTCATCGCCGGCGCCCAACATGGCGGCGCCGAAACCTTCATGGCGGACGCCGTCGAGGCGCTCGCTGGGGAAGGCGTGCCGCAAACGGCCGTCATGCGGGACGGCCCGCGCGTCGCGCGCCTCCGAGACGCGGGCGTGGACGTGCGCCTCGCCCCATTCGGACGATGGTGGCCGCGCACGACCGCCAAGGCGATCGCCCTCGCCGTCGCGGCAGGTGCGCCGGATTTGCGCCAGCACTGGATGCAGCGCGCCGGTCAGTTCGCCGACCCCGCCAGCTATCACCGGAATGTGGGCTGGTATGGCGGCTATTATGATGCGCGCCGTTTCGCCCATTGCCGATGGCATGTGGGCGTCACCTATGACATCGCCGGGCACATTCGCGCCTCAGGGATCGCGCCGGATCGGATCGAAACCGTCCACACATTTTCAGGTTTGGGCGAAGGCGCGGCCCCGGCGTCCCGCTCCCAAGAGGACACGCCGGAAGACGCCCCGCTTCTGTTGGCGCTGGCGCGGCTTCATCCATCCAAGGCGCTTGACGTGCTGCTGAAGGCGATGAAGACCCTTCCGGCCTGTTGGCTTTGGATCGCCGGCGAAGGCCCGTTGCGCCGTGAGTTGGAGGATCTCGCGATCAATCTCGGGGTCGCCGAGCGGGTGCGATTTTTGGGATGGCGGTCGGATCGTGCCGCACTGTTGGCCGCCAGCGACATCGTGGTCTTCCCATCACGGCACGAACCTTTTGGAACCGTAACGATCGAGGCTTGGGAGGCCCAGCGTCCCATTGTCGCCGCCGCCGCGCAGGGGCCGCGCGCCTATATCCGCGACGGCGTCGACGGTTTGTTGACGCCGATCGACGACGTCGCCGCGCTCGCCGCCGCGATCTCCCGACTGCAGGCCGACGCGCCTCTGCGCGCCCGCATGGTGATGGCCGCGCGCCAGCGTTGGGAGGCCGAGTTTTCGCGTCCCGCTTTCGTGAAGGCGCAATTGGCCTTCTACGAAAAGGTGCTGGCGGAGGCCGGCTGACCGGAAATCACGCAAGCGCCAAGATCGCGACGCCGAGGAGCAACCGATAGATCACGAAAACGGTGAGGTCGGTACGAGCGGCGATCCACAGAAACCCGCCTATGCCGATCCACGCCGCCAAGAAGCTCGCCAAGGCGGCGGCGGCGGCCTGCCCCCAAAGCGCCGGCGCGCCGGTTTCGGCGAGTTCGAGGGCGCCCGCCGCGCCCGCGGCCAAGATGGTGGGAACGGCGAGAAGCATGGCGATTTTCGCGGATGCGATGCGATCGAACCCGAGCGCTCGCGCGGCCGTGACGCAGGCGCCGGATCGGCTCACGCCCGGCGCCAAAGCGAACGCTTGCGCGACGCCGATTAAGGCGGCGTCCCGCAGCCGGAAGTCGGAATCCACGCGGCGCGGCGCGATCAACTTATCCGCCGCCCATAGAAGCAGGCCGAAGATGATCGTCGCCCACGCGATCAAGATCGGATCTCGCAATGCGTCGAGCCAGCCGAGTTTCAACAATGCGAAGCCCACGATCAGCGCCGGCAGCGTGGCGGCGACGAAGAGCCAAGCCCGCCGCCCCTCTGCGCTCGGACGCCCGAAAAGCGCGCCAAGTCCGGCGCCCGCCAAGGCCCGCAAATCGCGCCAAAAATGCACGATCACCGCGCCGAGCGACCCGACATGAACCGCGAGATCGATCAAAGCGCCTTGATCGGGCAAACCCAACAATCGCGGCGCCAGAATCAAATGTGCGGAGGAACTGACCGGCAGAAACTCCGTCAGCCCCTGGACGATCGCCAGCAGAATCAGATGGGCCCAGGTCATCGCATCATCGCCCCCTACGCCCCCGTCTCGCTTGCACAAGGCAGGTGCGTTAAATCACGGCGCATGATGACCCAAGCCGAAGCGGGACGCCACGCGCGCGCAATGGACGGGGCGCTCTGGGCGAAGCGCGCCGCGGCGGCTTCATGCATGACGGCCGCCACCCTGGTCGGCTTGAAGGCGGCGGCGTGGATCATCTCGGATTCGGTCGCGATCCTTAGCGCGCTCGCGGATTCGGGTATCGATTTGGCGGCGTCCATCGGCGCGCTGATCGCGCTGCTCTACGCGCAGCGGCCCTCGGATGACGATCATCGCTTCGGTCATGACAAGGCGGAGGCGGTCGCGGGCCTTTTGCAAGGGGCCGCGATGTTGGTGTCCGCCGCTTTCGTCCTTTTTGAATCCGCGCGCGGCCTCTGGCGCCCGATCGTGATCGCGCCGAGCGCCTTTCCCGTCGCCGTCGCCGTCGTCTCCATGGCGGCGACCGTCGCGTTGACCGCCTTTCAGGGCTTCGCCGTGCGGCGCAGCGGCTCTCTCGTGGTCGAAGCGGATCGCCGCCACTATCTCGGCGACCTGATCCTCCATCTCGGCGTCATCGCGTCATTCAGCGCAGCGGCCTTCGCCGGCGTGTCGCGGGTCGATCCGGCCTTCGGCCTTCTCGCCGCCGCTTGGCTGGCCTGGAGCGCGCGCCAGGTCCTACGCACGGCGTTGGACCAATTGATGGATCGCGAACTCGACGCGCGAACGCGGGAGGATATCTGCGCGATCGCCGAGTCGACGCCGGGCGCCCATCGCGTTCGGGCGCTCCGCACGCGCATGGCCGGAGCCCGTCCGCATATGGCCTTCCACGTCGAAATGGATCCGGACATCACGCTTCTCATGAGCCATCACATCGCGCTCGAGATCGAACGCCGGCTGAAAGTCGCGTTTCCGGGGGCGGAGGTTTTCATCCATCCAGACCCGCTTGGATGGGCGGACGATCATCCCGAAGCGATGGCGCTGGACGATTTGCCGACCCAGTCCGCCGCATAGGGCGATTGGACGGCGCGGAACGGGACGCGTAAGCCAAGAGCAGGCGAGTTTTTCGGCGGATCATGCGCGTCCTGCACCACCACCCCTTCGATCCCTTCAGCCGCGCGGCGCGCATCGCGTTGGCGGAGAAACGTTTGGAGTGCGAGCTCCGCGAGTTGCGGCCGTGGCGTCCCGACGAGACCGCCTATGATCTCAATCCGACCGGATCGCCGCCGATCCTCGTCGACGACGCCATGGAAGCCGGCGGCGCGTCAATCGTCATATGCGGGGCGGACGTGATCGCGGAGTATCTTGAGGAGCGTTATCCGGCGCCCGCTCTGTTGCCGACCAACCCGGCCGGGCGGGCGGAGGCCCGTCGCGTGGCCCGTTGGTTCGAGATCAAGTTTAATGCGGAGGTGGGCGCCAACCTTCTGTTTGAGCGCGTCGAGAAGCGACTGCGCGGCCTCGGCGCGCCGGATCTGGCGCGGATCAAGACCGGATTGGCCAATGTGCGATGGCACATGGATTATGTCAGCTATCTTGCAGAGCGCCGCCACTGGCTCGCGGGGGATCGGTTCACCGTGGCCGACGTCACGGCTGCGGCGCATTTGTCTTGCGTCGACTATCTGGGCGACGCGCCTTGGACCAGTTTCCCGGCGGCCAAGGAGTGGTATGCGCGCGTCAAATCGCGCCCGTCCATGCGCGCCGTGTTAAAGGATCGGATGGCGGGACTTCGACCGCCGGCTCACTATGACGACCCGGATTTCTGAACCCGACGAGAAGCGACGTTTTCTATTCGACGAGGCGAAAGCGCTTGGCTTCGACGCCGTCGGCGTTTGCGCGCCAGGGGAACTCGCCGACGCCCGCTCGGCCTTGGCGCGGTTCGTCGCTTTGGGGCGCCACGGCGCCATGGACTGGATGGCGCGCCGCCTTGATGAACGCGGCGACCCCCGCACGCTTTGGCCCGAGACCCGCAGCGTCGTCATGGTGGCCGCCAATTACGGTCCGGCGATCGATCCGATGACGCGACTTTCCGAAAAGGAGCACGGGGTCGTGTCCGTCTATGCGCAAGGCGCGGATTACCATGACGTCCTAAAAAAACGCTTGAAACGCCTCGGGCGATCCGTGGCCCATCGCTTCGGCTGCCAATTGAAGGTTTTCGTGGACACCGCGCCGGTGATGGAGAAGCCGCTGGCGGAAGCGGCCGGCTTGGGATGGCGCGGCAAACACACCAATCTCGTCAGCCGCCATTGGGGATCTTGGCTGTTTCTGGGCGCCATGTATCTCGATGAAGCGCTCCCCGCCGACGCCCGCGAAACCGATCATTGCGGAAACTGTCGGGCCTGCTTGGACGTGTGCCCGACCGATGCGTTTCCCGCACCCTACGAACTCGACGCCCGGCGCTGTCTCTCCTACCTGACCATCGAGCATAAGGGCCCGTGGCCGCTTGAATTTCGCGAAGCGGTCGGAAACCGAATCTATGGCTGCGACGACTGCCTCGCCGTTTGCCCTTGGAACAAATTCGCGAAAACGGCGCAGGAAGCCGCGTTTCACGCACGCGTCGAATTGCAGGCGCCCAGACTGGACGCGCTGGCGGCGCTGGACGAGCCGTCCTTCCGAGAGATGTTCGCGGGCTCTCCCATCAAGCGGATCGGGCGGGACCGTTTCGTGCGCAATGTCCTTTACGCCATTGGGGCGTCGGGTCGACACGCCCTGACTGAGGCGGCGCGCGCGCGGCTCGACGACGGGAGCGCCTTGGTGCGCGGAGCGGCGGTCTGGGCCTGCCGCCGTCTGTTGACCCCGGAGGCTTTTGAGGCCGAGCGCACGCAGCGCCTCAATTTGGAGCGCGATCCGCAGGTTCGCGAAGAATGGGGGCTTCAGTCCGCCAAAACGCCCGCTTGACGCATCTCTCCGCGCAAAAGGAGCGCGGCCACGTCGTCCGGATCGAGCGCCAAAGCTTTTTGGAGGCTGTCGACCGCCGCGGAACGGCGGTCGAGCGCCCATTGCGCGCGGGCCAACATCGTCCAGGCTTCGGGGATCTCCGCATCGCGCGCCGCGGCGGCGGCGGCGTCGGCCGCCGCCTTCTCCCATTCGCTGATCAAGACCCAGACCCGCGCCCGCTCGACCAACAAGCTCGGATCGTCAGGGGCGAGCCGAATCGCCGCATCGAGGGTTCCAAGCGCTTTTTTCGGCTGACCAGCCGTCGTCCACGCCGCCGCGGCCTGATCAAGAAGCCGCGCACGCATCATCGCGTCGCCCGCATCCGGACGTCGCGCCACGGTCTCCAACGCCTCGGCCCCCCGGTCGGCCTGTCCGCTTTCAATCAAGGCGAGCGCCGCGCAATGGGCCGCCGGCGCGCCGCCGCCCAATTGCATCCAGCCGCGCGCGAACTCCAACGCGATTTGCGGATCTTCATAGATTCGCAACAAACATGTGTCGTAGCGTTTTGCAGCGTCAAAGGCGCCAGCGGGCGTTGACGGCGACATGGCCCCTAAGACCAAGACCAGCAAGAGCGAGGGCGAGGCGAACATGGCGGGGAACCTATTGTGTTTCGGGCTCGGTTACACAGCGCGGGCGGTGGCCCGTCGCCTGATGGAGAAAAAATGGCGAGTCATCGGCACGACGCGCACCGAGGAACGCGCGGCGCAACTGCGCGAGCATGGCTTCGAAGTGGTCAAATTCGATCAGGACGCGCCCGTTCCCGCCGATCTGTTGGAGCAAGCTAGCCATTGGCTGATTTCCATCCCGCCCGACAGTTTCGGCGATCCGTTGATGACCGCCTATGGCGAGGAGCTTCAAGAACGCGCCGCCTCGCGGGAATGGATCGGTTATCTCTCTTCGACGTCGGTTTATGGGGATCGCAACGGCCAATGGATCGACGAGCATGCGCCGCCTCAACCGACCACCGCCCATGGTCGCCGACGCCTCGCGGCGGAGCGGGCTTGGCGGAAATGCGCACAGGCCGGCGCGCCGCTTCACGTCTTCCGGATCGCCGGCATTTACGGGCCCGGGCGCAACGCTTTGGTTCAATTGAAAAAAGGAACGGCGAAACGCATCAGCGCGCCCCATCACGTCTTCAATCGCATTCATGTGGACGACTTGGCGCGCGTCCTTTTGGCGTCGATCGCCAAGCCAAATCCCGGAGCGGTCTACAATGTTGCGGATGATCTTCCGGAATCCGGCGAGCGCGTCGTGGCTCACGCGGCGCGAATTCTGAAAATGGAGCCCCCGCCGTTGCAATCGATCGAATTGGTCGATCTTTCGCCGATGATGCAAGATTTTTACGCCGAATGTAAAAAGGTGAAGAACGAGCGCATCAAATATGAACTGGGCGTTCGTCTGAACTATCCGAGCTATCGTGAGGGTTTGGAGGCGTTAGCCTTTCCCAATAAGCGACGTTAGCGCGCGTCGACCGTCCCGCAGATCGCGCCCGCCGAGGCCTCCAAGAGATCCAGGTCCGCGTCGCGGGACAGCCGATGGTCGCCGTCCTTCACCAAGGTCATTTGAACGTCGGCCGCCTCCAAAGCGTCGATCAGACGAAGCGCATGCCGCCAGGGCACGTCTTCGTCCGCCATGCCTTGTAGAATGCGCACAGGCCCCGCGAAGGAAAGACCCTTCTCCAAGATCAGATGGTCGCGACCCTCGTCGATCAACTGCTTCGTGATCGGATAGGGGCCGTCGTCATAGGGCGAGGGACGAAACCACATGCCTTTCGTTTCAATCTCCGCGCGCACGGCTTTCGGGAAACGCTCCCACATGAGGTCGTCGGTGAAATCCGGGGCGGGCGCGATGAGGAGAAGGCCCGCCACCTGATCGGGCCGCGCCCGCGCGCATAAAAGCGCGATCCATGCGCCCATCGACGATCCGACCAGAATCCGGCGCGCGCCCGCCGCGGGACCATCCAACATCGCCAAAGCGTCCGCGATCCACGCGCCGATCGTGCCGTCCGCGAAATCGCCGTCCGACTCGCCGTGTCCGGAATAGTCAAAGCGGAGAAAGGGGCGTCCCGCCGTTTGCGCCCATGCGTGCAAACGCGTGGCTTTGCCGCCGGACATGTCAGATCGGAACCCACCCAGCCAAATGAGGCCCGTTCCCTCGCCGGCGTTGGCCTTGTATGCGAGACGACGTCCTTCAGGTCCTAAGAGAAATTGCGTTTCAAGATCCATCACATCGCCCTGCCATGAGCTTGAATGTCCTGCAAGTCATCCCGGAATTGGACGCCGGCGGCGCGGAGCGCACCGCCGCCGACGTCGCGCGCGCGGTCGCGCTTGCGGGCGGCCGCGCGGTGGTGGCCGCGGCGGGCGGGCGTTTGGCCGACGACATTGAAGCGGCCGGCGGCCAGGTGGCGATCGGGCCGTACAAGTCCAAGAATCCTTGGATGATGGCCCGGAACGTCGCACGGCTCCGCCGGCTGATCCACGCCCACGGGATCGACGTGGTCCACGCCCGGTCGCGTGCGCCGGCTTGGAGCGCCCTGCGCGCGGCGCGCGCCGAGCGAAAGCCGTTCGTCACGACCTATCATGGCGCTTACAGCGCGAACGGACCGATCAAGCGTTGGTACAATTCCGTCATGGCGCGCGGCGACCGCGTGATCGCCAACTCCCAATTCACGGCGGATCGTATTCTGGCGCTCTATCCCTGGTGCGCGCCGCGCCTTGAGGTCGTGCCGCGCGGCGTCGATTTGAAACGTTTCGACCCCGACGCCGTGTCCCCAGAGCGGATCGCGCTGGTGCATCGCTATTGGGGTGCGCCGGCGGCGGAAAGCGGCGCGCGACCTTGGCGCATCCTGTTGCCCGCGCGGCTCACGGCTTGGAAGGGCCATGGCCTGATGCTTGAGGCGTTGGCGACATGGCGCGCGACCGGGGCGCCGCGCTTTGAGACCATTTTCGCGGGTCACGCCCAAGAACGGGAGAGCTACGCCCGGTGGCTCAATGATGAGATCGCGCGCTTGGAATTGGCGGACTGCGTGCGCATCGTCGGCCACCTTGCGGACGCGCCCGCGGCGTTTGCCTGGGCGGATATCGTCGCAGCGCCTTCAGTGCGACCGGAAGCGTTTGGACGAACCGCCGTGGAGGCGCAGGCGATGGGCAAGCTGTTGGTGGCGAGCGATCATGGCGGCGCGCGGGAGACCGTTCAAAACGAGGAGTCGGGTTTGCTCGTTCCGCCGGGCGACAGCGGCGCGCTCGCCGCGGCGCTCGACCGTTTCATCACGATGAACCACGCCGAACGAGACGCCATGCGCGCGGCGGCCCGGCTTCGGGCGCGCGCCTTCTCATTGGAGGCGATGTGCGCAAAGACCCTCGCCATCTATGAGGCCGTCGCGTGACGAGCCCGCCGAGGCGTGTCTTGGTGATCAAGCTCGGCGCGCTTGGGGACATGGTGCAGGCCGATCCGGCGTGCCGCGTGATCCGCCGCGCGCATCCCGACGCGGCGATCACCCTGCTCACCAGCGACCCCTATGCCCGGCTGATGGGCCTTGCGCCTCATTTCGACGCGGTTTGGGACGACGGTCGACCGCACGACCGAGCCGGTTGGCGTCGCCTGGTGCGGCGTTTGCGCCGGACTCGGTTCCAGATGGTCTACGATCTCCAGAACAATGACCGCACGCGCATGCTGCATTTCGTCCTTGGGCCGGTCCCGCCGAAATGGTCGGGCGTCGCGCCGTTCTGCTCCCATCCGCATCGGGGTCGCGATCTGACGAGCCATGATTGCGAGCGCTTGCTCGACCAATTGCGGTCCGCCGGGCTCGACACGTCCCGCCAGGCGCCCGTGCCGGATCTAAGTTGGGCGCGCGACGCGCGCGCCGGGCGCATGGCGGCCGACCCGAAGAACTTCGGTCTGGACAGCGCTTACGCCCTTCTCGTTCCTGGGTCTTCGCCCCACCGGCCCGAAAAGCGCTGGCCGGCGGAACGCTTCCTAGCGGTTGCGCGCGCATCCATGAAGGAGGGCGTCCGACCGGTTCTGATCGGCGGCCCTGCTGAAAAGGACCTCGCACTTTGGTTTCGGCGGAAGGAAGAAGGCGTCGTCGATCTGGCCGGTCGCCTGCAGCAGCTCATCGATCGCCACGTCGAC